>NZ_JBKHAQ010000147.1:0-5611 GCF_046542825.1 Rhodosalinus sp. | reverse complement strand
ACATGCTCGCCCGAGACGAGCCGCGGCAGGTATTTCCGGCGCTGCTCCTCGGTGCCGTTGAGGCGGATCTGGTTGACGCAGAGGTTGGAGTGCGCGCCATAGGACAGGCTGACCGAGGCAGAGGCGCGGGCAATCTCCTCGACCGCCACGACATGCGCCAGATACCCCATTCCCGCGCCGCCATAGTCCTCCTCGACCGTGATGCCCAGCAGGCCAAGCTCTCCCATCTCGCGCCACAGGTCGTGCGGAAAGACGTTGTCGCGGTCGATCTGCGCGGCCAATGGCTTTACCCGCTCCTGCGCCCAGCGGTGGACGGTGTCGCGAAGCGCCTCGACATCCTCGCCAAGGTCGAAGCGCATGGAGGCCGTGAACATCGCCTCTCCTCCCCCTGATTGAACAGTTGTTCAATACTACCCGGCCGGCGGCCCGGTCAACCGCCTGCCGCTATTCCGCCGCCGTGCGCCGCGCGCCCCGCGCGCCGACCTCTTCCGACACGATACGCGCGATCTGCGCGCAGTCCGCGAGACTGAAGGTCAGCGGCAGCCGCATGTCCAGCAGGCCCGCCAGCACCCTGTCCGTCGCGGGCATCGGCGGCGCCGGCGCGTAGCGCCAGGACTCGTAGCGCGAGGTGAAGCCCACGGGCTCTTCGGCCCCGAACCACTTGAGCTCGACGCCCCGCGCCGCGCAGGCCGCGACCACCTCGGCCACCGCCTCTGCCGGCCAGTCCAGCAGAAGAAACTGGAAGGAAGAGCCGACGAAACGCTCCTCTTCCGGTCTTTCGATCAGGGTCAGTCCGGGAATGCCGCGCAGCCCCGCCTCCAGCACGCGATAGCGCGCAGTCCAGGCGGCGCACTTCTCGGGCAGGACCCGCAGTTGCGGGCGCAGGATCGCCGCGCGCAGGGTGTCCATCCGGCCCGAGACGTTGGGCGTCTCCCATTTCAGCCGCTCGAAGGCCTCGGGCGGGGGGGCGGCGCGATGCCGGTCATAAAGCATGTAGGACCCCGACAGCAGCACCATCCGCGCCGCCAGCTCTTCGTCGTCGGTCACGATCAACCCGCCCTCGCCCGAGTTCATGTGCTTGTAGGTCTGGGTGGAGTAGCAGCCGATCGCGCCGTGCCGCCCGGAGGGCACGCCGCGCCACGCTGCGCCCATGGTGTGCGCGCAATCCTCGATCACCGTCAGGCCCGCCGCGTCGCAGATCGCCGTCAGCCGGTCCATGTCCGCGATGTGGCCGCGCATGTGGCTGAGCAGCAGCACCCGCGCCTCGCCCGCCCTGGCCTCCAGCTCGTCAAGGTCGATGGTGAGCTCTTCGGTCACGCCCACATAGACGGGCCGCGCGCCGAGGCTGGCGATCGCGCCGGGCACCGGCGCGAGGGTGAAGGCATTGGTGAGCACCGGCTCGCCGGGGCCGACGCCCAGCGCGCGCAGGGCCGTGGCCATGGCATACCCGCCGCTCGCCACGGCAAGGCAGTAGCGCGCGCCGGTGAAGGCCGCGAAGTCCTCTTCCAGCAGCGCCACCTCGCCCGCCTCTCCGGGGGCGAGGTTGTAGCGGTGCAGCCGTCCGTGGCGCATCGCCTCGACCGCCGCCGCGATGCCCTCTTCCGGGATCGGCTCCTGCTGGGTGAAGCTGCCGGTGAAGCGCTCGGTCATGGCCCTTCAATGACGCTGCGGCGCGCGCCCGTCAACGTCTATGGCAGCAGCCGCGTCACCACGTCGGGCAGTTCGTCGAAATGCCCGATCACCGCCTCGGGCTCCAGCGCGTGCACCGCATCGCCGCCCGGGCCGAAGGTGACGAGGACGGAAGGAACCCCCGCCGCGCGCGCCGTCTCGCGATCCGTCACCGTGTCGCCGATCAGCACGGAGCGCGCGGGGTCGCCGCCCGCACGCCGCACCGCCTCGCGCAGCGGCTCCGGGTCGGGCTTGCGCACCGCCAGCGTGTCGGCCCCCACCAGCGAGGCGAAGGCGTCGCGCACCCCCAGACGGGTCATCAGGAGTTCTGCCAGACGCTCGGGCTTGTTTGTGCAGATGCCCACGCGAAAGCCCGCGCCGCCCAGCGCCGCCACAGCCTCCATCGCGCCGGGATAGAGGCGGGTGTGGGTGTCGATCGCCTCGCCGTAAAGCGCCAGCAGGTCGGGATAATGCCGCTCCACCGCCGCCTCGTCGTCCTCGCGCCCCAGCCGCGCGAACCCCAGCCGCAGCATCGCCTTGCCGCCGCGCAGCGCGGTTGCGGCATCGCGCGCGGGGTCCAGCAGGTCGCTCGTGCCCATCGCGCGGAAACAGGCGTTGGCGGCGGCAATGAGGTCGCCGCTGGTGTCCGCGAGCGTGCCGTCGAGGTCGAAGATCACGGTGCGCACGCAGGCCTCCTTGTCACTTGGCGAAATCCTTGGTGAAGGCACGCCGCCTTGCGACATGCCACAAGAGCGGTAATACGGGACCGAGGCATTGGCAAAGAGAAACGGGCGAGAGGGGCGGCAATGGCCACGGCACTGGTTGTTCTGGCGGCCGGGATGGGCACGCGGATGCGCTCGGACCGGCCCAAGGTGCTGCACGAGGTCGCGGGCGCGCCGCTTATCGCGCACGCGCTGCGCGCGGGCCTCGCGCTCGCGCCCGAGCGCGTCGTGGTCGTGGCCGGCCCCGACATGGAGGCGGTCGCCGCCGCCGCGCACGAGGAGTGGCCAGAGGCCGGCATCGCAATACAGACGGAGCGGCTTGGCACGGCGCACGCGGTCGCGCAGGCCGCGCCCTTCCTGCAGGGCTTCGCGGGCGACGTCGTGGTGCTCTACGGGGACACGCCCTTCATCCGGCCGGAGACGCTTTCCGCGATGGCGGACGCGCGGGCGCGGGCGGAGGTGGTGGTGCTGGGCTTCGAGCCGGCCGATCCGGCCCGCTACGGGCGGCTCGTCACCGAGGGCGAGGACCTGCTGCGCATCGTCGAATGGAAGGGCGCCACACCCGAAGAGCGCGAGATCAGGCTCTGCAATTCCGGCGTCATGGCCGCGCCCGCGGAGCTTCTGCTGCCGCTGCTGGATCAGGTGCAGCCGGCGCCCTCGTCAGGCGAATACTACCTGACCGACGTGGTGGCGCTTGCCCGCGCGGGCGGCGCGCGCGCCTCGGTCGTGCTGGGCACCGAGGCGGAGATGATGGGCGTGAACTCCCGCGCGGACCTCGCCGCGGCAGAGGCAGCCTTTCAGGCGCGCGCACGGGCTGACCTGCTGGAAACGGGCGTGACGCTCACCGCGCCCGACACGGTGATGCTGTCGCATGACACCGTGATCGGGCGCGACGCTTTGGTGGAGCCCTACGTCGTCTTCGGCCCCGGCGTCACGGTCGAGACCGGCGCCACGATCCGCGCCTTCAGCCATCTGGAGGGCGCCCATGTGTCGCGCGGGGCGGTGGTGGGCCCCTATGCCCGGCTGCGGCCGGGCGCGGAACTGGCAGAGGACGCCCGCGTGGGCAATTTCGTCGAGGTCAAGAACGCCACGCTTGCAGAAGGGGTGAAGGTCAACCACCTGAGCTATGTGGGCGACGCGGCGATCGGGGCGGGCACCAACGTGGGCGCCGGAACGATCACCTGCAACTACGACGGCGTTTCCAAGCACCGGACCGAGATCGGCGCACGCGCCTTCATCGGGTCGGACACCATGCTGGTCGCGCCGGTGCGTGTGGGCGAAGGCGCGATGACCGGCTCGGGCTCGGTCATCACCGAGGACGTGCCAGACGGTGCGCTGGCGCTGGGCCGGGCGCGGCAGGTGACCAAGCCGGGCTTCGCGGCCCGCCTGATGGACATCCTGCGCGCGCGCAGCGGCAAGGGGGCCTGAGCCATGTGCGGCATCGTCGGAATCCTCGGCAATCATGAGGTAGCGCCCATCCTGGTCGAGGCGCTGCGCCGGCTCGAATACCGCGGCTACGACAGCGCAGGCATCGCGACGCTGAACGAGGACGGACATCTCGACCGCCGCCGCGCCGTCGGCAAGCTGGTCAACCTGTCGGACCTTCTGGTGCGCGAGCCGCTCCGCGGCTCCGCCGGCATCGGGCATACCCGCTGGGCCACGCATGGCGCGCCCACCGAGGCAAACGCGCATCCGCACCGCGCCGGGCCTGTCGCCGTCGTGCACAACGGCATCATCGAGAACTATCGCGCGCTGCGCGCGGAACTCGCCGCCGACGGCGCGGAGTTCGCGACCGAGACCGACACAGAAACCGTCGCGCTGCTGACCGAGCGGCACATGGCGCAGGGCATGGGTCCTGTCGAGGCCGCGGATGCCACACTGCGCCGGCTCGAGGGTGCCTTTGCCCTGCTCTTCCTCTTCGAGGGCGCGCCGGACCTGATGGTGGCGGCACGGCGCGGCAGCCCGCTGGCCATCGGCTGGGGCGAGGGAGAGATGTTCGTGGGCTCGGACGCCATCGCGCTCGCACCGATGACGGACCGCATCACCTATCTCGAAGAGGGCGACCGCGCGGTGGTGACGCGCAAGGGGGCCCGGATCGTCGATGCCGAGGGGCGCCGCGCCAACCGGCCCGTGCGCACCATCCGGGCAGAGGCCGCGCGGATCGACAAGGCCGGACACAAGCATTTCATGTCCAAGGAGATCGCCGAGCAGCCGCGCGCCATCGCCGCCGCGCTCGACGCCTGGCTCAGCGCCGACGGCGCCAGCCTGCACCTCCCCGACGAACTGGATTTCGCGGGCATCGAGCGGGTGCTGCTGATCGGCTGCGGCACGGCCTTCTACGCCTGCCTGACCGCGAAATACTGGTTCGAGCAGATCGCGGGCCTGCCCGCCGAGGTCGATATCGCCTCTGAATACCGCTACCGCGAGCCGCCGCTGGGCGCGGGCACGCTGGCCGTCTTCGTCAGCCAGTCGGGCGAGACGGCGGATACGCTGGCCGCGCTGCGCCACGTCGCGGGACGGGCCGCGCGCATCGTCTCGGTCACGAACGTCGCCGAAAGTTCCATCGCGCGCGAGGCCGACCTGGACCTGCAGATTCATGCAGGCCCCGAGATCGGCGTCGCCTCGACCAAGGCCTTCACCTGCCAGTTGACCGTGCTGCTGCTGATGGCGCTGCGCGCCGCCGAGGCGCGCGGGGCGCTGGACAGGGACGCGCTGTCGGACCGGCTGTCGGCGCTCCGCGCGCTGCCGGCGCAGATCACCGGCGCGCTCGACATCGAGGCCGCGCTGCAGGAGGCCGCGCTGCGGCTGGCAGAAGCGCGCGACGTGCTCTTCCTGGGCCGCGGCCTGATGTATCCCCTGGCGCTGGAGGGCGCTCTGAAGCTGAAGGAAATCAGCTACATCCACGCTGAAGCCTATGCCTCGGGCGAACTCAAGCACGGACCCATCGCGCTGATCGACAAGACCGTGCCGGTTGTGGTCATGGCACCGCGCGACGGCATTTTCGACAAGACCGTGTCGAACATGCAGGAGGTCATGGCGCGCGGCGGGCAGGTGCTGCTGATCACCGACGCCGCAGGTGCCGAGGCAGCGGGCGACGAGGTCTGGCGGCGGATCGTGGTCCCCACGGTGCACCCGATGCTGACACCGATCCTCTACGCGATCCCCGCGCAGCTTCTGGCCTATCACACCGCCGTGGCGAAGGGGACGGACGTGGACCAGCC
>NZ_JBKHAQ010000146.1:0-5656 GCF_046542825.1 Rhodosalinus sp. | reverse complement strand
TGGCGACCCCGGCAGGATTCGAACCTGCAACCTGCCCCTTAGGAGGGGGCTGCTCTATCCAGTTGAGCCACGGAGTCTCCGGGTAACGTCATAGACCGAAGCGACGGGCTTGTCACCCGCCCGCGCCGCTTGCGTTGTCGGGCGGGAGCGCGCTAGCATCTGCATCCCCGCCCGGAGGCCGGCACGACATTGAACCGACGGCAGAAACGCCCCCTGACCCTGCGCGACGTCTCCGAGGCGTCGGGCGTGTCCGAGATGACGGTGAGCCGCGTGCTCAGGGACCGCGGCGAGGTGTCGGAGGCCACGCGAGACCGGGTGATGCGCGCCGTTCGCGCCCTGGGCTACGTGCCCAACCGGATCGCGGGCGGGCTGGCGAGCCAGCGCGTCAACCTCGTGGCAGTGATCATCCCCTCCTTCGGCAACCTGGTCTTCCCCGAGGTGCTGGCAGGGATCAGCGAGGAACTGGAAGCGACGGGCCTGCAACCGGTCGTGGGCGTCACCGGCTACCTGCCCGAGAAGGAAGAGCGCGTCCTCTACGAGATGCTGTCCTGGCGTCCCTCGGGCGTGATCGTCGCGGGCCTGGAGCATTCCGAACCCGCCCGCGCGATGCTGCGCGCCGCGCACATGCCGGTGGTCGAGATCATGGACACCGACGGCGATCCGGTGGACGCGGCCGTGGGCATCTCGCACCGTCGCGCTGGGCGCGAGATGGGGCGCGCGATCCTTGCCGAAGGTTATCGGCGGATCGGCTTCCTGGGCACCAAGATGCCGCTCGACCACCGCGCCCGGAAGCGGTTCGAGGGGCTGGTCGAGGCGCTGGCCAAGGGGGGCGTGGAGCTTGCCGACCACGCCTTCTACTCGGGCGGCTCGGCGCTGGCGAAGGGGCGCGAGATGACGCGCGACATGCTGGAACGCACGCCGGACGTCGATTTCCTCTATTACTCCAACGATCTGATCGCGGCGGGCGGACTCTTGTGGCTGCTCGAGCAGGGGATCGAGATTCCCGGCCGGGTCGGGCTGGCCGGGTTCAACGGGCTGAACCTGCTGCAGGGCCTGCCGCGGCGGATCGCCACGATGGATGCCTGCCGGCGCGAGATCGGGCAGCGCGCGGCACGGATCGTGGCCGCTCGGGTGGCCGGGTGTGACGCGGGCGACAGAGTGGTGACGCTGATGCCAACCATCGACTACGGCGACACGTTGCGCCGGCGGTAGGGCGGCAGCGGCAGACGCCAGGGGAGCGCGGCGCATCGCGGCTCCGTCGCTACATGGAACCCGGCGGCTGCGAAGGGCACGGCGCAAGCGGGAGCCGCGCGCGCGGGCGCTCATCGGTCCCGGTACTCCCTCTTCGCGCCGCAGCCGGCGAAGAGCGCCCGGAAGGGCGCGATGAGCCCTTCCCGGCGCAGGGGCGCTCAACGCTCCGGCGCCATTCTTGGGACATCAAGCCACGCGCGCGCCGCGCACCCAGACGCCCCGCAGCACCGGCACGTCCGCGCGTTCGGCGAAACGGATCACGTCCGCCCGCCGTCCCGGGATCAGCGTGCCGCGGTCGGACAGCCCGGCGGCCTCGGCCGGCGCGCGGGTGACGGTGGCGATGCCGCGGGCCATGTCGCCCCAGAGCCGGCCAAGCTGCACCGCCCCCAGCAGCAGCGCAGCCGGCACATAGTCGGACGACAGGATGTCGAGCAGGCCGGCGCGCGCCAGGTCCTCTGCCGCCACGTTGCCCGAGTGCGACCCGCCGCGGATCAGGTTCGGCGCGCCCATCATCACCGGGATGCCGTGCTCGCGGCAGGCGCGCGCGGCCTCATGGGTGGTGGGAAACTCGGCAAGGCCCACGCCGTGCTGCGCGGAGGTGGCGACGTGCTCGGCGCTGGTGTCGTCGTGGCTGGCCAGCACGGCGCCGTAGCGGCGGGCCTCGGCCACCGCGGCCACCTCGTGCGCGTCGCCGATCCGGGCGCGCAACTCCTTCAGCTCGGCCACATGCTCGACGAAATCCGCCTCGCTCAGCCCGCGCTTGCCGATGACATAGGCGCGCAGCTTGTCGAGGTCGCGGAACTGCCGCTGGCCCGGCGTGTGATCCATCAGGCTGACGATACCGACGCGATCCTCGGGACCGAACTCGGCCATTTCCTCGGGCAGCGTCTCGGAACAGATCTCGGCGCGCAGATGCAGGAAATGGCTGATCCGGAGCGCGCCCGCGGCGCGCAGCTCCAGCAACTCGCTTGCCAGCCTGCGGGCATAGGGCAGGTAGCGCCGCCGCCCGCCGGGGTTCGACCCCACGCGCAGCGCATCGAAGACCGTGGTGATGCCGCAGCCGGCAAGCTCGGCGTCATGGGCGACCAGCGCCGCGGCGTGCGGCCAGTCGACATCGGGGCGCGGCTCGATGTGGCGTTCGAGGTTGTCGGTGTGCAACTCGACCAGCCCGGGCGCCAGCCAGTCGCCGCCGCAGTCCTCCGCGCCCGGGGGCACCCCTGCGCCTTCCTCGACAGCGGCGATCGCGCCGTCCGAAAGGTGCAGCCGCCCGGTCACGACGCGGTCGGGCAGGATCAGCCGGGCATTGGCGAGGATGGTTTCGCGTGTCATCTGCGGCCTTGTGTTGCGAAGGAGGGATCATGCGCTGGCGTCGATATGCGATCTATGCCCTGCCGGACAGTGCGCTGGGCGCTGCGGGGGCTGCCTGGCTGGGGTGGGATGCAAGAGCCGGGCGTGATGTGCCGCACCCGTCGGTCGCCGGTCTGCCCCGAAGCGCGGAGGCGCTGACCGAACGGCCGCGCCGCTACGGGTTTCACGCCACGGTCAAGCCGCCCTTCCGGCTGGCGGAGGGGCGCAGCGAAGCAGAGCTTGTCGCGGCCTTCGACGCCTTCTGTGCCGCGACCGAGGCCGGGCAGGCAGAGGGGCTGACGGTGGCCGCCATCGGCCCCTTCCTCGCCCTGCGGCCGGAGGGCTCTGCGCACGACCTTGGCCGCATCGCCGCGACGACGGTCGCGGCGCTCGATGCCTTCCGCGATCCCCCATCGGACGCGGACCTCGCCCGCCGCCGCGCCGCCGGGCTGACCGAGCGGCAGGAGGCGCTGCTGGCCCGCTGGGGCTATCCCTATGTGATGGAGGAATTCCGTTTTCACGTCACGCTGACCGGCCCCCTGCCGCCGGGCGACCGGGAGGCCGCGCAGGTGGCGCTCGCCGCGCATTTCGCGCCTGTCCTGCCGCGGCCCTACCGGCTGCAGGCGCTGGCGCTTCTGGGAGAGGACGACGCGGGGCGCTTCCACCTGATTCACGAGGCCGCCCTTTCCGGGTAGAGGGCGGCAAGCGCGGCCTCGGCCGCCGCGTCCACGGTGCCCGCGTTCTCGATCCGCACCACGTCGAGTCCGGCGGGCAACGGCGCCTCCCGCGCGAGGCGCTCCGCGATCTCTTCGGCCGTTTCGCGGCCCCGACCGGACAGCCGCTGCGCGAGCACGTCGGCAGGCGCGTGCAGCGCAAGCACGACGAGGCGCGGGAAGCGCGTCCTCGCCTCTCCCAGAACGCGCCGCGACAGGTTGGCGAGCGCATCGCGCCCTTCGGCCAGCCCGGCCAGCTCCGCGCGCGGCAGGCCATAGGCCAGCCCGTGCGCGCGCCAGGCCAGCGCGAACTCGCCGGCGGCGTCGCGGCGGGCGAACTCGGCCTCCGTCACCGGCGCGAAGGGTTCCGTCCCGGACGCAGGCCGGGTGACGGCCCGGCGCACGATGTGCAGATCCGGCCGGCGCGCGGCCATCGCCGCCATCACGGTATCCTTGCCCACGCCGGAGGGGCCGACCACGGCGATCAGCCGTCCGCTCATGCCGCCGCCCGCGGGGTGAAGGCGCCCACGTCCACCTCGCGGTCGCAGACCCGCGCGCGCGCCTCCGCGTCGTGGAAGATGCCAAGGATCGCGGCGCCGCGCGCCTTGGCCTCCTCGATGAGCGTCAGCACCACCTCGCGGTTCGCGGGGTCGAGGCTTGCCGTCGGCTCGTCGAGCAGGAGCGCGGGATAGGGGTGGGCGAAACCGCGGGCGATGTTCACCCGCTGCTGCTCGCCGCCCGAGAAGGTCGTGGGCGACAACTGCCACAGCGCCTTCGGCAGGTTCAGCCGGGCGAGCAGGTCACGCGCCCGCGCCAGCGCCGCCTCGCGGTCTTCGCCCAGCGCCAGCAGCGGCTCTGCCACGACCTCCAGCGTCGGCACGCGGGGGACCACGCGCAGGAACTGGCTGACGTAGCCCAGCCGGTCGCGGCGCAGCGCGAGGATCTCGCGCGGGCCGGCCTGCGCCACGTCCACGCCGCAGACCTCGATCCGCCCGGCGCGGGCAAGGTAGTTGCCGTAGACCATCCGCATCAGCGTGGACTTGCCTGCTCCGGACGCGCCCGTGAGCGCCACGCATTCCCCCGCCGCGACCGACAGCCGCGCGCCCGCCATCACCGGGATCACGGCGCCGCCCTGGTGGTGCAGTGTAAAGTCCTTCGCCACGCCCTCGATCTCGATCACCGCCATCAGAACCACCCCTTGCACCGGAAGATCACCGGCGCCCCCAACACGGAAGCCACCATAAGGCCCAGCGCCATCGGATGGCCGAAATGCCAGCCCGGTTCCGGCATCACCGTGAAGCTCATCCCGCAGATCGCGGCGATCAGCGCGGGCGGCAGGAAGATCACGGCGACCACCGGGAGGATCCTGACGATCACCGCCCGCTCGATCCTGACGACGCCACGCATCGCATCGGGAAGAAGCGCGGTCTTCCGCTGCAGGACGCCTGCCTGCTCCGCGATGGTGCACAGTCCCCCGCCCGAGAGGTGGAACGCCCGGATCATGGTCCGCGCCCCCTCATGCCTGCAGCACCGAGCTGACGAGCAGCTGGGTATAGGCGTGCTGCGGGTCGTCCAGCACCTGATCCGTGAGCCCCTGTTCGACGACGTGACCGCCCTGCATCACCATCAGCCGGTCGGCCAGCAGGCGCACCACGGCAAGATCGTGGGTCACGATCACGGCCGAGAGTCCCATCTCGCGCACCAAGCCGCGCAAGAGATCCAGCAGCCGCGCCTGCACGCTCACGTCGAGCCCCCCGGTCGGCTCGTCCATGAAGACCAGCCGCGGCCCGGTGACGAGGTTGCGCGCGATCTGAAGCCGCTGCTGCATTCCGCCGGAGAAGGCCGACGGACGGTCGTCGATCCGGTCGGCGGCAATCTCGACCCGGCCCAGCCAGTCGAGCGCGGCGGCGCGGATGCGCCCGTAGTGCCGCGCGCCGGTGCCCATCAGCCGCTCGCCCACGTTGCCGCCGGCGCTGACGCCCATGCGGAGCCCGTCGCGCGGGTTCTGGTGGACGAAGGCCCAGTCGGTGCGCATCAGGCGCCGCCGCTCTGCCTCGGTCAGGGTCAGCGTGTCGGTCGGCTGGCCGTTCATGTCGTAGAGCACGCGGCCCCGGTCCGGGGTCAGATGCCCCGAGAGGCAGCGCAAGAGCGTGGTCTTGCCCGACCCGCTCTCGCCCACGATGCCCATGACCTCGCCGGGCCAGAGATCGAAGGACACATCCGCGCAGCCGATCCGCGCGCCGTAACGCCTGGTGACGCCCTCGACCGACAAAAGCGGGCCGGCACGCCCAAGGCCTTTGGAAAGGCCTTGGGAAAATCCTTGCAAGGATTTTCCGTCGCTCATG
>NZ_JBKHAQ010000031.1:0-27945 GCF_046542825.1 Rhodosalinus sp. | reverse complement strand
TTGGTGCGGGTGGAGGGACTCGAACCCCCACGCCTTGCGGCGCTTGGACCTAAACCAAGTGCGTCTACCAGTTCCGCCACACCCGCGCGGCCTTGTGTCTACCAGAGGCCACAGTCCGAGGCGAGAGGGGATCGCGCGCGGCTTTCCGCGCGACGACAACCCTTCGTTCAGCTACCCTGGGGCACAAAGAAAAAAGACTGAGGCAGGAAAAGGGGCAGCACATGACCCGGGACACGCTTGGGCGTGCCGCGGCGGTCGCGCGTGAGGCGCGGGCGGCGACGGATTTGCATGGTGTGCCGCTCGGCACGCCGATCTACGCCCAGGACGGCATCCTTCCGGTCGAACACCTGGTGCCGGGTGACCGGATCATCACGCGCGATGCGGGCCTCGTGACCCTGCGCGCACTCGACGCTTGCGCAGCCGTGGTGCCGCGGGTGCAGGTCTCCGCCGGTTGCTTCGGACGCGAGCGGCCGGCGGGCGATCTGATCCTGCCGGCGGCGCAACGGGTGCTGTTGAGCGGCGCGACGGCGCAGGCCATGATCGGCCGGTCGCAGGGACTTGTGACGCTGTCATGCCTCGTCGACGGCGAGACTGTCGAGGCGCTGGGGACCGGTCCGATCCGGCTGTTCACGCTGATCTTCGACCGGCCGCACCTGATCTACGCGGACGGGCTTGAACTGGCCAGCGCGGCGCCGGCGGTCGAACACGCGTGACGGCGCGGTGCCCCGGATCGAGCGGGACGGCCGCCTGCCTATCGCTTCAGCGCGGCAAGCACCCGCGGCAACGCCTCTGCCAGATCCTCCGCAATCAGGCCGGGGCCTGTCAGCCGCGCGGCCTCGACGTGCAGCCAGGCGGCGGCCTCGGCGGCACTTGCAGACTCGACCCCGCGCGCCATCAGCCCGGCGGCAAGGCCTGACAGGACGTCGCCGGCCCCCGCGGTGGCAAGCCAGGGCGCGGCACGCCCGTAGAGCGCGGCGTTGAGCGCGACCGCCCCGTCCGGCGCCGCGACGAAGGTGTCCGCTCCCTTCAGCAGCACCGCGCAGCCCGCCCGCGCGGCAGCCTCTTGCACCGCGTCCGCGCGCGAATAGCCCTGTGCCGCCTCCGTCTTCACCCGCTCCGCGAGATCGGGGAAAAGCCGCGCGAATTCGCCCATGTGCGGGGTCAGAAGGCAGCCCGCGTGAAGCTGCGCGAAGGGCGCCTCTTGGCTCGCGAGCAGCGTCAGCGCGTCCGCATCCAGCACCACGGCCCGGCCGGAGGCGAGCGCCGCGGCCAACAGGTCCGCGCCGCGCGCATCGACACCAAGGCCGGGGCCCAGGCAGAGCGCGTTGAGGCGCTCGTCCCGCAGCGCGGCCTCCAGCGCCGCGCCGTCACCGACCTCGCGCAGCATCACGGCGGTGAGCTGCGCGGCGCATTCCGGCAGCGCGGCGGCCGGCGCCCCAAGGGTCACCAGCCCCGCGCCCACGCGAAGCGCCGCGCGCGCGGCAAGGCGCGCCGCGCCCGTGCGCCCGGCCCCGCCCGCAAGCACCAGCGCGTGTCCATTCTTGTATTTGTGCGCGCCGGTCCCGGCACGCTTCTCCAGCCCCTCGGGCGGTCCCGACAGGCGCACCGCCGTGGGCGGCGCGGGCAGGCCGATGTCGACGGGCTCAACGCAGCCCACGTGGTTCGGCAGATCGCCGGTGAACTGGCCCAGCTTCATCGGCCGCACCGCTGCCACCATGTCGAAGCGCGCCGGATCGCCTCCGCCCAGGTGCGCGCCCGAATCCGACGAGAACCAGCTCGGCATGTCCACCGCCACCAGGCGCCCAGCGCTTGCGTCCGCCGCCTGCCGGGCGGCGCCCAGCGCCGCGCGCACCAGCTCCGGCACCTCGCGCGAGAGCCCGGTGCCGAAGATCGCGTCGACGAAAAGATCGGCCCGCAGGTCCGCGATCGCTCGCGCCTCCATCGGCTCGACCGGTCCCAGCGCGGCCCAGCGGTCGTGCGCGGCCTGCGCATCCTCGGACATCCTGTCGCGCGTGCCCCAGTGCAGGACCCGCACGCGCCATCCGCGGCCGAAGAGCAGCCGCGCGACGACGAAGCCGTCGCCGCCGTTGTTGCCGGGGCCGCACAACACGACGGCCCGCCGCGGGCGAGCGGCCAGGTCGGGCCAGGCAGCGAGGATCGCATCGACGATCCCCTCGCCCGCGCGGCACATCAATTCCCAGCCGCTGACGCGGCCCGCGTCGATTTCGGCCGCCTCCAGCGCGCGCATCTGCGCCGCAGTCACCAGCGGTTCCGCGACCTGCACGGGTCGGCTCGGTCCGGTCATGGTATCGGCCCTTTCCTGGCAGTGCGGCTGCCCTTAGGTTATGAGCGCCCACCGTCCGGCTCCGCAAGTGCACGGCGGGCGGCACGCGATTCACATTCTGCACAATTATTGATCGCAACGATCAAATCCGCGCCACCGCGTTTCGGGCACCCTTGCCGCGCAGCACCCCCTGCCCGGTTTCGATTGAGCCCCCCGGGACGCCGTGATCTGACCCGAACGGCACGGAGCGAGGAGGCCGCCATGAAGAAGCTCGAAGCGATCATCAAGCCGTTCAAACTCGACGAGGTGAAGGAGGCCCTGCAGGACGTGGGCGTGCAGGGGCTGAGCGTGATCGAGGTGAAGGGCTTCGGCCGCCAGAAGGGTCATACCGAGCTCTATCGCGGCGCGGAATACGTGGTGGACTTCCTGCCGAAGGTGAAGATCGAGGTGGTGCTCGACGACGATCAGGTCGAGGCCGCCGTTGACGCCATCGTGGCCGCCGCCAAGACCGAGAAGATCGGCGACGGCAAGATCTTCGTCAGCCCGGTCGAACAGGCCATCCGCATCCGCACCGGCGAGACCGGCTCGGACGCGATCTGACACCCCGAACGAGACCCCAGCAAGCGAAAGGGACGAAGGGAAAAATGAGCAAGGATTCGGTTCTCAAGACGATCAAGGACGAGGAGGTCGCCTATGTCGATCTCCGCTTCACCGACCCGCGGGGGCGGATGCATCACGTGACGGTCCTGTCCGACCTGGTCGACGAGGATTTCCTCGACGAAGGCTTCATGTTCGACGGCTCCTCCATCAACGGGTGGAAGGGGATCGAGGCCTCGGACATGAACATGGAGATCGACCCGGCGAGCGGCTATCTCGACCCGTTCTTCGCGGAAAAGACGATGGCGCTGCACTGCTCGATCCGCGAGCCCGACACCGGCGAACCCTACGAGCGCGACCCGCGCGGCACGGCCGAGAAGGCCGAGGCTTACCTGAAGTCCTCGGGCATCGGCGACACGGCGTTCTTCGGACCGGAGGCCGAGTTCTTCCTGTTCGACGACGTGCGCTATTCGACCGCGATGAACAAGGTCTCCTACGAGGTCGACGCGCAGGACGGTTCGTGGAACACCGACACCGAGTACGAGATGGGCAACACCGGGCACCGCCCCGGCATCAAGGGCGGATACTTCCCCCTGCCCCCGCTCGACGACGGGCAGGACATCCGTTCCGAGATGATGTCGACGATGAAGCGCATGGGCATGTCCGTCGACAAGCACCACCACGAGGTCGCGTCCTGCCAGCATGAGCTTGGCCTCATCTTCAACTCGCTCAAGAAGCAGGCCGACGAGCTGCAGAAATACAAGTACGTCATCAAGAACGTGGCGCAGGCCTACGGCAAGACGGCAACCTTCATGCCCAAGCCGATCGCCGGCGACAACGGCACCGGAATGCATGTGAACATGTCCGTCTGGAAGGACGGCAAGCCACTCTTTGCCGGCGACAAGTATGCCGACCTGAGCCAGGAGGCTCTGTGGTACATCGGCGGCCTGCTCAAGCACGCGCGCACGCTCAACGCGTTCACCAACCCCGGCACCAACTCCTACAAGCGGCTGATCCCGGGCTTCGAGGCACCGGTGCTGCGCGCCTATTCGGCGCGCAACCGGTCGGGCTGCATCCGTATTCCGTGGGCCGAAAGCCCCAAGGCCAAGCGCGTCGAGGCCCGCTTCCCCGACCCCTCGGCCAACCCCTATCTTGCCTTCGCCGCCCTGCTCATGGCCGGTCTGGACGGGATCAGGAACAAGATCGACCCGGGCGAGGCGATGGACAAGAACCTCTACGACCTGCCGCCCGAGGAGCTGGAAGGCATCCCGACGGTCTGCGGCTCGCTGCGCGAAGCGGTGGGTGCCCTGATCGCCGATCACGACTTCCTGCTCGCAGGCGACGTGTTCACCAAGGATCAGATCGAGGGCTACGTCGAGCTCAAGATGGAAGAGATCGAGTTCTACGAGCACACGCCGCACCCGGTCGAGTTCCAGATGTACTACAGCTGCTGAACACCTCCCGTCTCGGCGGGTACGCGGGGCGCCCCGGGGGCGCCCCGTTCGCATTCGCGCGAGTTGCCTGCGCCGAAAATCGACTGCCCGCTTTTGGGCGCATTCGATCCAAATTCCTGCCCAATGCACCCGGTACTCACAACCTGAGCGCGTTCCGGGAGAAGGAAATGACCGCAGCACTCGAGATGCCTTGCCACTTCGCGGCCCTCCGGCTTGACGGGGCCCTGCAAACCGAACCGGCCGCATTGCATGACCGGATCGAAGGCTGGCTCGCCGAATTGGGTCACGAGGTCGAGACCGGCGGGCCGCTTCCCGACGGCGCGATCTGGCTGCGGACTGCCGTCGCGACGATCCGGCTGGCCAGCGACGGCCCTGCGCGGCTGATCCTGCACGTTGCCGAGCGCGCCACCGCCCGCCCCACGGCCGAGGGCGAGGCACTGCTTCTGAATCTGACCTATCGCCTCGCGGCGCGGCTGTCGCCCCGTCGAATCGAATGGCAGGCCGACGGAAGCTGCATCGACACGGCGGATTTCATGGAGATCGCGGGCCGCGCGGCCGGCCGCATCCGCCCGATGCGCCCGGGCGCGATCCGGAGGGGCACCGCCTCCGAGCCGAGGCCCGCCCGACTGCCCGCGCTCGTCGACAACGCCTTCGAGCTTCAGCTGCGCGAGGCCTTCCGCGCGGCCGATGCGGAGGCCGAAGGCGAAACCGGCGAGGACAGCCCGCAGCAACGCTTCGCCGCATGGGCCTTTTCCGGGGCGGCCGCGCTGCTCTGCCTTCCCCTCGCGCCCGTCCTGCTGGCGGTGAACCTCAGGCACGGCCCGGACCCGCGCCTGCCGGCGCAGGCCTGCTCGTTGCTGGGGCTGTACTTCGCGCTGGATCACTCGGGCGCTTATGCCGACCTCGCGGCGCTGATGCCGATCTGACCCGACGCGCCGCCGGGCGCTTGCGTTGTGCGCCCGGTCCGATAGGCTTTCGATGCCAGAGATCCTGCGGTGTCCTCATGTTCCAGCGCCTGCGTCTCGCCGCCCTTGCCGCCGCCCTGCCAATCCTGCTGACGGCCGCCGCCCAGCCTGCAACGGCCGCTCCCTGCATCACCAGCAAGGCTGCCTTCGAGACCTACAAGCAGAACCTTGCGCATGACGCGCGCGCACAGGGTGTCAGCCAGCGCGGGCTCGAGGCCCTGAGGGCCGCGCGCCTGTCGGACCTGACCTGGCGCTTCGAATCGAATCCCGCCAGCCAGACCGGCGTCTCGCAGAGCGATCCGGCCACCTTTCTTGCGAAGCGGTCCGGCGGCTCGGCGCAGGGCTTCATCAACCAGGCGCGCGGGCAGCTCGGCCGGAACGCCGCGCTCTTCGAGTCGATCGAGCGCGGCTACGGCGTGCCCGGCAGCATCCTCGTGACGATCTGGGGGCTGGAGACAAGCTGGGGCGGCTACCTGGGCCAGACGCCGATTGTCGGCGGCGCCGTCACGCTCGCCTCCTACTGCCGCCGCCATCCGCGCTTCGAGGAGCACGCCGTTGCGGCCCTCAAGCTGGTGGATCGGGGTGTCGTCGACACCCGGACCCGCGGCGGTCCGTCCGGAGAACTGGGGCACATGCAGTTCCTGTCCGGCAACTGGCTGCGCTTCGGTGTCGATGCCGATGGCGACGGGCGTGCCGATCCATACGATTCGGTCGACGCGCTCGCCTCTGCCGCCAACATGCTGCGTCAGCACGGCTGGCGCGCCGGACAGCCCTTCGGCGAGGGCACCGCGAACTTCGCAGTCCTGAGCGCGTGGAACGACAGTGGAAACTACCAGAGGGCGATCGCCTACGCGGCCGAGAGAATCGGAAACTGACGCATGTGGCAACGCCGTCCGCCTCGTTGTTCACCTGAGCCGGACAATCTTTCCTTTGCCAGCACATTGCCTCCAACTATCCCGGATTTGACATAGTTTTTCCCTGTTTACCCTCCACAACCGTGGGAAGAGTCGCACGGAATGCGGAGGAAGCCATGTCCGGCCAGGGAGTGATCTGTCACGCGGTTCTCGTGTTCGGCACGACGCGAGCGTTCGACGTGCCGGCGCTGAGGCGCGACGTCGAAACTGCCTTTCGCGCGACCGGTGAATGGGTCGCAGGGGAACGCGCCGACGATCCTCAGTCCGTCGCCGGGCGCACGGTGGGCGCCCGCTTCGACATCTTCGCCCCCGCAGCAGCGGGCGGGACCGTGCCCGAAAGCGAGTATGAGGAAGGACTGGATGTCTTCGCCGAAGCCTATCCGGACCTTGTCGCGCCGGGCGCGCTGATCTCGGTCCAGGTCTTCGCACGGGACGCGATGCGCGCAGACGCGCCGCTCCTGTCGGCGGTGCTGGGCCAGATCGTGGATCTTTTCGTGGACCGGACCGAGGCGGATTTCGTCCGCCTGCCTGAATGCGCAGGGCTGATGACGGGCGCGCGCTTCCAGACCGAGTTGCACCTTGCCAAGGGGGTGCGGCCCGGTCTTGCGCCCGATGGGGTCGCCGGGGATCCGTGCCGGGAGTCGCCGCGCAGGAAGCACCCCGGCGCGGGCATCGGGATCTTCCCCGAAATCGACACGCTCGAGGCGCGGCTGAACGACGAATGGCGTTTCGAACAGGACCCCCGGTACGAAAAGACCTCTCGCCTCGACGAGGCCGAGGCAGGCGCGCGCCTTCCCATCGAGGCCCGGCTCGCCACCTGGACGGTCAATGCCTCGGTCGCGCTGCTCGCCCCGCCGGTCGGCGCATCGCTCGCCGTCTACAACCTGTGCAGGGGCGAGGACTTCCGGCTCAATGCGCACGCCCTCGCGCTCACCGGCACCTTCATTTCCCTCGCGGCCTCAGGCGCCCCGATCCCCAGCCTTGCCGCCATGATCTGAGCGCGCAAGCACGAAGGTGTGGATCGAAAAGACCACGGCCCGCGCGCGGGGCAGGCGCAGGTTGCATTCCTTTCCGAGCGCATGAAGCCGGGCTTCCCTGACGGGCGGTCCCGGCGCGCGTTTTCGATCTCGGCGGGAGCCGACTTGCACCGGGCGCGCCCCGCCGACAGGTTGCGTGCGGAGCACGGGCCGGGAGAGATGCGATGCAGAGCGAGCGCTTCACCTTCGAGGGGCATGACGGGCACGCCCTCGACGCGCGGCTGGAGCGACCGGCGGGCGCGCCGCTGGCCACCGCGCTCTTCGCGCATTGCTTCACCTGCGGCAAGGACATCGCCGCCGCACGGCGCATCGCGCGCCGCCTCGCGGCGATGGAGATCGCGGTGCTGCGCTTCGACTTCACCGGGCTCGGCCATTCCGAAGGCGAGTTCGCCAATACCTCCTTCAGCTCCAACGTCGAGGATCTGGTCGCCGCCGCCGCGGCGCTCGAGGCGCGCGGCATCGCGCCGTCGCTCCTGATCGGGCACTCGCTGGGCGGCGCGGCGGTGCTGCGCGCGGCGCGCCGGATCCAGAGCGCGCGCGCGGTCGCCACCCTCGGCGCGCCCTGCGATCCCGAGCATGTCACCCGCAATTTCGGCGCCAGTCTCGACGAAATCCGCAAGGCGGGCCGCGCCATGGTCGATCTGGGCGGGCGGCCCTTCACCATCTCGGCGGAGTTCCTCGAGGACGTGGAGGGCGCCGACCTGGTGGAGGACATCCGCAATCTTCGCCGCGCACTTCTGGTGATGCACGCGCCGCGCGACAAGGTGGTGGGCATCGAGAACGCCACGCGCATCTTCACCAACGCCCGCCATCCCAAGAGCTTCGTCACCCTCGACGACGCCGACCATCTGGTAAGCCGGCCGCAGGACGCGGATTACGCGGCCTCCGTGATCGCCGCCTGGGCGCGGCGCTATCTCGACCTGAAACAGCCCGAGCCGCCGGCCGATGCGCCCGAGGGCGTTGTCCGGGTGAGCGAATCCGACCCCGACGGCTTCCTGCAGGACATCCAGTCGGGACCCTGGCACCATGCGCAGGCCGACGAGCCCGAGGACGTGGGCGGCACGAACCAGGGCATGTCGCCCTATGGCTTCCTTGCCGCCGGGCTGGGGGCCTGCACCTCGATGACGATCCGCATGTATGCCCGGCGCAAGGGCTGGCCGCTCGCGCATGTGTCAGTCGACGTCACCCACGACAAGCGCCACGCCGAGGATGCCGGGGAGAGCCGCGGCGCGAAGGTCGATGTCTTTCGCCGGGTGATCCGCCTGACCGGCGATCTGACCGAGGATCAGTGCGCGCGGCTGATGGAGATCGCCGACAGGTGCCCGGTGCATCAGACGCTGGAGCGCCGGAGCCGGATCGAGACCGAGCGCGCCACAGGCTGAACGGGCGGCTGAGCGGACGACCGCCGGACTTGCCCGGGGCTACCGATCACGGCAACGCGAGCATCGGCGCGACTTTCGCGTGGAACTCTTGCGAGAGCTGTTCGTTTCAACCCAGCGGGGTTTATCCATGATGTGACACAGGAGGGCAATCAGTGGTAGAACCTGTGGTGTCGGGCGTCGACCGTAACGCCATACCGACGGAACTGTTCGGCGGCAACATACTGGCCACGCGGGACGGCGTGGATGAGGACGACACCTATCCCGTCATCGCAGACGCCCTCGGAGTCGAGCATATCCGCTACCCGGGCGGTGCGCTGACCGAGACCTATTTCGACATCGCCAACCCGGACAACGACCGGGTCACCGATGTAGTCACAGGCGAGACGCTCGATTTCCTGCCGATGTCCGAGTTCATGGGCTGGGCCGAGGACACGGGGCGCTCTGTGACGCTGGTGCTGCCCACGCGCACGCAACTGTCGGACGAGACCGACGACAACGGCGAGCGATTCGCCGCCGTCGACGAACAGGAGTTGCGCGGCTTCCTGCGCGACACGCTCGACGGCGCCTATGGCGACCCGCAGCTTCAGGCCATCGAGATCGGCAACGAATACTGGGGCAGCGGCGAGATGAGTTCGACCGAATACGGTCGCGTCGCGAGCGAGATGGCCCGCATCGTCGACGAGGAACTGACCGCCCATCCCCGCGCCGACCGCTTCGCGGAGACCGATATCCTGGTCCAGTCGGGCAAGAACTTCGGCACCGCGGATCTGCAGCCGCAATACGAGACGCTTGGCGACACGCGCGACATCCTCGATGCGATCGAGGAGGATTACGGCGTGACGCTGGACACGGAGACCTACGCATTTCTCAACGGCGAGGTCGCCTGGCCCCGCGTGGCTGACGCCCTGATCCAGAGCGAGTTCGACGAAACGGAAGGCGCGGCCATCGACGGCATCGTGACGCACCTCTATTCCAAGGCACCGGCGAACGAGAACAGCCGCTATTTCGAGCTCGATACCATCGACCTGACCTGGCAGGAGGACCGCCCGGATCTCGACACCTGGGTGACCGAGTGGAACCGCTCTGATTCTACCGCGCTCTACGAGCGGGGGGAGGACTACGGCCTCGATCAGGCGCACGAGCTTCTGAACGTGGTCGAGGCGATGGGCCTTGCCAATGTCGAGGCGGCGCATGTCTGGCCGCTGCAGCAGAACACCGCCAACACCCTCGGCGGCGAGGTGGGCGAGGACGAGCTGACCCCGGCGGGCGCGCTTTTCGCCGAGATGCAGGCGGCGCTGCCAGGCACGCGCGCGGTGGACCTGAACGCCGACTCGCGCGAGACCGAAACCTCGGACGGCAACGTGGACGTGCACATGTTCGCCGCGCCAGACCGCATGGTGATGTATCTCGCCAACACGAGCGACGCACCGGAATCGACCGACGTGGACCTCTCCAATCTCGTCACCGACCCCGGCGCCGTGACCCTGACACGCATCGGCGTGGCAGAGGGCGAGGACCCCAACGACACCGAGTCCCGCGCCGTGGTCACGGAAGACCCCGCCGAAGCGGCGCTGGACGGCACCACGCTTGCCGCCGACCTGGGCCCGCACGAGATCCTGCAGGCCACCTTCGACGGACCCGCGATGACCGAAAGCTTCGCGACCGCCGTGGCCGATGCCTCGGGGACCGCGCCGCCCGACGACGAGGACGGCGACGACGAGGACGGCGGCGACGGGGACGACAGCGGCGGAGACGCAGACAACAGCGGCGGAGACGACGGCGGGCTGGGCATCGGGCTGGGCCTGCTTCTTCTGCTGCCTCTGCTCGCGCTGGGCGGCGGCGGCTGAGGCGCTTGTCTCGGGGGGCGGTGCGGTCTAGACCGCGCGCCGACCCGCCGTGAGGAGCCCGCCCGATGATCCCCCGCTATTCCCGCCCCGAGATGGTCGCCGTCTGGTCGCCCGAGACGCGCTTTCGCATCTGGTTCGAGATCGAGGCGCACGCGGGCGATGCGATGGCGGAGCTGGGCGTGATCCCGAAAGAGAACGCCGAAGCCGTCTGGAAGGCGAAGGACGCGCGTTTCGACATCGACCGCATCGCGGAGATAGAAGCCGTCACCAGGCATGACGTGATCGCCTTTCTCACCCACCTGGGCGAGATCGTGGGCGAGGACGCCGCGCGCTTCGTGCACCAGGGCATGACGAGTTCGGACGTGCTCGACACCTGCCTCAACGTGCAGCTCACGCGCGCCGCCGATATCCTGATCGCCGACATGGACGCGCTGCTGGCCGCGCTGAAGCGCCGCGCCTTCGAGCACAAGGAAACCGTGCGCATCGGGCGCAGCCACGGCATCCATGCCGAACCCACCACCATGGGCCTCACCTTCGCGCGCTTTTACGCCGAGATGGACCGCGGCCGCCGCCGCCTGGTCGCCGCGCGCGAGGAGGTGGCCACCGGCGCGGTCAGCGGCGCGGTGGGCACCTTCGCCAACGTCGATCCGCGTGTCGAGGAGCACGTCTGCGCGCGGATGGGCCTCGCGCCAGAGCCGATCAGCACGCAGGTCATCCCGCGCGACCGTCACGCGGCCTTCTTCGCCGCGCTGGGCGTCGTGGCCAGTTCGGTCGAGAACGTGGCGACCGAGATTCGGCACATGCAGCGCACCGAGGTGCTGGAAGGCGAGGAATTCTTCAGCGCGGGGCAGAAGGGCAGCTCTGCCATGCCGCACAAGCGCAACCCGGTGCTGAGCGAGAACCTGACCGGTCTTGCCCGCCTCGTGCGCTCCGCCGTGATCCCGGCGATGGAGAACGTGGCGCTCTGGCACGAGCGCGACATCAGCCATTCCTCGGTCGAGCGGGTGATCGCGCCGGATGCGACGGTGACGCTCGATTTCGCGCTCGCGCGGCTAACGCAGGTGATCGACCGGCTGGTGATCTACCCCGAGCGGATGCAGGCCAACATGGACCGCCTGGGCGGCCTCGCCATGAGCCAGCGGGTGCTTCTGGCGCTGACGCAGGCCGGGGTGACGCGCGACGCCGCCTACCGGCTGGTGCAGCGCAACGCGATGAAGGTCTGGGAAGAGGGCCGCGACTTTCGCACCGAGCTTCTGGGTGATGAAGACGTGGTCGCGGCGCTTGGAAAAGAGGCGATCGAGGCGCAGTTCGACCTCGGATACCACCTGAAACACGTCGACACGATCTTTGCGCGTGTTTTCGGCACCCCTTCGATTTGATTTGCCCCTGATGCGTGCTACCTTCCCAAGGGTAAGCCAACGGGAGAATGCAATGACCACAGTCAAGACCCTTGTCGTCGCAGCGGCTCTGACCGTCGTGCCGGCGATGTCGATGGCCATGTGCAGCGGCATGAAGTCTGATCAGGCGGTGTCTTGCGCCGACGGCAAGGTGTGGGATTCCGAACAGCGCGCCTGCGTCGAGCAGGTCATGGGCTGACGACGCCCGGAACGCGCTTCGACACGTCATGCGACCGGAAAGGCGGCCTCTCTCGGGCCGCCTTTCCTTGTCGGGGCTGCGGTGTGTTCCGAGGCGCGCCCTGCCCCTGCTTCTCCTCTCCGCCCTCGCCACCGCAGTGCAACCCGAGGACACGCCGCCGCCCCCCTGTCGACCACGCGCTGCACCGGCACGACGGCCCCGGACACCGGGACCGAACGCTGCGTCGAGCCGCGCGAGGCGCACCTGACGGATGCGGTGCTCTGCACCTCCGCGCGCAGGCCGGCCCAGGCTGGCCGGATGGCTGACGCACGCGCTGCACCGGACAGCATGCGCGAGCCGGCATGCAGCCGGGCACACCCACCGCGCCCACATCGCCGGCCGGGCCGCTGCGGGAAGCCCGCGCGCTCCACGCGCAGGCCGTGGCCGCCCATGCGGACGACCTGCTGGCGCGGGCCTGCCTGGGCCATTGCCTCGTCGACACCGGCGATATCGCCGCGGCAGAGACGCCACTGGCCGGGCTTCAGGCCCGCGGCGGCACGGGCGGCCGGGCAGAGCGCACGCAGCGCGGCGCGCTTGAGCGCGGGTGCGGCTACGGCGGCTGGCATTCAGCGATTCTTCACGCTTGGGTGCTTTCTGGTGGCGACTGTCTCTGGATCGCCAAGCCGATGGACCGACACCCGCAACTCGCGCCCCCCGGGCTTCCTGCCACAGCGCAGGCCACCGTCGCGGCAGCGGGCCTGACGCGCCGGCAGAAAGCCGCAATCATCGTGCGGCTGCTGCTGACCGAAGGCGCCGACCTGCCCCTGGCAGATCTGCCCGAGCCGCTGCAGGCGGAGCTGACCGCGACGATGGGCCGCCTGCGCTATGTCGACCAGACGACGCTGGCGCAGGTGGTGCGCGAGTTTCTCGGCGAACTGGAGTCCGTGGGCATGGCGTTCCCCGGCGGCATGGCGGGTGCGCTCGCCCTGCTGGACGGGCGGATCAGCCGGCACACCGCCGAACGCATCCGCCGCGAGGCCGGGGTGCGGCAGATGGGCGATCCCTGGGGCCGGCTGCGCGCCCTGCCGGTCGAAGACCTGCTGCCCTTCGCCACGGAGGAAAGCACCGAGGTCGCTGCGGTGCTGCTGTCGAAACTGGACGTGGCCAAGGCGGCGACGCTGCTGGGCAAGCTGCCGGGAGAGCGGGCGCGGCGGATCACCTACGCGGTCTCGCTGACCGGCGGCATCACGCCCGAGGCGGTCGAACGCATCGGCGTGAGCCTTGCCGCGCAGCTCGACGCACGGCCGGCGCGCGCCTTCGACGAGGAGCCCGTGAAGCGGGTGGGCGCGATCCTCGACTTCTCGCGCGCCGTCACCCGCGACGAGGTGCTCGAGGGGCTGGAGCAGACCGACAGCGCCTTTGCCGCGCGGGTGCGGCGCGCGATCTTCACCTTCGCCGACATCCCCGCACGGCTCGATGGGCGCGACGTGCCCAAGGTGCTGCGTAGCGTCGACCAGCCCGTGCTGGTGACCGCACTCGCCGGTGCTGCAGCGGCCGGCCTGGGCGAGCCGGCGGCGTTCCTGCTCTCCAGCCTGCCGAGCCGGCTCTCCGGCACACTGCGCGAGGAGATGGAAGCGCTGGGCAACCCCGATCCCAGGGAGGTCGAGAGCGCCATGGCAGAGGTCGTGGCCGCCATCCGGCGGATGGAGGCGGCGCGGCAGATCACCCTTGCCGCGCCCCCCGCCCCCGACACGAGTTGAACGGCGGCAGGACGCGGTCGGGTGGGTGGACCAACTGGCGGCGGCGTCCCTGTCCCCCCTGCAGCGCGCGAATGCAGCCTGCGGGACCTGTCCGCCCCCGGCAGCGCATCGCGGGCCGGGACGCGCGCGGCCTAACACTTCGTGGCGCCTCGCTTGCCCTGACGCGCCAGGCGCCCGCGCAGCATGGACACCCGCCGCGCCCGGGCCTAGGGTCGCGCCATGCCGACCCCTCCCGTGCCCACGCCGGACCCGGCCGTCACGCCCGCGCGCGCGCGCTTCGCCGCGCCGGGAAGCGTTGCGCGCGCCATCCTGCTGATGATCGGTGCGGTCTTCTGCTTCACGCTGATGGACTCGGTGGCGAAGGCGCTGACCGGGCGGGTCGGCGTGGTGCCCACGCTCTGGGTCCGTTACCTGGGCCAGACGGTGGTGGTGCTCCTGCTGGTCTCGCCGCGGCTCTTCAGCGTGCTGCGCACACGCTACCCCGGCCTTCAGGCGCTGCGCTCGGTCTACCTCCTGTGCGCCACTGCCTTTTTTTTCTGGGGGCTGTCGAACATCGGCATCGCGCAGGCCACCGCGATCATGAACGTGAACCCGCTGCTCATCACGCTGGGCGCCGCGCTTTTCCTGGGCGAGAGGATCGGGCCCCGCCGCGCGCTTGGTGTCGTCGCCGCGCTGGGCGGCGCGCTGCTGATCATCCGGCCGGGAACGGAAGTGTTCTCGCCCTACGCCCTGCTGCCGCTCGGCGCGGCCTGCTTCTATTCCGCCTATGCGCTCACAACCCGCTTCGTCGGCCGCGACGAGGATCGCTGGACCTCGCTGGTCTACACCGGGCTCCTGGGCGCGGTCGTGATGAGCTGCATCATCCCGTTCCACTGGCCCACGTTCGACCGGACCTCGCTTCTGCTGGTGGGCGCGCTGGCACTGCTGGCCACGCTCGCGCAACTGCTGCTGATCACGGCGCTGCAGCAGGGCGAGGCGGGGATGCTCGCGCCCTTCGCCTACACCGGACTGCTCTTCGCGACGCTCTGGGGGCTGCTCTTCTTCGCCGAGGTGCCGGATGCGTGGACCTTTGCCGGCATGGCGGTGATCGCGGGCGCGGGCGTCTATGTCTGGCACCGCGAAGCGGCAAGGCCCACACCAACCCGCGAGGCGCCGCGATGAGCCAGGCCGCCGGCCGCGCGCGTCCCCAAGTCCGGCGCGTGCAGGATTTCGTGACGAACGCCGCGCTCCGCGCGATCTTCGGCGCCGTGCTGCTGATGCCCTATCGGCATCGTGTCCCGATGATGGGCTGGCTCGCCTCCCGCGTGGTCGCGCCGCTCGCCGGGTGGCGGCGGCGGATCCGCGACAACCTCGCGCTCGCCTGGCCCGACCTGCCGCCGGAGGAGGTGCGGCGTCTCACGCGGCAGGTGCCTGACAACGTGGGCCGGACGCTGATCGAACTCTACTCGGGTGCGGAATTCGTGGCCCGCGCGCGCAGCGCCCGCTTGGAGGGCGAAGGGCTTGCCGCGCTAGAGGCCGCGCGCGCGGAGGGCCGGCCGGTCATCCTGGTGACCGCGCATTTCGGCAACTACGATGCCGCGCGCGCCGCTCTTATCGCGCGCGGCCACCACATGGGCGCGCTCTATCGCGCGATGAGCAACCCCTATTTCAACGCGCATTACGTGCGCACGATCTCGGCCATCGGCACACCGATGTTCGAGCAGGGGCGCCGCGGGATGGTCGAGATGGTGCGCCACCTGAAGGGCGGCGGCGTGCTGGGCATCCTGACCGACCTCGCGGCGCGGCGCGGGGAGCCGCTGCGCTTCTTTTCCACGCCGGCGCTGACCTCGCTGGTGACCGCGGAACTCGCGCTCAAATACGACGCGGTGCTGATCCCGACCTTTTCGACACGCCTGCCGAACGGGCTGGACTTCACGGTCGAGTTGCAGGCGCCAGTGCCGCACGGCGACCCCGCCGCGATGACGCAGGAGGTCAACGACCGGCTCGAGGCCAAGGTGCGCGCGCACCCCGAACAGTGGTTCTGGATTCACCGGCGGTGGAAATCGCGACGGTCGCGGAAACCTCAGCGCAGGCGCGCGGCGGCCAGCACCCGGCCGTGACCGGCCTCCTGCACGATGACGACGACCGGGCTGTCGCCCTCGGCCTCGACGCGAAGCCGCAGCGGCGCCTGCCCGTCCCAGCGGCCCAGCACCTTCCAGTCGGTCACGACATTGGCATAGTCGAAGGTGCGGCCAGCGTTCTCGCCCCGCTTGATGTGAACGTTCGAGGAAGGCCTGTAGCGGACGAGTTGCACGTCAGCCGGCCCCATCGCGCGCTCTGCCGAGAGCGCCACCGTCAGCCTGCCCTCGTCGCGGACCAGAGACAGCGAAACGGGCTGCGGCGTCTGCGCATGTGCAGCGATCAGGTCCATGACCTTCATCGCCTTGGCGCCCATCACGCGGTCCTGCCCGCCCACGATGATCTGCGGGGTAAAGACCGAGCGGTCGTGGTTGGCACGCGCATAGGCCTTTTGCCGCTGGGTGAAACGCGGCTGCGCGAAGCTGTCCTTCCAGCCGATATAATCCCAGTAATCGACATGCAGGGCGAGCGCGATCACACCCTCGCGCTCTGCCAGGTCTGCCAGCAGCTCGTCGGCAGGTGGACAGGCGGAACAACCCTGCGAGGTGAAGAGTTCGACCACCACGCCGCGCTCGGTGGTCCAGGCCGCCGTCGCGATCAACGTCAGGAGCAGCGTCCCCAGTCCTCTCGCAATGCCGGTCATGCGCAGCCCCGCCTCTTCGGCTTACCTTCATGGTGCAGCCGGGATACTCATGTCTAGGGACCCGCCTGGGCCTTGGCCAATCACCCTTTTGCGAGAGCGCCGAGAGGGTGGCGTCAGGGCCGCAAGGGTCCCGCACGAAAAATTGTGCACCATCGTATACAAAAATGCGCCACGCCCCTTGATCGCCCGCCGGACAAGGCGTTAAAGGAGCGGCGACGGCACGGCGCGCGGCCCTGACGGGCCCCCGCGCGTGCAAGCCAGCGTTCACCGCACGGAGGCCAGCATGCCCATCGTCACCGGACAGGACACCGCCAGGACCCGCCGCAGCCTCGAGGCCGGCGGCAGGACCTACGCCTATTATTCCATCGCCGCCGCCGAGGAGGCCGGTCTGGGCGATTTCACCCGTCTGCCGGCGGTGCTCAAGGTCGTGCTCGAGAACATGCTGCGGTTCGAGGACGGCAAGACCGTGCATGTCGATGACGTGAAGGCGTTTTCCGAATGGGCCGAAAAGGGCGGGCGGAACCCGCGCGAGATCGCCTATCGCCCCGCGCGCGTGCTGATGCAGGACTTCACCGGCGTGCCCGCGGTCGTCGACCTTGCCGCGATGCGCGACGGCATCCGCGAACTGGGCGGCGACGCGCAGAAGATCAACCCGCTCAACCCCGTCGACCTCGTGATCGACCACAGCGTGATGATCGACGAGTTCGGCAACCCCCGCGCCTTCCAGATGAACGTGGACCGGGAATACGAGCGCAACATCGAGCGCTACACCTTCCTCAAGTGGGGGCAGAAGGCCTTCGACAACTTCCGCGTGGTGCCGCCGGGCACCGGCATCTGCCACCAGGTGAACCTCGAATACCTCGCACAGACGGTCTGGACCGACACCGACCAGTCGGGCGAAGAGGTCGCCTATCCCGACACGCTGGTGGGCACCGACAGCCACACCACCATGGTCAACGGCGCCGCCGTGCTGGGCTGGGGCGTTGGCGGGATCGAGGCCGAGGCCGCGATGCTGGGCCAGCCGATCTCGATGCTGATCCCGGAGGTCGTGGGCTTCGAACTGACCGGCCGCATGATGGAGGGGGCCACGGGCACGGACCTCGTGCTCAAGGTGGTCGAGATGCTGCGCGCCAAGGGCGTGGTCGGCAAGTTCGTCGAGTTCTACGGCGATGGCCTCGATCATCTGCCGCTGGCCGACCGGGCCACCATCGCCAACATGGCGCCCGAATACGGCGCCACCTGCGGCTTCTTCCCCGTCGACGACGAGACGCTGCGCTACCTGCGCCAGACGGGGCGCGACGAGGATCGCGTCGCACTGGTCGAGGCCTACGCCAAGGCCAACGGCATGTGGCGCGGGCCGGACTACGCACCGGTCTATACCGATACGCTGCACCTCGACATGGGGGAAATCGTGCCGGCGATCTCCGGCCCGAAGCGCCCGCAGGACTACATCGCCCTCGACAAGGCGGCCACGGCCTTTCACGAATACGTCAAGGGCCAGCGCGGCACCGCGGACGTGAACCACAGGTCCGAGATCCGCTGGGAGGGCGAGGGCGGCGCGCCCGAGCCGGTGGACATCCCCGGCGACGAGGGCCACCACAAGCGCGGCTACGTGCAGACCGACGAGCACCGGTACCAGCTGCACGACGGCTCGATCGTGATCGCCTCGATCACCTCCTGCACCAACACCTCCAATCCCTACGTGATGATCGGCGCCGGACTGGTGGCGCGGAAGGCGCGCGAGAAGGGGCTGACGCGCAAACCCTGGGTCAAGACATCGCTCGCGCCCGGAAGCCAGGTCGTCTCGCATTACCTGGAGGCCGCGGGCCTGCAGGAGGATCTGGACGCCATCGGCTTCAACCTCGTGGGCTACGGCTGCACCACCTGCATCGGCAACTCCGGCCCGCTGGCGCCCGAAATCTCGAAGTGCATCAACGACAACGACCTGATCGGGGTCTCGGTGCTGTCGGGCAACCGCAACTTCGAGGGCCGGATCAGCCCCGACGTGCGCGCCAACTACCTGGCAAGCCCGCCGCTCTGCGTGGTCTACGCACTGGTGGGCGACATGAACGTGGACATCACCCGCGAGCCGCTGGGCGAGGACCAGGACGGCAACCCCGTCTACCTCAAGGATATCTGGCCCAGCCAGAAGGAGATCGCCGAACTGGTCGAAAAGACCGTGACCCGCGAGGCGTTCCAGGAGAAATATGCCGACGTCTTCAAGGGCGACGAGAAGTGGCGCGAGGTCGAGACGACCGACAGCGAGACCTACGACTGGCCCGCGCAATCGACCTACGTCCAGAACCCGCCCTATTTCCGCGGCATGAGCAAGGAGCCGGGCGCGATCCACGACATCGAGGGTGCGCGCATCCTCGGCATCTTCGGCGACATGATCACCACCGACCACATCAGCCCCGCGGGATCCTTCAAGCCCGATACCCCGGCGGGCAAGTACCTGACCGAGCGGCAGGTGGCCCCCCGCGACTTCAACAGCTACGGAAGCCGCCGTGGCAACCACGAGATCATGATGCGCGGCACTTTCGCCAACATCCGCATCCGGAACGAGATGCTGGACGGCGTCGAAGGCGGCTACACCCTCGGCCCCGACGGCACGCAGATGCCGATCTATGACGCCGCGATGGCCTGGCAGGAGAAGGGCACGCCGCTGGTGATCTTTGCGGGCGAGCAGTATGGCGCCGGCTCCAGCCGCGACTGGGCGGCCAAGGGCACGGCGCTTCTGGGCGTCCGGGCGGTGATCGCCGAAAGCTACGAGCGCATCCACCGCTCCAACCTCGTCGGCATGGGCGTGATCCCCTTCGAGTTCACCGGCGGCGACACGCGCAAGTCGCTGGGCCTGAAGGGCGACGAGAGCGTGACGATCGAGGGGCTGGCCGACGTGACGCCGCAGCAGGAGGTCACGGCAAGGGTCACCTACGCCGACGGCACGACGAAGGACATCACCCTCAAGTGCCGCATCGATACGGCCGTCGAGAAGGAATACGTCGAGAACGGCGGCGTGCTGCACTACGTCCTGCGCAACCTCGCGCAGGCGCCGATGGCGGCAGAGTAGGCCGAGCCAGGCATGGCACCGCAGGCCCCCCGCCGCGCCAACGCGCCGGGGGGCCTTTTCATTGGAGGAGACCGGCGCGATGCAGGATGCCGCCAAGATCACGGGCTACCACGCCCACGTCTATTTCGACGCCGACACCCGCGAAACGGCGCGCGCCCTGTGCGAGGCCGCGGCAGAGCGGTTCGGTTTGGTCATGGGCCGGATGCACGAACGGCCCGTCGGCCCGCATCCCATGTGGTCCTGTCAGCTTGCCGCGACGCCCGCGCAGTTTGCCAGGCTGCTGCCGTGGCTCGCGCTCAACCGCGGCGGGCTGGTCGTCTTCGCCCATCCCGAAACGGGCGACGATCTGGCCGACCACCGCGACCATGCGATCTGGCTGGGCACGGGCCTGCCGCTCGACCTGTCGATCTTCGGCTGACGGATCAGCCGCCGCCGGCCGCCTCGATCGCGGGGCGGATGGTGTTTTCCAGAACGCTTTCGGTGATAGGGCCTGCAAAGCGCAGGTGGATGACGCCGTCGGCGTCGATCACGTAGGTTTCCGGCACACCGTAAAGGCCCCAGTCCAGCGCCATGCGCCCGGTCGAATCCGCGCCGATGGCGACGTAAGGATCGCCCAGCTCCTCGAGGAACCCCAGCGCATTGCCTGGCTCGTCCTTGTAGTTGATCCCGTAGATCGGGATGCCCTCGTCGGCCAGGGTCTCGAGGTGCGGATGCTCGACCCGGCAGGGTGCGCACCAGGACGCCCAGTAGTTCACCAGCTTCACGCCGCCTTCCCGCAGGTCCGCGTCGGTGAAGGGCGTCTTGCCATCCAGTTCCACCAGTTGCACGGGCGGTGCCGGCTGGCCCTGCCGCGCGGAGGGCAGCGTGTCCTTGTCCTCTCGGAACATGCCGAAATAGAAGAGCGCCGCCAGCGCCGCGAAGATCGCGGGCGGCAGGATCATCAGCGGGCTAACGCGTGCCATCGCGGCGCGCCTCCACCTGTTCGAGCTCGGCGCGCACCTTGCGCGCGCGGCGCAGGCTGGCCCAGACGATGACGCCCAGCAGTGCAAGGCTCGACCCGTAGGACGCAAGCACCGCGAAGGCGTATTTGCCAAGATCGGGCATCATGCCATCCGCTCCCGCGCCATCAGCGCCTTCAGGCGGCGCGCCCGTATCTCGGTCCGCGTGCGCAAGAGCAGCAGCGCCACGAACAAGAGCACGAAACCCGCGATGCAGACCAGCAGCGGCAGGTAGAAGACATCGTGCACGTTTTCCTCCGCATCCAGCGAGAGCGAGGCACCCTGGTGCAGCCCCTGGTTCCAGAACAGCACCGCGTAGCGGCTGAGCAACGCAAAGACCGAGCCGACCAGGCAGAGCACCGCGGTGAGGTCGGCGGCGGTATCCGGGTTCTCGATCGCCTCCCAGAGCGCCACGTAGCCAAGGTAGAAAAGGAACAGGATCAGGAAGCTCGTCAGCCGCGGGTCCCAGGCCCACCAGGTGCCCCACATCGGCTGGCCCCAGAACGCCCCGGTGATCAGAGCGATCAGCGTCATCACCACGCCGATCGGCGCCGCCGCCTTGGCCGCCAGCGCCGAGACGTGGTGCCGCCGGATCACCCAGACCAGCGAGGCCGCCAGCATCATGATCCAGATGTTGATCGCCATGAGTGCGGCCGGCACATGCAGATAGATGATCTTGACGGTCGAGCCCTGACGGAAATCGTCGGGCGTGAAGAAGAAGCCCCAGACAAGACCCACGGCAAGGCAGATCGCCGCCCCCCAGGACACCCACGGCAGCAGCCAGCCCGACAGGCGCAGGAACTTGACCGGGTTGGCCCATTCCCAGAGCGAGGCGGATGCGCGTTGTTCCATCGTCCTCCCTTTCGTCGCCTTCCGATCTAGTCGCTTCGAGCGGGCTGCGCAATTCACCTCAGGTTGATGCGCAATACAGCGGCCGAGGCGAAAGGCAAAAGCGCGATAGTGCCGCAGGTTACGCCGCCAAGCAGCGCGAGCGGCGTCGCCGTCGCCAGGCCCTCGGCGCCGCGGCGGGCGACTTCGGCGCCAAAGATCATCGTGGGCATGTAAAGCGGCAGCACCAGCAGGGACAGCAACAACCCGCCCCGCTTGATCCCCACGGTGAGCGCCGCGCCGAAGGTGCCGATCACCGACAGCGCGGGCGTCCCCACCGCCAGCGAGGCGACGATCCAGACGTAGCCCTCGGGCGGCAGGCTCATCAGCACGCCCAGCACGGGGGCGGCCAGCACCAGCGGCAGACCGGTCGTGATCCAGTGCGCCAGCGCCTTCAGGCTTACCAGCGCCTCAAGCGGCAGCGGCGCGGTGGCCAGCAGGTCGAGGCTGCCGTCCTCCCAGTCGAGCGCAAGGATCCGGTCGAGCGACAGCAGGCAGGCCAGCAGCGCGCCGACCCAGAGAATGCCCGGTGCGATCCGCGCCAGAAGCGCCGTGTCGGGCCCCACGCCGAAGGGCACCAGCACCGTCACGATCAGGAAGAAGGCAAGGCCAAGGCCGAAGCCGCCGCCCGCACGCACCGCAAGCGCAAGGTCGCGGGAAAGCAGCGCGATCACAGGAAGGCCTCGTCCTCTGCCGAGGCGCGCGGGCGCGCCTTCAGATGCGTCACGTCGAAGACCCGCGCGTCGAGGCCAAGGTCGATGTGCGTGGCGATCAGCGCAGCACCCCCCTGCCCCAGATGCCGCCGAACGGCCCCTGCGAAAAGCGCGACCGAGGCCACGTCGAGCGACACGGTGGGCTCGTCCAGCGCCCAGACCGGCCGGCCGGTGACCAGCAGCCGCGCAAGCCCCAGCCGCCGCTTCTGCCCGGCCGAGAGCGCGCCCGCGGGCCGGTCCGCCAGATCGCGCAGATCGAAGGCCGCAAGCGCCGGCGCGATGTCGCCGGTGCCGAAGATCCGTGCCCAGAAGCTCAGGTTCTCGGCCACCGTCAGCGTGGCCTTCAGCCCGTCGGCATGCGCGGCATAGGCGATCGCATCGGGCGCGGCCTCGACCCGTCCCGCGAGCGGCGGTTGCAGTCCTGCCACCGTGCGCAACAGCGTCGTCTTGCCCGAGCCGTTCGGACCGCGCAGCACCAGCGCCTCCCCGGGGCCAAGCGCAAAGCTCACCCCCTCCAGCACCGGCACGCCCCCGCGGGCGACGGCAAGATCATGGACCGCCAACAGCATCGCAGGCCGCTTAGCCCATTGCGCGGGCGGGGGGAAGCGGCGACCAGACATCCTTCTTCCGGCGCACACGACTCAGGATGTGGAATTGGGTATTTGGGGACCATTGAAAGCAGGGGACCGGTCTTTCAATGGTCCTAAAATACCCATTCTCCCACGCCCTCCGCGCGCTCGGAGCGTGGCGGCGGCGCGCCGTCAGACCGGCAGCGCGGCAAGCGCGATGCGCCGGCCTTCCGACAACAGCACGTTATAGCTGCGGCAGGCGGGGCCGGTTGCCATGCCCTCGACGCCCACGCCCGCCTCTTCCAGCTTGCGGCGCAGCGCGGGCGGCACATGCGCGGTCTCCGCCCCGGTGCCCACGAAGAGCACGTCGATCTCCCCGGCCAGCGCCAGCAGCGGTGTCTCGTCCTCGTAGCCGCCCCAGGGGCGGGTGCCCTCGGGCGTCAGCAGGACGGCGCCCTCGCGGATCTCGCCGCCGATGCGGAAGAAGCCGGGGCCGTAGCCGTCCACGGGCAGGGCGCCGGTGAAGACCACCTCGTTGATGCGCATGGGATGCCTCCGTCGGTTGGTCCGCCACTCAGGTAGCACATTCCCGATCGCCGCGACACCGCCGCTCAGGCGTCCACGTCCGAGAATTGCGTCCCCGCGGCCTGATCGGGCTTGGACCAGTCGCGCTTGACGCCCAGGACCAGCAGGATGGCGGAGGCCACGAAGATCGAGGAATAGGTGCCCACGATCACGCCCCAGATCATCGCGAAGACGAAGCCGCGGATCACGTCGCCGCCCAGCACGAAGAGCGCGACGAGCGCCAGCAGCGTGGTGACCGAAGTCATGAAGGTCCGGCTCAGCGTCTCGTTGATCGAGATGTTGAGCACCTCGCGCAGCGGGCGCTTCTTGTATTTCATCAGGTTCTCGCGCACCCGGTCGAAGACCACCACCGTGTCGTTGAGCGAATAGCCCACGATGGTCAGCAGCGCGGCGATGATCGCAAGGTCGAAGCGGATCTGAAGCTCGGAGAAGATGCCGATGGTCAGCACGACGTCGTGCACCAGGGCGACCACGGCGCCAAGGGCGAACTGCCACTCGAACCGGAGCCAGATGTAGACCAGCACCGCGAACATGGCGAGCACCACGGCGATGATCGCGGTCTGGATCAGCTCGCCCGAGACCTTCGGCCCCACCGATTCGACCGAGACGAAGCGGATGTCGGGCGCCACCTCCTGCAGCGCGGTGCGCGCGTTCTCGATCACCTCGGCCGAGACCGCCTCTTCGCCTTCCTGTGCCTGGATGCGGACCATCGCCACATTCTCGTCGGGGCCGAAGGACGGATCGAAGACCTCGGAAATCGCGATGTCGCCCAGCTCCAGCTGCTGCAGCGCCTCGCGGTATGCCCCCACGTCCACCGGTTGCGCGCTTTCGGTGCGCACGGTCGTGCCGCCGCGGAAGTCGATGCCGTAATTCAGGCCCTGAAAGAAGAACGACATCAGCGCAAGCACGATCAGCACGCCGGAAATGCCGAGCCAGAGCTTCGGGCGCGCAAAGAAATCCCAGGACGTGTTTTCGGGAACGAGGCGCAGGCGCATGTCAGACCTCCAGCGTCCGGGGGCGGCGGCGCTCGAACCACATCACGACGAGCAGGCGGGTCACGAAGATCGCGGTAAAGACCGAGGTCAGGATGCCGAGGCCCAGGGTGATCGCGAAGCCCCGCACCGGCCCCGACCCCATGACGTAGAGGATCACCGCGGTGATGAAGGTGGTGATGTTGGCGTCCACGATGGCCGACAGCGCCTTTTCATAGCCCAGCTGGATCGCGCGGGCCGGCCCCCTCGCGGTCTTCAGTTCCTCGCGTATTCGCTCGAAGACCAGCACGTTGGCGTCCACCGCCATGCCCACGGTCAGCACGATCCCCGCGATGCCGGGCAGCGTCAGCGTGGCGCCGATCAGCGACAGCAGCCCGAAGATCAGCGCGATGTTGAGCACCAGCGCCACGTTGGCGAACAGGCCGAACAACCCGTAGCTCAGGCCCATGAAGACCAGCACCGCGACGAAGGCCACCAGCGTGGCGATCCGCCCCGCCTCGATCGAGTCGGCGCCAAGCTCGGGGCCGATCGTCCGTTCCTCGAGGAAGTCGAGGCCCGCGGGCAGCGCACCCGCGCGCAGGAGCACCGCGAGATCGGTGGATTCCTCGACCGTGAAATCGCCGGTGATGATGCCCGAGCCGCCGGGGATGTGGCTCTGGATCACGGGGGCGGAAATCACCTCGTTGTCGAGCACGATGGCGAAGGGATTGCCGATGTTGGCGGCCGTATAGTCGCCGAAGGCGCGCGCGCCCGTCGGGTTGAAGCGAAAGGTGACGGCCGGGCGCCCGTTCTCGTCGAAGGATGGCTGGGCGTCCGTCAGCTCTTCGCCGGTCACCACGGGGGAGGTTTCGAGGGTGTAGAAAACGTCCTCGTCCTCCATCGCGGGCAGCGTCTCGTTGCCGATGCCCGGCGGCTCGTCCGGGTCGGCGTTGCGGCTGACCACCGGCTGGAAGGTCAGCTGCGCCGTGGTGCCGATCAGCTCCTTCAGCTCGCCGGCCGAGCCCACGCCCGGCACCTGGATCAGGATGCGGTCCGCGCCCTGCCGCTGGATCGTGGGCTCGCGCGTGCCGACCTCGTCGATGCGGCGGCGGATGATCTCGAGCGCCTGGCGCACGGTGCGATCGTCGGTCGCGCGCCTCTCGGCCTCCGAGAGGGTCACGACCAGTTCGTCGCCCTCGGCGCGCACCTCGAGATCCTGCGCACCGGTGCCGGAGACCGAAGAGACGGGGCGCGCCAGCGCCTCGACCGCGGCGCGCGCGGTGCTCATCCCCTCGGGCTGCGAGATCCGCACGCGCAGCTCGCCGGGCGCCGAGGGCTGAAGGCGGATGGTGCCCACGGCCTCGCGCTCTTCGCGCAGGCTGTCGCGCACCTCGGGCCAGAGCGATTCCATGCGGCTTTCATAGACGTCCGAGACCTGAACCTCGGCCAGCAGATGCGCGCCGCCGCGCAGGTCGAGCCCAAGGTTCACCAGTCCCGAGGGCATCCAGTCGGGCCAGAGCCCCGCCTCCGCGGAAAGCTCCTCCGTGGCGCCGCCGCGCGCCTCGATGGCGGCCACGGCGTCGTTGTGCGTCTCGACCCGTTCGTAGAACAGGTTGGGCAGCGCGAGCACGAGCCCGGCCGCGACCGCGGCCCAGATCAGCACGCGCTTCCACAGGTCGATCTGCAGCATGACGGGGCCCTTCCGCGGCGCCGGAGGATCAGGAGTTCGACGGCTCGGTCTTGCTGAGCACCTGCGCGACGGTGTTCTTCACGACGCGGACGCGGACGTTTTCCGAGATTTCGACCTCGATCTCGTTGTCTTCCTTGACCTTCGTGACCTTGCCGATCAGCCCGCCCTGGGTCACGACCTGATCGCCGCGCCGCAGCGCCTCGACCATCTTCTGGTGTTCCTTGACGCGCTTCTGCTGGGGGCGGATCAGCAGGAAATACATGATCGCGAAGATAAGGATCAGCGGCAGAAGCTGAGCGAAGGCGCCGGCACCGTCCATGAGACACTCCCTGAGATTGGCGTGGGGAGGTCCCCCGCGAAGTCTGGCGGAACCTATGCGCCGCGCCCGGGCAATGCAAGCAGCGGCGCCCGCCCCGCGCATCGGTTTCGCGGACACGTGGACGCATCCACGCCGGCCCGCTAGCCTGCCTTGGGGGAAGGGGCGGCACGGCGACGGAGGGACCCATTTCCGAAGAGATCGCACGCGGGCTGGCGGCCGTCGCCGCCATCGGCGCCCTCTCTGTGGCCGCGGCGGTGGTTCACGCGGTCGTGACCACGCTGACCGCCCCCGAAGGCGCGCGCCTGCGCAGGCTGCAGCGCGCCCTCGGCCTGCCCGCGGCGAACCCGCTCGTCATGGCGGCTGTCGGGCTGCTCTGGCTCGCGCTCGCGCTGCTCCTCGCGGGCGGCCTTTTCACCCTGATCTGGGTGACCCTGACGCAGGGGGTGATCGCCCCCGACGCGGGGGCCGACCTCTGGGAGTTCCGCTTCCGCCTCGCGCAGATGCTGGCGCTGACCACGGTGCTGGGCGCGGTGGTGGCGCTGCCGATCACCCTGACCCGGCTGCGCCTGTCGCGGGAGCAGGCCGAGACCGCGAAGGAGGCGCTCTTCAACCAGAAGGTCACCGAGGCCGCAGCCGACCTCTACGCCCAGCGGCAGGTGACGCTGCGGCCGATCACAGGCGGGCCGGTCAACGGGTGGGAGGACGACATCGTCCGCCGCAACGCCGCCATCGACCGGCTGGAGGGGCTGGTCCGCGAGCGCCCCGGAGAAGCCGAGCGCGTCGCCCGCCTGCTCTCCACCTACGTCCGCGAGTTGTCCCGCGAACACCCGCCGAAGCCGGTGCCGGAGACGGAGGATGTCGATTCGATCAAGGCATGGGCAGGGGGCCTGCGCCCCGCCCGCTCCGACATGCAGAACGCTGCGCAGGTGCTGGGCCGACTGGCCCGCGTGAACGACAGCGACGCCGTGCGCCATGCCATCGACCTGCGCGGCGCGAATCTGCAGGGCTTCGATTTGCAAGCGTGCTTCTTCCCAAGGGCGCTTTTTGCCGAGGCACAAATGCAGGGCGCAATGTTTATGCGTGCAGATTTGCAGGGCGCCTTGATCATGCGCGCAGATGTGCGCGGCGCTTCGTTTTTTGATGCAAATCTGAGAAATGCGGTTTTCTCGGTTGCAGACTTGCGTGGCGCGGTTCTCGCTAAGGCGCAGTTGCGGGGGGCCTGGCTCATAGGCGCGCAGTTGCAGGGGGCCGAACTTGCAGATGCGCAGTTGCAGGGTGCGGACCTACGCGAAACGGCGATGGATTCAACTACCGATCTGACCTCGGCTGCCCTCAAAGGTGCCGCAATCGGCTTTATCGATGACGTCACTACAACTCGTTTGCAGCCGCACTGGCACGAAATCTTCGCGGACGGCAGCGTGTCGCTGCCCGGCGGCGAGCGACCCGCGCACTGGCCAAGCGAAGTGCTCGATTGGCATGACTTCCGCGACGCGTGGCGCGCCTGGCAACAGTCCATCGGCATGGACCCGGACGACCCGAAATAGCCCCACGGCCCGCCCCTACCCT
>NZ_JBKHAQ010000030.1:0-28136 GCF_046542825.1 Rhodosalinus sp. | reverse complement strand
GACCTGCAAGGGGCCGCTGGTGTTGCTCACCCGCTTCGTCACGCCCGCCGAGATCGAACCTCCGTCGAAGCCAACGGCTCATCCGATACCGGCCTCGGCAAAGGTCGCCATGTCGTTGTGACAGGCCAGCGCGCCGCGCAGCACGGTCAGCGCCAGCGCCGCGCCGGTTCCTTCTCCGAGCGCCATGCCGAGCGACAGGATGGGCGCCTTGCCCATCGCTTCCGCGAGGCGGGCGTGGCCCGGTTCCGCGCTGAGATGGCCGATGAGACAATGCTCGAGCAGGCGGGGGTTCGCGCCATGCAGCGGCGCCACCGCCGCCGTGCAGATGTAGCCGTCGAGCAGGACGGGGATCCGCGCCGCGCGGGCTGCGAGAACGGCGCCGCAGATCGCCGCCTGTTCGCGCCCGCCGAGCGCCGCCAGCAGGTGCAGGGGTGCCAGTCCCGCGTGACGCCGCACGCCGCGCGCGACCACCTCGGCCTTGCGCGCCAATCCCGCCGCATCGCTCCCGGTGCCGCGGCCGACCCAATCCGCGGCTGCACCGCCGCAGATGGCATGGGCCAGCGCGGCGGAGACGGTGGAATTGCCGATCCCCATTTCGCCCAGGATCACGATGTCGGCCCCCGGGTCCACCGCCGCCGCGCCGCGCCGCAGCGCCGCCAGGCACTCGGCTTCGGTCATGGCGGGGCCTTCTGTGAAATCCGCCGTGGGCCGGTCGAGGTCGAGGGCGACAACCCCCAGCTGCGCCCCGGCCACGCGACAGAGCTGGTTGATGGCCGCGCCGCCGGCCTCGAAATTGGCGACCATGAGCGCTGTCACCGCTTGCGGAAAGGGGTTCACGCCCTGCGCGCAGATGCCGTGGTTGCCGGCGAAAACCAGCGCCTGCGCATGGTCGATCCGCGGTCGCGCGGTGCCGCGCCACCCGGCCATGAAGGCGGCCAGCTCTTCGAGCCGTCCGAGCGATCCCGGGGGCTTGGTCAGGTCCGCCTGACGGGCGCGCGCGGCCTCGATCGCTGCCCGGTCGGGGCCGGGCAGGTCGAGGGCGGCGATGTCTTCGAGGCGCGCGGGATCGACGGCATTGGTCATGTCGGTTTCACTTTCAGGGGCTGGCCGGAGACGCAGAACCAAAGTTCGTCACAGGTCCCGGCAAGGCGTTGATTGGTCAGGCCGGCGGCATCGCGATAGGCCCGGGCGAGGGCGTTCTCTGGGACGATCCCCGATCCCACCTCGTTGGTGACGAAGACGACCGGCGCATGCAGGGTCGGGAGCAGCTCCGTCAGGGCTTTGACCTCCGTTTCCCAGTCCCGCCCGGCGAGCATGAGGTTCGACAGCCAGAGCGTGATGCAATCCACAAGCCGTGGACGCCCGGAGGCATCGCTCCGGGCCAGCACCCCCGCGAGGTCCTGAGGTGCCTCCAGCGTGTCCCATTCGGCGCCGCGACGGGCCCGGTGTCGGCCGATGCGGTCTTGCATCTCGGCGTCGAAGGCTTCGGCCGTGGCGATGTAGATCGCAGGGGTGCCAAGGCCCAGCGTCATCCGCTCCGCCAACAGGCTCTTGCCGGACCGGGCTCCGCCCGTGATGAGGATCGACTTTGCCATGCCGACGTGAAAAAGCAGGTTTGAAAACCTTTGGAAACCCTGATGTCGGCACACGATCCGTCCGAGGCGATCCTGACCCGCCATGCCCCTGCCGCGACGCACGGCGGGGTCGGCGCCTCTGTGTATGTCGCGCGCTGAAGCATGGTCTGGGTCGCGGGGCATTTCGGGGAGTGGGTCCAGGGCTGTCTGGGCGAGAACGTGGCGCTGGTCACCCTTGCGTGCCCGACGAGGGGGGTGGAAGCGTCCTGGCAGGAGGCACACCATCTTGTGCTCGACGACCGTGCCGGACTTGTGGGCCCGGAGCGGGCCGGGGCCTTTCTGGCCGCGCTCGGGCTTTCCGAACGGGGTCTTGTCCGGATCGCTCCCGATCTGCCCGCCGGTGTCGGCGCGGGCATGTCGACGGCCGCGCTGGTCGCCGTGGCGCGCGCTGCGGGGGCGGCGGAAGACCGGATCGCAATGGCGTGCCTTGCGGTCGAGGGGGCCGTCGATCCGGTCATGCTGCCAGTGCCCGACGCGATCCTCTGGGCGCCGCGCGAGGCCGTGACGCTTGCGCGTATGTCGCCGCCGCCCCGAGCCGACATTCTCGGCGGGCTGTGGGGGCCGCCGATGCCCACCGATCCGCGCGATACGGCTTTCCCCGAGGTCCATGATCTGGTCGCGGCTTGGGCGGCCGGGCCAGACCTGCCCCAGGCCGCGCGGCTGGCAAGCCTGTCGGCAGCGCGCACCACGGCACTGCGCGGCCCGGAGGGCGACCCGACAGCGGACCTGGTCGGGCGGCTGGGGGCGCTGGGGTGGGCGCGGGCCCACACCGGATCGGCGCGCGCCCTGATATTTCCGCCAGGCGCGATACCCGCGAACGGAGAAACGGTCCTTCGGGAGGCGGGCTACGACCATGTCTTTCGCTTCCGGACCGGATGCAGACCATGAGCTTTGCCGCAATGATGGCGCTTGGCCTTCTCGTCGATGCCGCGCTCGGCTGGCCGGATCGTCTTTACCGGCGCCTCGGGCATCCGGTGACCTGGATCGGCGGGGCCATTTCCGGGCTTGAAATCCGGTGGAACCGTGGGTCCGCGCGCGCGCGCCAGATCCGCGGGGGGCTCTGCGTCTGTGTCGTGGTCATCGGGGCGCTGGTCCCGGCATGCCTGTTGCAGTCCATCCTCCCCGATGGCGGTGCGGGGATCATTCTTGGCGGCCTCCTCGTCTGGCCGTTCGTCGCCGTGCGCTCGCTTCACGACCATGTCGCGGCGGTGGCGCGCCCATTGGCGGCGGGCGATCTGCCGGGGGGGCGTCACGCCGTGTCCATGATCGTCGGACGGGATCCCGCCCGTCTCGACGAGGCGGGCGTCGCCCGTGCCGCGATCGAGAGCCTCGCCGAGAATGCGTCGGACGGTATCGTCGCCCCGCTCTTCTGGGGGGCGGCGCTCGGGCTGCCGGGCATCGTCGCCTACAAGGCGATCAACACCCTCGATTCGATGATCGGGCACCGCACTGCGCGCCACGAGCATTTCGGCAAGGCCGCCGCCCGCCTGGACGATCTCGTGAACCTCGTCCCGGCGCGGTTGACAGGGCTGGCCTTCGCACTGGTCTCGACGCGTCCGCGCGCCGCGCTGGCCCGGATGATGCGCGATGCGCGCAAGCACCGGTCGCCCAATGCGGGATGGCCCGAGGCCGCCATGGCAGGCGCCCTGCAGGTTCGCCTTTCGGGACCAAGGGCCTATGGCGACGTCGTGACCGAAGAGCCATGGGTCAATGACGGCGCACCGGATCCGGGGCCGGATCAGATCGTCCGGGGGCTTGCGCTCTACCGGCGGGCGATGATCCTGTGCGGCGCGGGGCTTGTTGGATTGGCTCTGGCGGGAGGCTAGTCCGGTGATGGCTGGACGCGATCATGGCGGCGATCTGGACAGGGCACGGACCCTTCACGGCGGCACGGACTGGATCGACCTGTCGACCGGGATCAACCCGCGCCCCTATCCGATGCCGGAGATCCCGCCCGCGGCGCTGGCCGCCCTGCCGACGTCGGAGGAGATCATGGCGCTAGAAGCTGCCGCCGCCGCGGCTTGCGGCACCGTGACTGGCGTCGTCGCGCTGTCCGGCGCGCAGGCGGCGATCCAGCTCGTCCCCCGCCTGCGCGAGGCCGGACATGCCGCGGTGCTGAGCCCGAGCTACAACGAACACGCCGCATCGCTGCGCGCGCATGGCTGGTGCGTGGCCGAGGCGCGGGACCTCGCCGCGATGGAGGGCGCCGATCTTGCGGTGGTGGTCAACCCCAACAACCCGGACGGGCGCGCCTGGGCGCCCGAGGTTCTGGCCGATCTTGCGGGTCGGGTCGGCCTGCTCGTGGTGGACGAGAGTTTTGCCGATCCGCATCCCGAGGTGTCGCTCTGCCCGCGTCTCCGGGATCTGGGAGAGACCGCGCTGGTGCTGCGGTCCTTCGGCAAGTTCTACGGCCTCGCGGGGCTGCGTCTGGGCTTTGCCATTGGCGGCGCGCGAACCCTCGCCCTGCTGCGTGATCTCGCGGGACCGTGGGCTGTCAGCGGCCCGGCCATCGTCGCCGGGCGGGCGGCACTGGGCGACCATGCGTGGCGGACCGCGACGACAAGGCGGCTTTTCCGCGCCGCGGCGCGGCTGGATGCGCTGGCGGACAGCGCAGGTTGGTCGCTTGTCGGCGGCACCGCCCTGTTCCGCACCTACGAGACGGGCGATGGCTTCGCCGTCCGGGATCGGCTGGCTGTTGGCCGGATCTGGACGCGTGCCTTTCCGTATAGCCGCGGCTGGCTGCGCCTCGGGCTGCCGGGGAGCGAAGACGCCTGGTTGAGGTTGGAGCGCGCGTTAGCGTGCGGACGCGAATAGACCGTCGACATCGAGATGGGTTTCCAGATGCGCGGCAAGCGCGTCGAGCGTGCGGTCGACGCTGGTGTCGTATCCCTGGCTCGCGGCGGTGAGGCCGAACCCGGCAAGGTAGGCCGCGCGGAACGCATCGTCGCGGAACATGCCGTGCAGGTAGCTGCCTTCGATCCTGCCATCGCCGCTGACCGCGCCTTCGGGCATGCCCTCCACACGCGCGAAGGGACGCGCGCGATCCTCGCCTTGCGTCTCGCCGATATGGATCTCGTAGCCCTGAAAGGCCACGCCGGTCGCGGCGTGCACGGCCGAGACCTCGGTCAGCCGCTTCTTCGGCGTCATCACCGTGCGCAGGTCGAGCAGCCCCAGACCTGGGTCGGACCCGGCCGGTCCCTCGATGCCCTCCGGATCGGCCACCTCGCGGCCCAGCATCTGGTAGCCGCCGCAGATGCCAAGGACGCTGCCGCCGCGCCGGACATGGGCGGCGAGATCCACGTCCCAGCCCTGCGCGCGCAGGAAGGCCAGGTCGCCGCGGGTCGATTTCGTGCCCGGCAGGATCACGAGATCGGCATCGCCCGGAATGGCCCGCCCCGGCCCGAGCATGGTCAGCCTGACATCTTGTTCCTGCGCGAGCGGGTCGAGATCGTCGAAATTGGCGATCCGGCTGAAGCACAGGCAGACCACGTGGAGACCCGCCTCGCGCCGGGGGGCGGAGAGGTCCACGGCGTCCTCCGCGGGCAGCCGCCAGGCATCCGGGAACCACGGGCAGACGCCGAAGCCGCGCCAGCCCGTGCGCGCCTCGATCAGGGCATAGCCGTCGTCGAAGAGCGACGGGTCGCCGCGGAACCGGTTGACCAGGAAGCCCGCGATCTGCCGCGCATCCTGCGGGTCGATCACCGCCCGTGTTCCCACGATCTGCGCGATGACGCCGCCGCGGTCGATATCGCCGGCGAGGATCACGGGGACATCGGCGGCCCGCGCGAAGCCCATGTTGGCGATGTCGCCGTCGCGCAGGTTGACCTCGGCCGGGCTGCCCGCGCCTTCGACCAGCACCAGGTCATGCGCGGCCTTCAGCCGGTCGAAGCTTTCCAGGACCCTCGCCAGAAGCTGCGGCTTGAGCTTCTGGTAGTCGCGCGCCCGCGCCGTGGTCAGGCGCCGGCCCTGCACGACGACCTGCGCGCCGACATCGGTTTCGGGTTTCAGAAGCACCGGGTTCATGTCGGTGTGCGGCGTCAGACCGGCGGCCATCGCCTGCAGCGCCTGCGCGCGCCCGATCTCGCCGCCATCGGCCGTCACGGCGGCGTTGTTGGACATGTTCTGCGGCTTGAAGGGCGCGATCGAAAGGCCACGCCGTCGCGCCGCACGGCACAGGCCCGCGACCAGCAGCGACTTCCCGACATTGCTGCCGGTGCCCTGGATCATCAGCGCGCGGGGCTTCATCAGATCCGCCACGGCTCGAGCCATTCGCGCGCCCAGCCGGGCATTCGCGGCCACGACCGGATGCCTTTTTCGCGCCAAAGCCGCCGATCCTCGTTCATCGAGCCGCGCCCGACCAGTTCCGTCAGAAACGCGTCATGCGGATATACGAAGCCATCGTCGTGGTCGAAGAACGCGACATGCACGTCCTTGCCCACATACTTCCGGTCGACGACGAGACGACCTTTCAACTGAACCTTCAGAAATGTGTGTCCGTCGACATGACAGGCGATGAGGTCAGCACCCTGCCAATCATCGCTCAGCCGCAGGCAATTGAATCCGTAATCCGCCAGCCGCGCCGCCAGCTTGTGGAAATTGCGGTTCTCCTGCTGTCGGGGATTCAGGTCTTCATAGGCGATCCGGGAAAAGACTCGGTCCGGCACGTCAGAACTCCACCCCTTTCTGCGCCTTCACGCCGTCCCGGAAGGGGTGTTTCGTCAGCGTCATCTCGGTCACGAGATCCGCCGCCTCGATCAGTTCCGGTTTCGCGTTGCGGCCCGTCAGGCAGACATGGGTCATCGGCGGCTTGCGCGTCAGCAGGAAATCGACGACCTCGTCGATGTCCAGATAGTCGTAGCGCAGCGCGATGTTGATCTCGTCGAGCAGGACGAAGCGGATATCGGGATCGAGAATCTGCTCTTTCGCGATGCGCCAGCCGTTCTGTGCCGCCGCCACGTCGCGCTCGCGGTCCTGCGTCTCCCAGGTGAAGCCCTCGCCAGAGACGAAGAACCGGCATTCCTCGGCGAAACGCGCGCGCAGGAGGGTCTTCTCGCCGGTCTCCCAGTTGCCCTTGATGAACTGGACCACCGCGCAGGGCATGCCCCAGGCGATGCAGCGCAGGATCATGCCGAAGCCGCTCGAGGACTTGCCCTTGCCCGGCCCGGTATGGACGATGATCAGGCCCTTCTCCTCGGTCTTGGTCTTCATGATCTCGTCGCGCGCGGCCTTGATGCGCTTCATCTTCTCGTTGTGGCGCGCGGAGATATCGGCGTTGTCGGAGGCATTGTCGCTCATCGGTCTCTCCGGGGGGCGTGGCTTCGGGCGGCACGAAATCACAGGGATCGGACACCGGCAAGTCAACTCCGCGACCCGCTGAACACGGGACGCGGCAGCGGACCGCCGAGATGCGGTGCCATCAGGAGCACAAAGCCGAGCCAACCGGCGCACCAGAGCAGGGCGGCGAGATCGAGCATGTCGGCCATACGCGCCGGAACGGCCAGAAGAACGAGGCAATAGGACATCCCGACCCCGGCCCTGGCCTTCAGTCCGTCGGCCGTCCTGTGGGCGAAGACACGCGCCGAGATGCCCAGAACATGTCCGCCCATCGCCCCCATCACCAGGGCGTGCTGCGCCGCTGCGGGCCCGAGTCCGATGCCTCGAAGCGACAGCCCCCAGAGCACCAGCCCCACCGGCACCCAGAGGCAGGCCGCCGTGAGAATCGCGAGCAGGACATCGCGGCCGGCTGGGGCGAGCGGCCAGGTGGCAATGAAACCCAGCATGGCGAGACCGCCGCAAACCAGAAAGGCGCCCGCCGCGGAATAGGCGCCCGCGGCGAGAAGAGCGGCGGACGCCGCGACAGCGGCAAGCGCCGCGCGGCGCAGCCATCGCGGCAGGCCGACGTCCCGCCGCGCCGCGCCGGTGGCGGCATGCGCGAGGAACGCGGGCACCATCCGCCCGCCGACATGGATGAGGAACGCCGCGAAGCCGAGGACTGCAAGACCGGCATGGGCCGGCGCGATCTCACCCGTCTCCATCTCCAGTATCCACGCCCCGGAGAAGACCCCGCCGGTCATCGCGGCGGCCATGAAGACAGGCTGCCATCCTTGCCCGGCCCGCAGCGCCTCACGCGCGAGCAGGGCCGCGACCGACCAGAACATGGCAGTCGAGCACAGCGCGGTCGCCCATGCCGGAACTGCCTCCGTCAGCAGCCCGATGCGCGTGCAGCACCAAAGCAGCGCGATCGCTGCGACCGGCGCGCCTTTGCATGGCGCCCGGCCGGTCCAGCTGCTGACCGCGCTGCAAAGATATCCCGCAGCCGCCGCCCCGCCGAACCCGAAGGTCATTTCATGCACATGCCACATCAGCGGGTCCGGAAGCGTCGCCATCAGCCCCGGCGCCCATTGCCACAGCGCCACCGACGCCGCCGCCCAAAGCCCTGCAAGCAGGAACATCGGACGCGCCGCCGCGGCCAGAAACCCGCTCTGAGGCCAGATTCTCTGTTCTGCCATTCTGCCCGATACCATGCCGTACCCTCGTCTTGACAAAGTGGCTCGATCTGCCCCAAACGGAAGCTCTGGTTCCTGTCATGAGACAGGTGAAAAGGGAATGCGACAGGGGTTCACGTCAGGCCCCAAGCGCAGCCGCCCCCGCGACCGTGACCGGAGAGGGCGCCCGATTGCCACTGGCCGCATCCGCGGACCGGGAAGGCCGGGCGACCGACAGGGCCAAGGCTCTGACATCCGCAAGCCGGGAGACCTGCCAGCAAGGACGACGCAACCGGGCGGGGTGTTCCGGTGTCGGGATCATGACCCTCGCGACGAGGGCGTTTCCCGCCATCTGGCACGGCGCCCCCCGACGAGGGACGACATGATGACGCGCGCGCATGATCCGGAGAGCACCTCCGAGACCGAGCTGCTGGTCTGTGTGAAATGCCGGCGCGGGCAGCAGATCCACGGGGACGAGCGCCGCCCCGGCCAGCGCCTCTACGACACGCTGCGCACCATGGCACTGCCGGACGGCGTGCGGCTGCTTCCCGTGGAATGCTTGCAGAACTGCGATCACGGGTGCACGGTGGCGCTGCGTGGCGGCGAACGCTGGACCTATGTGTACGGGAATGTCGACGAAGCGTCGCATCCGGACGTGATCCTGGACGGCGCGGCACGGTATCACGCGACGGGCGATGGACTGGTCCCCTGGCGCGAACGCCCCGATCATTTCAAGCGCAACTGCGTGGCTCGCATTCCGCCCGCCACTTACCATCCAGCCCCGGAGGCCGACCCGACATGACCGATCTCGCCAAGCTCCCCGTCACCGTGATCACCGGCTTTCTCGGCTCGGGCAAGACCACGCTGATCCGTCACCTCATGCAGAATCCGGGCGGCCGGCGGCTGGCGGTGGTGGTCAACGAATTCGGCGACGTGGGCGTCGACGGGGAGATCCTGAAGGGCTGCGCGATCCCGGACTGCCCGGCGGAGAACATCGTGGAGCTTGCCAATGGCTGCATCTGCTGCACCGTCGCCGACGATTTCATCCCGACGATCGAGGCGCTGATGGCGCTCGACCCGCGGCCCGATCACATCCTGATCGAGACCTCGGGGCTCGCGCTGCCCAAGCCGCTGCTGAAGGCCTTCGACTGGCCCGATATCCGGTCGAGGATCACCGTGGACGGCGTGATCGCGCTGGCCGATGCCGAGGCGGTGGCCGCGGGCCGGTTCGCCCCGAATGTCGCCGCCGTGGAGGCGCAGCGCCTGGCCGACGACAGCCTCGACCACGAAACGCCGCTGTCGGAGGTCTTCGAGGACCAGATCGCCTGCGCCGATATCGTGCTTCTCACGAAGCCCGACCTTGCCGGACCCGAGGGCGTGGCCCGCGCCCGCGCCATCATCTCGGCCGAGGCGCCGCGCCCCCTGCCCATCGTCGAGGTCGCCGAGGGCGCGGTGGACCCGCGCGTGATCCTGGGCCTCGAGGCCGCCGCCGAGGACGACATCGATGCGCGCCCCAGCCATCACGACGACCACGACGACCACGAGCACGACGATTTCGACAGCGTGGTGATCGACATCCCCGAGATCGCCGATCCGGCCGAGCTGGTGGCGCGCATCGCCGACCTGGCCCGGCGACGCAACATCCTGCGCGTCAAGGGCCATGCCGCCGTCGCGGGCAAGCCGATGCGGCTGCTGGTGCAGGCCGTCGGCGCGCGGGTGCGGCACCAGTACGACCGGCCCTGGCGGCCCGAGGAAGGGCGGCGCGGGCGGCTCGTGGTGATCGCCGAGCATCACGACATCGACGCGGCCGCGATCCGCGGTGTCCTTGCCCCCGGCCCGCAGGCCGCGGAGTAACGGGGGGGCGCGCGCATGCATGTCATCTTCCGCGAGAGCCACGGGCTCGAGGACACCGACACACCGACAGATCTGGGGCAATCGCCCGCGGATCTGGTCGTCCTGTCCTTCTCCGACAGCGATCTCGGCGCCTTCGCGGCGGGCTGGCATCGCGGCGGCGGGCCCGAGGGGCGGCTGCCCGGCGTCCGGCTTGCCAATATCGCGGCGCTGAAGCACCCGCTTTCCGTCGACACCTATGTCGAACGGACGCTGGCGGGCGCGAAAGGCATCCTGATCCGGCTGATCGGCGGGGTGCCCTACTGGCCCTACGGGCTGCAGCAGATCGAGGCGCTGGCGCGCGAGAAGGGCATCGCGCTGGCGGTCCTGCCTGCCGACGGGCGGCCCGACGCGCGGCTCGACGCGGTCTCGACCGTGCCCGCCTCGACGCTCAGGCGCCTGACGCACCTGTGCGATACGGGTGGCGCGGTCGCGGCGCAGGCCGCGCTGGCGCAGATGGCGCTGGCGGCCGGCCTCTATGCCGGGCCGGTGCCGGGTGCGAAGACCCTGCCCGAGATTGGCGCGTGGACGCCGGAAGACGGGCTTGCCTGTCCCGCGCCCACGGCCTTCGGGCAGGAAAAGCCGCTGGTCCTCGTCGTCTTCTACCGCTCCTACCTGGTCGCCGCCGATCTCGCGCCGATCGAGGCGCTCTTCGGCGCGTTGCGGTCGCGCGGCTTCCGGGTGCTTGGCCTCTTCGCGCCCTCGCTCAAGGCGCCTGGCGCGCGCGACTGGCTGGAGGGGCAGCTGCGCCGCTTCGCACCGGCGGCGGTCGTCAACGCCACCTCCTTTTCCGGGCGGGGCGATGCGGGCCGGTCGCCGCTCGACGCCGCGGGCACGCCGGTGTTCCAGGTGGCGCTGGCCACCTCGACGCGCGCGGCCTGGGCGGGGTCCGAGCGCGGGCTGTCTCCGGCCGATCTGGCCATGCATGTCGTCCTGCCCGAGGTGGACGGGCGACTCTTCGCGGGCGTCGCCTCTTTCAAGGAACCGCGCCCGCGCGATCCGCATCTGCAATTCGCCCGCCACGCCCATGCGCCCGAACCCGCGCGGATCGCGGCCATCGCCGACCGGGTGGCGGGCTGGCATCGCCTGTCGGCGACCGCGCCCGCGGATCGGCGCATTGCACTCGTGCTGTCGACCTATCCGGGGCGGGCGTGGAACATGGCTCATGCCGTGGGCCTCGACGCGCTGGCCTCGGCCGAGGCGATCCTCGACGATCTCGGCGCCGCGGGGCATGGCGTGGCTCCCGGCCCCGCCCTGCACGCCGCGCTGGCCAGCGGGCGCATCACCTGGCCCATGGACGCCTATCGCGCGGCGCTGGCCCGTCTGCCCCGGACCCTGCGCGACGATCTGCAGGCCGCCTGGGGCGCGCCGGAGGACGACCCCGATGCCGGACCGAACGGCTTCTCCTTCGCGGCCCTGCGGCGCGGTCAGGCTCTCGTCGCGCTGCAACCCGAACGCGGCACGCCCGCGGCGCGCGACGCCGAGTATCACGACCTGAGCCGCGTGCCGCGCCACGCCTATGTCGCCTTCTATCTCTGGCTCCGCGAAGAGGCCGATGCCCTGATCCATGTCGGCGCCCATGGCACGCTGGAATGGCTGCCGGGCAAATCAGTCGCCCTGTCGGAGAGCTGCTGGCCCGAGGCGCTGGTGGGCGATCTGCCGGTGATCTACCCCTTCATCGTCAACGATCCCGGCGAGGCCGCGCAGGCCAAGCGCCGCATCGGGGCCGTCACGCTCGGCCATGTGCCGCCGCCCCTCAAGCCCTCGCGGACGCCCGAACGGCTCTCGCGGCTCGAGGCGCTGCTCGACGAGTTCTCGAATGCCGATGGGCTCGACCCGCGCCGCCGTGACCGTCTGATGGCCGATATCCGCGACGAGGCGCGCAGCCTCGGGGTCGAAGGCGATCTGGGGATCGACGCGGCCGCCTGCACCGCCGAGGCGATCACCCGCATCGACCGCTTCGTCTGCGACGTCAAGGAGAGCCAGTTCGGCGACGGCCTGCATGTCTGGGGGCGCGCGCAGGCCGGCCAGGCGGCTTTCGACAGCCGCGCCGCGGCCGGGGCCGAGCGCCAGGCGCTGATCGACGCCGTCTCGGGCCGTCGGATCGAGGCCGGGCCCTCCGGCTCGCCCTATCGCGGGCGGACGGACGTTCTGCCCACCGGGCGCAACCTCTTCACCACCGACCCGCGCAGTGTGCCCACGCGCGCCGCCTTCCGGCAGGGTGCTGTGCTTGCCGACGAACTGATCCGCCGCCATCTGCAGGACGAGGGCGACTGGCCGCGCGGCGTGATCGTCGATCTCTGGGGGTCGGCCACGATGCGCACCGCGGGCGAGGAATTCGCCATGGCGCTGGCGCTCCTGGGGGTGCGGCCGGTCTGGGACGCGGGCTCCGAACGCGTCTCGGGGATCGAGGTGGTGCCCATCGCGGAACTGGATCGCCCACGGATCGACGTGACCCTGCGGGTCTCGGGCCTGTTCCGCGATGTGTTCCCGACCCTGTCGGCGCTGTTCCAGCAGGCGGTTCGAGTGCTGAGCCGGCGCGACGAGGCCCCCGACTGGAACCCCTATGCCGGGCGCGACGAGGCGCGCGTCTACGGTCCCGCGCCGGGAAGTTTCGGCCTCGGCATGGGGCAGCACCTCGGCGACTATTCCGACGCGGGGCGGCGGGCGGCGGGCGAGGCATGGCTTGCCGCCTCGGCCTGGGCGCTCGACGGCGACAGGCAGGCGCGCGACATGGACGGCCTGAAGGCGCGCGTCGCGCAGGCCGATGCCTTCGTCCACCTCCAGGATCTGCCCGAGACCGATCTGCTTCTGGCCGAGGATTACGCCGCCCACGAGGCGGGCTTCGCCGCGGCGCAGGGGATCGCAGGCGGGGCGGCGCGGCTCTACCATGTGGACAACACCGACCCGTCGCGCCCCCGCGCGCGGAGCCTTCCCGAGGAAATCGCCCGCGTCGTGCAGGCGCGCGCGGCCAATCCGGGCTGGATCGCCGGCATGCGGCGGCACGGCTTTCGCGGCGCGGCCGAGATCGCCTCGACGCTGGAAAACATGGCTGCCTTCGCCCATCTCGCCGGAGCCGTCGGGCCGCATCTGTTCGATCAGTTCTGGGAGGCGACCCTCGGCGACCCGGATGTGACCGCCTTTCTGGAGCAGGCCAACGGTCAGGCGCTGGAGGCCATGCGCGCCCGCTTTGCCGAGTTGCACGCGGCGGGCCTCTGGCAATCGCGGCGCAATTCGATCCTGGCCGAACTGGAGACCGGATCATGACCGCGCCCGCCATCCGTGGCTGGTGCCCCGGCGCGCATCGCCCGATGGCCTCGGGCGACGGGCTGGTGGTGCGGGTGCGCCCGGCCCTGGGCGCGCTGACCTGCGAACAGGCGCGCGGGCTGGCCGATGCGGCGGCGCGGTTCGGCAACGGCCTGATCGACCTGACGAATCGGGCCAATCTGCAGCTGCGCGGCGTGACCGAGGCCACGCATGGCCCGCTTCTGGACGCGCTCGGCCGTCTCGGCCTGCTCGATTCCGATCCGGGCGTGGAGGGCCGCCGCAACATCGTGCTCGACCCGTTCCGGGGAACCGGGGCGAAGGATTTGCAGAGCCGGATCGCCACCCGGCTCGCCGAGGGCCTTGCGGCGCCCGATCTGGCGCCCCTCCCCTCCAAGTTCGGCTTCGTCATCGACGCGGGGCCGGCCCGGCACCTTGCGGAGATCAGCGGCGACATCCGGATCGAGGCCGCGGCGAGGCGTCTGATCGTGCGCGCGGACGGCTGCGCCACGGGTCGGGCGGCGCGCGATGCGGAGGCGGCCGTGAGCCTCGCCCTCGACCTTGCGCGCTGGTTCATCGCCTCGGGCGGGATCGGCGCGGACGGACGCGGGCGCATGGCGCGCCATGTCACGGCGGGCCGGACCCTGCCCGAGGGGCTGGCAGGCGCCATGAGGCCCAACGCGGCCGTTCCCGCGCCCCGGCCCGGGCCTGTGACCGGGCCTGTGACCGGGCAGGGGCCCGGCGGCCTGCTTGTCGCGGCGGCCTTCGGTCAACTCGCGCCCGACGATCTCCTCGGGCTTGTGGCGGCTGCGCGGGGCCCGCTTCGGATCACGCCGTGGCGCATGGTGTTTATGCCCGGTGTCGAGGCCGCGGAGGTGCTGGCGGGATCGGACACGCTGATCACCGATCCCGACGATCCGCTGTTGCGCGTCCATGCCTGCACCGGCGCGCCGGGATGCCCGCAGGCCGGTCTGGAGACCCGTGGGCTGGCCCGCGACCTCGCGAGGATACTGCCTCCCTGCACAGCCCTGCACGTTTCGGGCTGCGCCAAGGGCTGCGCGCATCCTGCCCCGTGCGATCTGACTTTGGTCGGGCGGGACGGCCTGTTCGACCTTGTCACGGGTGGCACCCCGTGGGATGACCCCGACCGCCGCGGCCTCATGCAAACGGATGTGTCCGACGCCATCAGTGGATAGACGATGCCATACACCTACGAAACGGATGGCGCTGCGATCTACGCCGAGAGCTTCGCCACCATCCGGGCGGAGGCAGCTCTCGATCGCTTCGAGCCGGACGAGGAGCAGGTCGCGGTCCGGATGATCCACGCTGCGGGCATGGTCGGGCTGGAGGCGCATATCCGCTTCTCGCCCGGCATGGTCGCGGCCGCGCGCGCCGCGCTGGAGGCGGGCGCCCCGATCCTGTGCGACGCGCGCATGGTGAGCGAGGGGGTGACCCGCAAACGCCTGCCTGCGGAGAATGACGTTATCTGCACCCTGACGGACGCGCAGGTGCCCGCGCTGGCCGCGCGCCTGGGAACGACGCGGTCGGCGGCTGCGCTGGAATTGTGGCGGCCCCGGCTGGCGGGGGCTCTGGTCGCGATCGGCAATGCGCCCACCGCGTTGTTCCACCTGCTGGAGATGCTGGAAGATCCCGGCTGCCCGCGGCCCGCGGCCATCATCGGCTGCCCGGTCGGCTTCGTCGGCGCGGCGGAATCCAAGGCGGCGCTGTGGGCGGCGCAGCCCGCACCCGCGGTGATCGTCGACGGCCGGCTGGGCGGCAGCGCGATCACGGTCGCCGCGATCAACGCCATCGCGAGCCGCGCGGAATGAGCGCGGGCACGGTCTATGGCGTCGGCCTGGGGCCGGGGGACCCGGAACTGATGAGCGTACGCGCCGACCGGCTGGTGCGCGGCGCCAGCCATGTGGCCTTCTTCCGCAAGGCCGGACGCGCGGGACGCGCGCGCACACTCGTCGAGGGCATGCTGCGCCCCGATGCCGTCGAGATCGCGATGGAATACCCGGTCACGACCGAAATCCCGCTCGACGACCCGGCCTATGCCGGGAACCTGTCGGACTTCTACGCCGGGATCGCCGACCGGATCCGGACCCTTGCCGAGAGCGGTGCGGATGTCGTGGTCCTGTGCGAAGGCGACCCGTTCTTCTATGGCTCGTTCATGCATCTCTACACGCGCGTGAAAGATCATGTGCCGGTCGAAGTTGTCCCTGCAATCACCGGCATGTCGGCGGCCTGGACGGCGACGGGGATCCCGGTGACCTGGGGCGACGACGTTCTGTGCGTGCTGCTCGGCACCATGCCGGAGGAGGACCTTGCGCGCCGCATGGCCGACGCCGATGCCGTGGTGGTGATGAAGGTCGGCCGCAACCTGCCCAGGGTGCGCCGCGCGCTGGAGGCGGCCGGCAAGGCTGACCGGGCCTGGCTCGTGGAATGCGCCAGCATGGCGGAGGAACGCGTGATCCCTCTGCGCGATGCGGGCGACCAGGCGGCACCCTATTTCTCGATCGTCCTCGTCCATGGCCAGGGGCGGCGTCCATGAGCGGATGGCTGGTCATCGCGGGGCTGGGGCCTGGCGATCCGTCGCTCGTGACGCCCGAGGTCTCGGCGGCACTGGCCGAGGCGACCGACGTGGTGGGCTACATCCCTTATGTGCGGCGCGTCCCGCCGCGGGAGGGGCTGACCCTGCATGAAACCGACAACCGGCAGGAACTGGCCCGGGCCCGCCACGCGCTGGAGATGGCCGAGGCAGGACACCGCGTGGTTGTTGTCAGTTCCGGCGATCCCGGCGTCTTCGCCATGGCCTCGGCCGTGTTCGAGGCGGTGGAAGCGGGGCCGGGGCACTGGCGGGGCCTCGACATCCGCGTCCTGCCCGGCATCACGGCGATGCTGGCGGCCGCGGCGCGGATCGGCGCGCCCCTGGGGCATGATTTCTGTGCGATAAACCTCAGCGACAACCTCAAGCCATGGACCCTGATCGAGCGGCGGCTGCGCCTCGCCATCGAGGCGGATTTCGCCATCGCCCTCTACAATCCGCGCTCGAAGGCACGCCCCGAAGGGTTCGCCGCCACCCTGCGCCTTCTGCGGGAGTCCTGCGAGCCGGCGCGCGTGCTGGTCTTCGCAAGGTCCGTCACGACAGCGACCGAGCATCTGCGGGTCGTTCGGCTGGACGAGGCCACGCCCGAGATGGCGAACATGCAGACCGTGGTGCTGATCGGCTCGTCGGCGACCCGCGTCATCCGCCGCGGCGCCTCTCCCATCGTCTATACGCCAAGGTCCGTCCCGCAGTGAGCGAGCCAGTCGAACACGGCCTCCACATCATGCACCTCCTCGCGCGGCGGGGCGGGGGGACGGTCGATCATGATCACCGGCAGGCCAAGCGCGCGAGCGGCCGCGATCTTGGCATGGGCGCCGCTGCCGCCCGCGTTCTTGGACACCACGATGTCCAGCCTGAACCTCTCCATCAGCGCCCGGTCGGCCGCCATGTCGAAGGGGCCGCGATCCACGATGATCTCCGCGCGGGGGAAAGGGAGGTCGCCTTTCGGGGGGTCGACGAGGCGCAGAAGGTAGAAATGCTGCGGGTTCGGCGCGAAGGCCTCGAGATGCATCCGCCCCACGGCCAGCATCACCCGCGCGGCGGGACGATCGAGCGCGGCGACGGCACCGGCGATGTCGGGCACGGAGATCCATCGGTCGCCGGGCACCGGGCTCCAGGCCGGACGCGTCAGGGCGACGAGCGGCACGCCCGTCTCGGCACAGGCAGCCACGGCGTTTCGGCTCATCTGCACGGCGAAGGGATGGGTCGCGTCGATCACATGGGTGATGCCCTCCGCGCGCAGATAGCAGGCCAGCCCCGCGGCACCCCCGAAACCCCCCACCCGTTGCGGCAGGGGCTGGCGCAGGGGGCGTTCCACGCGACCGGCGAAGGACACGATCCCGTCCAGCCCGCGGTCGGAGGCGGCCCGAGCGAAGGCCGTCGCCTCGGTCGTTCCGGCAAGGATCAGGAGTTTGCAGGCCATGGCTGAGGCTCCCTGGCTGACCATCGTCGGCCTCGGAGAAGATGGCCCGGACGGCCTGTGCTCCGCAAGCCGCGAGGCTCTGGCCGATGCCGATATCGTCATGGGCCCCGCGCGGCACCTGGGGCTTTTGCCGGACCCCGGCGCCGAGCTTGTGGAATGGCCGGTGCCCTTTGCCGACGGTCTGAAGGCTCTCGAGGGCTTTCGCGGACGGCGTGTCGTGGCGCTGGTCTCGGGGGATCCGTTCTGGTTCGGGGCCGGGTCGGTCATCGCGGCCCGGCTCGGAGCCGGGGAATGGCGCGCCTTGCCGGGCCGGTCGACCTTTTCGCTGGCCGCCGCGCGGCTTGGCTGGCCGCTGGAGACGACCCTCTGCCTCGGCCTGCATGCCGCTCCGATGGCGCGGCTGCGGCCCCATCTTGCGCCGGGGCTGCGGGCCATCGTGCTCCTGCGCGATGGGGCAGCGGTCGGCGATCTTGCCGCCTACCTGCGCGCCGAGGGTTTCGGCGAAAGCCGTCTCACCGTGCTGGAGGCGCTTGGCGGACCGCGCGAGCGGGTGAGCATGGCGACGGCCGCGGACCTGTCGGGCACGTTCAGCCACCCTGTCTGCGTTGCGCTGGACGTGGCGGGCAGCGGCACGGTTCTGCCTCGTGTCTCGGGCATTTCGGACAGGTTCTTCGAGACCGACGGGCAGATCACCAAGCGGCCGGTGCGTGCGCTGGCGCTGTCGGCCCTTGCGCCGATGCCGGGCGAGCGCCTGTGGGACATCGGCGGCGGGTCGGGGTCGATCGGCATCGAATGGTGCCTTGCCGATCGCAGCCTGCAAGCCACCGCCATCGAACCGCGCCCCGAGCGCGCCGCCCGTATCCGGGCCAACGCGGACCGCTTCGGGCTCGACCGCCTGAGCGTCGTCGAGGGGCAGGCACCCGGGGCGCTGGCGGGGCTCGATCTTCCCCACGCGGTTTTCGTGGGCGGGGGCCTGTCCGAGGCTCTGATGGTCGATCTCGCCGCACGGTTGCCGTCCGGAACGCGGCTGGTGGCCCATGCCGTGACGCTCGAGTCCGAGGCTCTTTTGGCCGGATGGAGCGCCCGTCTCGGTGGCGAGCTGTTGCGGATCGAGCTGGCCGAGGCGGCGCCGTTGGGAGCAAGGCGCGGATGGTCGCCATCCCGTCCCGTCGTGCAATGGCGGGTCGTGCTGTGATCGTCGCGGGCTTCGGCTTTCGCGGCGCGGCGACGCTGTCGAGCCTGCGCGACGCGCTGGACCGAACGGGGGGCGCGTCGCGGGTCCGGCTGCTGGCCACCGCGAGCGACAAATCCCGGACCGCGGCCTTTCGCGTCCTCGCCGCCGAGCTGGGCCTGCCCACGGAGGGTGTTGACAGCGCCGCGCTCGCAGCCCAACCGACGCAAACGCGCTCGGCGGCATCGCTGGCGGCGCGCGGGACCGGCAGCCTTGCCGAGGCCGCGGCTCTTGCCGCCGCCGGACCGGGCGCGCGATTGATCGCCGCGCGGCAGATCTCGGCGGACGGCATGGCGACCTGCGCGCTGGCGGAAGGGAGGGACGGATGACGGTCCATTTCATCGGTGCGGGGCCCGGCGCGCCCGATCTGCTGACACTGCGCGGGCGCGACATCATCGCGGCCTGTCCCGTCTGTCTCTATGCCGGCTCGCTGGTGCCCGAGACAGTCCTGTCGCACTGCCCGCCCGGCGCGCGGATCGTGAATACCGCGCCGCTCGACCTCGACGCCATCATGCGCGAGATCACGGCTGCCCATGACCGGGGCGAGGACGTGGCCCGGCTGCATTCGGGCGACCTGTCGGTCTGGTCGGCGATGGGCGAACAGATCCGCCGCCTGAAGGCGCTGGGCATCCCCTACACGGTCACGCCCGGGGTGCCCGCCTTCGCCGCGGCGGCGGCGGCGCTGGGGTCGGAGTTGACCTTGCCCGGCGTTGTGCAATCGGTGGTGCTGACCCGGACGCCGGGGCGGGCCTCGTCGATGCCGGACACCGAAACGCTGGCGGCCTTCGGCGCGACCGGCGCGACGCTCGCCATCCACCTGTCGATCCAGAACCTCGGCCGGGTCGCCGCCGATCTGATCCCGCATTACGGCGAGGATTGCCCGGTCGCCGTGGTCTGGCGGGCAAGCTGGCCCGACGAGCGCATCCTGCGCGGCACGCTGTCCACCATCGAGGCGCGCCTGCCCGAGGGCATGACACGCACCGCCCTGATCCTGGTCGGCCGGGCGCTCGGCGACACGGAGTTCGGCGAAAGCCGCCTCTACGCGCCCGACTACGACCGCCGCTACCGCCCGCAAAGCGCCGACAGCCCCTGGGCAGGGTGGAGCGAGCGCGATGACTGACGCCCGCATTCCGCCGGGACTTCTGGTTTCGGCCCCGGCCTCCGGGACGGGAAAGACGACGGTCATGCTTGGGCTCCTCCGCGCGCTGGTGGAGGACGGGCTCGAGGTGCAGCCGTTCAAGTCCGGGCCCGACTACATCGATCCGGCCTTTCACCGCGCCGCGAGCGGGCGGGCGTCGTTCAACCTCGACACCTGGGCGATGGACGCGGGCCTGTTCGGCGCCATCGCCGCGCGCGCCGCGGGGGCGGACATCTGCGTGGCCGAGGGGTCGATGGGCCTTTTCGACGGGGTCGCGACGCGGGGGCGCGCGGGCTTCGGCTCGAGCGCCGAGACCGCGACGGCGATGGGCTGGCCGGTGATCCTCGTCCTCGACGTGGGCGGGCAGGCGCAATCGGCCGCCGCGACGGCGCTCGGCTTCGCGCGCTACGACCCCGATCTGCGGATCGCGGGCGTGATCCTCAACCGTGTCGCCAGCCCGCGCCACGAGCGGCTGACGCGGCTGGGGATGGAGCGCGCGGGCCTGGCGGTTCTCGGCGCCCTGCCGCGGCGCGGGGATCTGGCGCTGCCCGAACGGCACCTCGGTCTGATCCAGGCCGTCGAGCACCCGGATCTGGAGCGTGCCATCGCGGGCTATGCGGCCTTCCTGCGCGAACATGTCGATCTGGCAGCGATCCGGCGGGCGGCGCTCGGGCGGCAGGCGGCCGCAGCCGGCCCCCTGCCGCGCCCGCCCGCGCAGCGGATCGCGCTCGCCCGCGATGCGGCGTTTTCCTTTACCTACCCGCATCTGCTCGAGGGCTGGCGCGCGGCCGGGGCGGAGATCCTGCCCTTCTCGCCGCTCGCGGACGAGGCGCCCGCGGCGCATGCCGATCTGGTCTGGCTGCCCGGCGGCTATCCCGAACTGCACGCGGGCGCGCTCGCGGATGCCTCGACCTTCCTCGCCGGGCTGCGGCGCCATGCCGGGACGCGGCCCGTCCACGGCGAATGCGGCGGCTACATGGCGCTCGGCCAAGCCCTGATCGACAAGGACGGAGCGCGCCACGAGATGGCCGGGCTCCTGGGCCTCGTGACCTCCTACGAGACGCGCAAGTTCCATCTCGGCTATCGCCGGGCCGTGCTGGCAAGGCCCATGCCGGGCCATCCGGCGGGCGCGGCGCTCCGCGGGCACGAGTTCCATTACTCGACGATCCTCGACCAGCCGGACGCACCGCTGGCGCATGTGACCGATGCCGACGGCAACCCGGTGCCCGAGACCGGCTCGCATCGGGGCCATGTCACGGGAACCTTCTTCCACCTGATCGCCGAGGACGCACCATGAGCGGCTTCGTCAGCTTCGTGGGGTCCGGTCCGGGCGATCCCGACCTGCTGACGCTGAAGGCCGTCGACCGCCTCAAGCGCGCGGATGCGGTCCTTTACGACGATCTGTCTTCGGGGCCGATCCTGTCCTACGCCCGGGCCGGGGCCGATCTTGTGGGCGTGGGCAAGCGGGCCGGCCGGCCTTCGCCCCGGCAGCATCACGTCAGTCGGCTCCTGGTGGAGTATGCCCAAGGCGGCGGGCGGATCGTGCGGCTGAAATCCGGGGACGGCGGCCTTTTCGGGCGGCTCGAGGAAGAGCTGATCGCCCTGCGCAGCGCCGGCATCGCCTTCGAGATCGTGCCGGGCGTGGCCTCGCCTTTCGCGGCCGCGGCGGCGGCGGGCATTCCGCTCACCCGGCGCCTGACGGCACGGCGCGTCCAGTTCGTCACGGGGCACGACGCGAGCGGACACTTGCCGCCGGACCTCGACCTCGACGCGCTGGCCGATCCCGGCGCCTGCACCGTGATCTTCATGGGCAAGCGCACCTTTCCGGCCCTGGCCGAGGCGCTGATCGCGCGCGGCCTGCCGCCCGAGACCCCGGCGATGCTTGCCGAGGCCGTTGGAACGCCGGAGGCAAGCCGTCTGCGCACGACGGTCGCCGCCCTGGCCGCGCGCCTTGCCGGCGAGATCGGCGCGAAGCCCGCGCTGATCTTCTACGGCGCCCTGGCGGAGGGAGAGGGCCTGCCGTGACCGAACTCTGGCTGATCGGGATCGGAACCGGCAACCCCGAGCACGTCACGCTGCAGGCGCGTCGCGCGCTGCGCGAGGCGGCTCTGGTGCTCGTTCCGCGAAAGGGGCCCGACAAGTCCGATCTGGCGGACCTGCGCCATGCGATCCTTGCCGCCTGCGCCAGTCCGGCCCCGGTGCGCGAATTCGACATGCCCGTGCGGGACGAGAGCCTGCCCTATGCCGCGCGCGTGGCGAGGTGGCATGACGAGATCGCCGTCATCTGGGCCGAGGCCTTGCGCGATGCGACCCCTGACGGGCCTGTCGCGCTGCTCGTCTGGGGCGACCCCGGGCTCTACGATTCGACGCTGCGCATCGCCGCGCGGCTGTCGCCGCGCCCGAAGCTGCGCGTGATCCCCGGCATCACGGCGCTGCAGGCCCTGACATCGGCCCACGCCATCCCCTTCAACACCGTGGGCGGGGCCGTCACCGTCACCACCGGTCGGCGCCTGCGCGATCATGGCTGGCCCGAGGGCGCCGAGACGGTCGCGGTGATGCTCGACGGCGCGTGCAGTTTCCGGCACCTGCCGCCCGAGGGGCTGCATATCTGGTGGGGCGGGTTTCTCGGCATGGCCGAACAGGTGCTCGACGCCGGGCCGCTGGCCGAGGCCGGGCCGCGCATCCTGCACGCCCGCGCCGAGGCCCGGGCGCGGCATGGCTGGATCATGGACACCTATCTGCTGCGCAAGACGCCGGATTGACACCTCCTGTCTCGCGACCGAGGCTGGCCTGTCATGCGTCAAGGCCCTGGGCACAATGCTAGAGATCCTCGAAGTCCGCACTTATCGCCATCTCTTGATCGCGCAGGTCGTCGCGCTGATGGGAACCGGGCTGGCCACCGTCGCGCTTGGCCTTCTGGCCTATGACCTTGCGGGCGGAAACGCGGCGATGGTCCTCGGCACCGTCTTTGCGATCAAAATGGTGGCCTATGTCACGGTCGCGCCTGTCGCCGCCGCTCTGGCCGAGAGGATGCATCGCCGCCGTGTTTTGGTGGCGCTGGATCTGGTGCGTGCCGCTGTCGCGCTTTGCCTGCCGATCGTCTCCGAGGTCTGGCAGGTCTTTGTCTTGATCCTTATTCTCCAAGCGGCCTCGGCGGCCTTCACGCCGATTTTTCAGGCGACGATCCCAGACGTCCTTCCAGAAGAAGACCGCTATACCCGTGCCCTGTCCCTGTCGCGGTTGGCCTATGATTTGGAGTCGCTCCTGAGCCCGGCTCTGGCTGCGCTTCTCCTCGTCGCGTTTTCCTACGACACGCTGTTCCTCGGGACGGTGGCAGGCTTCGCGGCCTCGGCAGCCCTTGTCGTCTCGGTGGTCCTTCCAACGCCGAAACCGTCTGCATCGCGCGGGTTCTACGACCGCACAACCCGCGGTATTCGAATCTATTTCAAGACTCCGCGCCTGCGGGGGCTTCTCGCGTTTTCAATGGCGGTGTCTGCGGCGGGTGCCATGGTGCTCGTCAATACGGTGGTTCTGGTCAAAGACGGACTAGGCCTAGGGGACAGCGCCGTGGCAGTTGCAATGGGGGCCTTCGGCGCTGGATCCATGCTGGCGGCGCTCTCTTTGCCAAAGATGCTCGACACGATGTCAGATCGCCCGGTCATGTGTGTCGGCGCTGTGATGATGGTCCTGGGTCTGATTGGCCTTGCCGTTTGGGATGGGGCATTTGGGCTGTCACAAAGCGCACTTCTGGCGGCATGGTTGACTATCGGGATCGGGTATTCTGCCGTCCTTACCCCGTCCGGGCGGCTACTGCGCCGGTCGTCGCAACCCGAGGATAGACCGGCGGTTTTTGCGGCGCAGTTCGCCCTGTCGCATGCCTGCTGGCTCCTGACCTATCCGCTGGCCGGTGCGTTAATGACGCTTGGTGGGGAGGTGGTGGCGCTTAGTGTCTGTTCTGCGCTGACCTGTGGCGCACTTCTCTTGGCGCTCAGGCAGTGGCCGTCCCATGACCCGGTCGAAATCGCGCACGAGCACCCGGACCTGCCCCCTGAGCACCCACATGTGCAGGGTGAACACCGGCATGTCCACCCCTTCACCATCGACGACCTGCACCCGTCCTGGCCGATCAGCGGCTGAGCGTCAGACAGGCAGCAGCCGTCCTTCTGACAGGTGCAGCGCGCAGGGCGCGACGGCCTCACGGAAGGCCGGATCGTGGCTGACCAGAAGGACCGCTTGGGGCAGCGCGTTCACGATCTCCACCAGCCGCGCCCGGTTCTCCGGATCGAGCGCGTTGGTGGGCTCGTCGAGCAGCAGCACCTCGGGCTCCATCGCGAGCACGGTCGCCAGCGTGACCAGCCGCTTTTCGCCCCCCGACAGGTGATGGGTGATCCGGTCGCGCAGATGAGCCAGGTCCAGCCGGGCCAGCACGTCCTCGACGATGGCCAGCGCCTCGTCCCGGCTGCGGCCGAGATTGAGCGGCCCGAAGGCGATGTCCTCGGCGACGGTCGGGCAGAAGAGCTGATCGTCCGCGTCCTGAAAGACGAGACCGACGCGGCGGCGGACGTCCTCGAAATCCGCCTCCGTCCGGCGCGGGGTGCCGAAGACCCGCACCTCACCCGCCTCCGGTTTCAGAAGCCCCACCACGATCCGGAGCAGTGTGGACTTGCCGGCGCCGTTCGGCCCGGTGAGCGAAAGCCGCTCGCCGCGGCCGAGCGTCAGGGAGGCATCCCGCAGAACCGGATCCGCGCCGGGATAGGCGAAGCGCAGACCCCGCAGGTCGATCGCCGTCACCGGGCGAATTCCAGCGCCAGGAGGGCCGAGGCCGCGACGATGGCAAGGAAGCCGAAGGCGGCGTCCGCCCGGGTCGCGCGGAACCGCGGCAGCAGGACGATCCGCCCCGAAAAGCCGCGGCACTTCATGGCGCCGAGGACGCGTTCGGAGCGTTCGACCGCGCGCACGAGCATCATGCCGACGAGGTAGCCGAAGCTGCGATAGGTGTGCCAGTTCGTGCCGGGACGAAACCCGCGCACCTTCATCGCGGTTCTCAGGCGCAGATATTCCTCGCGCAGGGTGTCGATGTAGCGGATCGAGAACATCAGAAGGTGGACCAGCCTTTCGGGCATCTTCAGCGCATGGAGCGCATGACCCAGCGTGACCGGTTCCATCGTGCCGACCAGCACCAGCAGCGCAAGCACCACGGCGTTGGCCGTCAGCGCGATCTCGACGGCGCGCAGCACGCCCTGCCAGCTGGCGGTGAAGCCCCAGAGCGTGAAGATCGCATCCCCGGGCACGGTGAAGGGCAGCAGGACCAGCATGAACAGGATGAACCCGTCCATCGCCGCCATCCGCCCGAGCGTGCGGCGAAGGGGCAGGCGCGAGGCCAGCAGCAGCGCGACCGAGAGGCCGAAGGCGAGCGCGAGCGTGTCGATCCGGGTGCAGGCAACGACCACGACGGCAAAGGTTGCCGCCACGACGATGCGCATGCGCGGGTCGATTGCGCCAAGCCAGCCGGGCACCTCCCCGTTCGGCCCCGGAACGGCCGCCTGCGGCGAAAGGATCGACGCCAAGGATCAGGCCGCCAGCCTGCGGCGCGCCGCGAGGTAGAACCCCAGCCCGAAGAGCCCCATGATATAGCCGATCCCGCCAAGGATGGTCTGAAGGTCGTTCCGGGTCCTGTCGGCGGCGATTTCCTGCCGCAGCGGGCGCAGTTCCGACCGCACGATCTCGGCGATGGCCGCGCGTTCCTCCTCCGTCAGCGATGCGGCCGGGGCGGCACCCTCCGCGGGGGCGTCGGGCGCGGTCTCGGCCGGGTCGCTCTCGGGCGCGGCGACCCCCATGATCGCGGCGACCTCTTCGGCCGGCATGGTCATCTCCGCGACGTGCCCGGCCCCGAGATCGGCGCGAAAGACATGGGTGACCGGCTCGGTGGGCGTGTAGAGGAAGAATCCGTCCTCGTCCGTCACGGTCTCGCCCAGCCTGGTGCCCTGGGCGTCGAAAACCTCGACACGCTGATCGTCGGCCATTGAACCGTTCGAGAACCCGATTTCCCCCTCGATGTCGCGTCCCGCCGGGAAGACCGAGGCAATGACGTTGTGCGCCGTTGCCGCGAGCGGCATGGCGGCAAGGATCAGGCCGAGAAACACGATCCGGATCATGCCCTGGCTCCCTTGATGGCGTCGAAAAGGTCCGGCTTGACCTGCCGCGCGAGATAGACGGCCGACGCCGACAGCAGCGCCTCGACCGCCATCACCGGGATATGGGCAAGGAAGACGAACTGCGCGGCCGGCACGAAGGCGTCGCCCGACAGCACCAGGGAAACCGCGACCAGTAGCGTCGTCGCCGCGATGGCGAAGGCCCCGCCGATCCCGGCCCAGACGGCGCCCGCCAGCGGCGAGGCGCGCGCGATCAGCGGACCGAAGAGCAGCCCCGCCAGCACCGCGGGCAGCGCGATGTTGAGCGTGTTGATCCCCAGCACGGTGAGCCCGCCGAAGCCGAAGAAGACGGCCTGCAGCAGCAGCCCCACGAAGAGCGCCGGAAAGGCGGCCCAGCCGAGGACGAGCCCGGCCAGGCCGTTGAGGATCAGATGCACCGACGACGGGCCGATCGGAACATGGATGAGCGAGGCCACGAAGAACGCGGCCGAGAGGACCCCCGCGGCGGGGATCTTTTCCAGCGGCAGCCTGTTCAGCCCCAGCGCGATCCCGCCTGCGGCCAGCACCGCCCCGCCGATCACCACCTCGTTGGCGAGCGCCCCGTCGACGATGTGCATGGTCTCACTCCAGTTCGCTGGCGTGGATCCAGATCACCGCGTCCTGCGACAACTCCGTGCCGTCGAACTCGGTCTCCGTGCCCACGCCGAGCGCGGCAAAGCCCCACCAGCCGGCGGTCGGGATGCCGAAGGTGAAATAGCCGTTCGCATCGCTGATCGCGACCAGCGTGCCGCCTGCGGGCGGCGTGACCGTCGCATCGGTCGTGGCGCTGTCCGCGATGTCGGGCTCGGACGCCAGGTATTCGATCTCGATCTCGGCGCCCGGAACGGGTTCGCCCTCGGACAGGACCCGCCCCGTGAAGGTCGAACCGACCAGCACGTTGTAGGGCCGGTTCAGCGGCTGGATCTCGGCCGGCAGGCCCATGATCGCGTCCCAGTCCGTGGGCAGCCCGTTGCGGTTCAGGAACACCCGCGTGATCTGCTGGATATGGATATCCTCGGATTCCTCGTAATAGGGCTCGGGCACGGTCACGAGCACGTAGTCCCCCGACCGGCGGACCGGCACGGAGCCGAGAAAGGCCTCGCCGGTGTTCTCGGCACCCTCGAAGGCCGCAGGTTCCAGCGTGTCGAGAAGGTCCGTGCGTTCGCCGTTGTGGATCATGTAGAATTCGCGCGGCTTGGCGAGGTCCATGACATGACCGTTGTCCATCGGGTGCCAGAAGATCAGCTTGACGGGGATTTCACCGGGCCTCCCGATCACGGCCTCTTCGGTATAGGTCGACAGGAAATGTGCCGATGCCGTCACCGGCAGGGCAGCGGCGGCCGCCGCCGCCAGAAGTGTCTTGCGTAGGGTCATCTGCGTCCTCTTTCGGTCGTGCGGCGCAGGCGCCGCGCTTGGAAACGACGGACGGGGAGATTTGGCGGGAGCGCGACACGAGGAAGACACGCCCATGCCAGACGCGTTTCCCCGGCGTCCAGGTGGCCGTGCCCCTGCGGGGACACGCATGACCGGCAGGTCTCCTGGCTCGCGGGTCTGCGCCCTGGCTGGCCTTCCCGGATCGCTCCAGTGGCATCGTCAGCCGGACTCGCCGCTCACAGTTGCGGGGACAGCCGCGGATTCGACGTGCAGGCACACCCCACCGCGTTCCCTCTTGCCTCCACCCCGGGAAGGGATGGAACCGATCACGAGGTTTTTGATGCACCACCGGCAGGCCCTGGTCAATTCGTTTCGCACACCAACCGGACCTCGCCGCCCATCCATCGGCTGCGGGCGCTGCCGCATCCATGACCTTTCGGCGCGGGCCGCCCTCACCGCGCCGGCAGGCGGGGTCGGAACTCGAGGCCGTGGCGAGGTTCCATGACGCTGCGCGACGACAGCGCGGGCGCGCGCCGCGCGGAGCGCCGGGGGCGACGCCATGCACCGACGCCGATGCCCGGAGCGAGGCGATAGCGGCTCCGGGCGCCCGAATCGCCGGAATCGAAGCTTTCGAAACGCCTCGAAGCGGCTGGTGGCCCGGCGCGCCAGCAGCCGACCCGGGCGCGACCCGGGCGCAAATGCCGAAACTCCGCCGCGGCGGCCTTCGGCTGAAGCCGATCGTGCCGGCTGGGAGGGCATAGTCCCCCGAAATCATTCTCGGGACTATCACCTTGTACACCCAGGCCGCTTGCGCTTTCCTCAGCGTTTTTGCTTGCGCCCGCGCTCGGTAGCTTCGCGGAGGCCATCGCCCATGCGCTGGGCGGGCGGAGCACTGCCG
>NZ_JBKHAQ010000145.1:0-5880 GCF_046542825.1 Rhodosalinus sp. | reverse complement strand
ATCACCGGCCTGCCGCCGCACGCGCTTTTCCACAAGGGCCTGCTGCGCACCTTCCAGATCGCGCATGAATTTCACTCGATGACCGTGCTGGAGAACCTGATGATGGTGCCCGGCGCGCAGGCGGGCGAGTCGCTGTGGAACACATGGGTCGCGCGCGGCCGCATCCGCCGGCAGGAGGCCGAACTGGCCGAGCGCGCGCATGACGTCCTGAAGTTCCTCACCATCGACCATCTGGCCGGGGAAAAGGCCGGCAACCTCTCCGGCGGGCAGAAGAAGCTGCTGGAGCTTGGGCGCACCATGATGGTGGATGCGCGCATCGTGTTCCTCGACGAGGTGGGCGCGGGCGTGAACCGCACGCTTCTGAACACCATCGCCGACGCCATCGTGCGGCTCAACGAGGAACGCGGCTACACCTTCGTCGTCATCGAGCACGACATGGATTTCATCGGCCGCATCTGCGACCCGGTCATCTGCATGGCGGAAGGCAAGGTGCTGGCCGAGGGCACGCTGGACGAGATCAAGGCCGACGAGCGGGTGATCGAGGCCTACCTGGGCACCGGGCTCAAGAACAAGGCCAAGGCGGAGGCCGGGGCATGAGCGGGACCCCCTACGACGACCGCGGCAACAAGGACCGCTCGATCACCAAGGACGGCAAGGTGGGCGAGCTGGCCATTGCCGACAACCGCGGGGCCAAGCCCGTGCACACGCGCGATGCCTTCCTGATCGGGGACGGCATGACCGGCGGCTACGGCCGCGGCGCGGACATCCTGCACGACTGCACCGTCGCCGTCGAACGGGGCCAGATCGCGGTGATCGTGGGACCCAACGGCGCGGGCAAGTCCACCGCGATGAAGGCGATCTTCGGGATGCTGAACATCCACACCGGCTCCATCCGGCTGGACGGCGAGGACATCACCCAGCTGACGCCGCAGGCGCGGGTCCGCAAGGGCATGGGCTTCGTGCCCCAGACCTCGAACATCTTCACCTCGCTCACCGTCGAGGAAAACCTTGAGATGGGCGCCTTCATCCGCCGCGACGACCATCGCCGCACGATGGAGCAGGTCTATGACCTCTTCCCGATCCTGAAGGAAAAGCGCCGCCAGCCCGCGGGCGAGTTGTCCGGCGGGCAGCGCCAGCAGGTTGCCGTGGGCCGCGCGCTGATGACCGAACCCAGCGTGCTGATGCTGGACGAGCCCACCGCCGGCGTCAGCCCCATCGTGATGGACGAGCTTTTCGACCGGATCATCGAGGTGGCGCGCACCGGTATCTCGATCCTGATGGTCGAGCAGAACGCGCGCCAGGCGCTAGAGATCGCGGATGTGGGCTATGTCATGGTGCAGGGTGCAAACGCCTACACCGGCACCGGAAAGGAGCTGCTGGCCGACCCAGAGGTGCGGCGCAGCTTTCTGGGCGGATGAGGCGCGCCGCGCGCATCTTCCCGCGGCGCTTGCGTCCGCGCCTGGCGCCGCGGTGGCGGCGGCCCGCGCCTTCCGGCTGGACTGCGCGGGGGCACGGGCCCCGCGCCGGGACGGACCGCGGCGCGGCCCTGAGCCACTGGAGGAAGGGCGCGGTCCTGTCGGACGTCTCCGGCGCGGCCCGTTCCATCGCGGCGGGCGAACGCGCGACGCCTCTGCCGATCGTCGCGGGGCCTGCGGGGGCCGCGCGCTGCACCGTCCACCTGCCCGCCGCGGGCACGGCGATCACCTGTCACGGCACCCGGGGGGACGCGCGACGCCCCTCGCCCCTGAGCGGAGAGACTGACGCATGGATCTGCTGAACGCGATCGTCGCGCTCTCGAACTTCGTGATCATCCCGGCCTTGTCCTACGGCAGCCAGCTTGCCCTTGGCGCGCTGGGGGTCACGCTGATCTACGGCATCCTGCGATTCTCGAACTTCGCGCATGGCGACACCATGGCCTTCGGCACGATGGGCGTGATCCTCTTCACCTGGTGGCTGCAGGGTCTCGGGGTGAGCCTCGGGCCGCTGCCCACGGCGCTTCTGGCGCTGCCGGTGGGCATCGCGCTTTGCGCGGCGCTGGTATTGGCGACGGACCGCACCGTCTATCGGTTCTACCGCGAGCAACGGGTGAAACCCGTTATCCTCGTGATCGTGTCGATGGGGGTGATGTTCGTCTACAACGGCATCACGCGCTTCATCATCGGGCCGGACGACCAGAGCTTCGCCGACGGCCCCCGCTTCCTGATCTCGGCGCGCGACTTCCGCAGCCTGACGGGCCTCGACGAGGGGCTGGCGATCCGGACCAGCCAGGCGATCACGCTGGTCACGGCCATCGTCGTGGTGGTGCTTCTGTTCTGGTTCCTCAACCGCACGCGCACGGGCAAGTCGATGCGCGCCTATTCCGACAACGAGGACCTGGCGCTTCTGTCCGGCATCAACCCGGAGCGGGTCGTGCTGGTGACATGGCTGATCGTGGCGGCGCTGGCCACCGCGGCGGGCACGCTCTACGGCCTCGACAAGAGCTTCAAGCCCTTCACCTACTTCCAGCTTCTGCTGCCGATCTTCGCCGCCGCCATCGTCGGCGGACTTGGCAGTCCGGTGGGCGCCATCGCCGGCGGCTTCATCATCGCCTTCTCCGAGGTCACGATCACCTACGCCTGGCGGAAAGTTCTGAGCTACCTGTTGCCCGAGGGCCTGCAGCCCGACGGGCTCGTGCAGCTTCTGGCGGTGGACTACAAGTTCGCGGTCAGCTTCGTGATCCTGGTGATCGTGCTGCTGATCCGTCCCACCGGTCTCTTCAGGGGGAAATCGGTATGAGCGAGCGCAGATCGGACACGGACGGCGCAAGCCGAGGCCGCACAATCCTGCTTTTCGCGCTGGTCGCCGGGCTGATCATCGGCACCGGCTTCGTGCAGAGCTGGAACAACGCGCTGGTGATCCTGAACATGGGGCTCGTCAGCGCGATCATGGCGCTTGGCGTCAACATGCAGTGGGGCTTTGCCGGGCTCTTCAACGTCGGCGTCATGGGCTTCGTGGCGCTGGGGGGGCTGGCCGCGGTGCTCGTGTCCATGCCCCCGGTGCCCGAGGCCTGGGCCGCGGGAGGCCCCCAGATCGTCGGCGCGCTGCTGGTCGGCGCGGGGGTGATCGCGCTGGCCATCTTCCTCTATAATCGGATGCGGCCGGGGCAGTTGCGCGCCTTCACGGTCTTCGCGGTCGTGATCGTGGGCTTCTTCGTCTATCGCGGGCTCTTCGATCCCGCGAAGCAGGCCGTCGAGTCCGTCGATTCGGCCACGACAGGCTACCTTGGCGGGCTGGGGTTGCCCATCGTGCTGGCCTGGCCGGTGGGCGGGCTTCTGGCAGCCGGGGCTGCCTGGGTGATCGGCAAGGTCGCGCTGGGGCTGCGCTCGGACTACCTCGCCATCGCAACGCTGGGCATCGCCGAGATCGTGATCGCCATCCTCAAGAACGAGGACTGGCTGTCGCGCGGGGTGAAGAACGTGATCGGCCTGCCGCGCCCGGTGCCCCGGGAAGTCGACCTGCGGCGCGATCCCGCCTTCGTCGAGCAGGCGACGAACCTTGGCCTGGACCCCGGCGCTGCCTCCTCGATCACGGTGAAGCTGGGATACAGCGTGCTCTTCACCGTCGTCCTCGTCTTCGTCCTGATCGCCGCGCAACTGGCGCTCAACTCGCCCTGGGGCCGGATGATGCGCGCCATCCGCGACAACGAGACCGCGGCCGAGGCGATGGGCAAGGACGTGACCGGCCGCCACCTGCAGGTCTTCGTGCTGGGCTCTGCGCTGCTGGGGCTGGCGGGCGCGATGATGACCACGCTCGACGGCCAGCTGACGCCGGCCAGCTACCAGCCGCTGCGCTTCACCTTCCTGATCTGGGTGATGGTGATCGTCGGCGGCTCGGGCAACAACCTGGGCGCAGTGCTGGGCGGTTTCCTCGTCTGGTGGCTCTGGGTGCAGGTCGAGCCCATCGGACAGGGTGTCATGTCCCTGATCACCGCCGGCATGGCCGAGGACAGCGCGCTGCGCGACCACCTGATGGACAGCGTGGCGCACATGCGTCTGCTGACCATGGGTGTCATCATGCTGGTGATGCTGCGCTTCGCGCCGCGGGGGCTGCTGCCGGAACGGTAGGGCTGCGGCGCCCTGCCCGGTGGACGCGGGGGCCGTGGCGCGCGACCCTGCCCGAATGACCGAAATCCCATCCACCGCAGCGCAGGGGCGGCGCGACCCGTTCTGGCGGTTGGCGCTGCTGGTCGTTCTCCTGCTGCTCGCGCTGCCCTTCGTGTGGCACGCACTGCGGTTCGGGGCGCTGGGGCTGACGGCCGACCTTTCGGAGCGGACCCATCTCTTCGATGCGGCCCGGCCTGCGGCCAATGCCGCGATCTTCGCGCACATGCTGGCCGGTGCCCTGATCACGGCGCTCGCGCCGCTGCAACTGATCGGGCCGCTGCGGCGACGCTGGCCGGCGGTCCACCGTGCCGCAGGCCATGCCATCGTCGCGGGCAGCCTGATCGCGGGCGTGGGCGGGCTGATCTACATCGCCCTGCGCGAGACGGTGGGCGGGCCACTGATGGACTGGGGCTTCGGCCTTTACGGCGCGCTGCTGATCCTCTGCGCCGTGCAGACCCTGCGGCACGGCCGTGCGGGCAGGATGGCAGAGCACCGCGACTGGGCGCTGCGGCTTTTCGTGCTTGCCGTTGGCTCGTTCCTCTACCGGGTGCACTACGGGCTGTGGTATCTCGCCACCGACGGGCTCTGGACGGCCGAAGGCTTCAGCGGTGCCTTCGACCGGGTGCAGATCTTCGCCTTCTACCTGCCATATCTCGCACTCGTGGAACTCTGGCTTCGGCACAGGCGACGGATCAGCGCCCGCTGAAGCGCCCGCCCCGGACCCCGCGCAGCAGCCGCCGGCCGGTGGTGCCGCCGAGTTCCCGCGCCGGCGCGTGCCCCGGCGCCTCGCCCGTGCCGGTGTCGAAGGCGTAATTCCGACCGCAGCCCGCTGCCGCCATCCCGAGCGTGCGGCGGGTGCTGCACCAGGGTGCCGGGCTGGCGCGCCTTCGGGGTCCTGCATCCGGCAACAGACGCCAAGACCCTGCGCCCGGATCGGCCGCGCCACCGGTTCGACCTTTCCGGTCGGCGCAGGCGGCGCCCCGGAGAAGAGCACATACGCCGCGTCGAAGAAGAGCACCTGGCGCGGCTTGTCCGCATCGCCAGGCCGGGAAGGCCCCCGGAACGCTCCGAGGGGCCGCCAGAACAGGAAGGGGACGCAAAATGCGCCGGCAGCGTCGGCAAGTCCTTCAGTCCGCGCGGCGCGAGCCGCCGCTCGCGGGGATCGCATCCTGCACGCGCCGTGCTCCTTATCCGCCGTCCGATGCCGACAGGACCCGGTCAACCCGTCCGTGCCAGACCTGTCCGGTCGGGCGCACCACCTGCCTTGCCCGGCGGGCTTCCTCTCCGTCGGACCGGCCGGACCAGCCGCGGGCGCGGCCCTTTGCCGCGAAGCTGGGCGTGGCCGGGGGGATTCGCCATGCCGGCAGGCATTGGTTGTTGACCGCCAGGCGCAAACTTCGTAGCGTCACCCTAATGACTAAGTCGGCCGGTCCGACGGGGAGTGACTGGATGGGGAAAAGGGGCCTTTGGCCCCTTTTTTCGTGCAACCGCACCAGCACCGGCCCGTGCGGGTCTTGGCCGTCTCGGCCATACCCGCCCTGCCCCCTAAGTGACCCGCTGACACCTGCGCGGGTGCGTGATATGGGGCATGCAGACCGAAACAGGAACCGGGACATCATCTACATGCACCGCATTTTCCGACTGATGAGCGTCGCAGCCGCGATCACCCTGGCCGCGCCGCTTGCCGCGCAGGACGCCGAACAGACCCCTGCGGAAGAGGCGCAGGAGAACGGACCGG
>NZ_JBKHAQ010000029.1:0-28321 GCF_046542825.1 Rhodosalinus sp. | reverse complement strand
GGTGCCGGTCTTTCCGATGGGGGTGGGGTCGAACCTGATCGTGCGGGACGGCGGGCTGCGGGGCGTGGTGGTCCGCCTGGGGCGGGGGTTCAACCATATCCGGGTGGAGGGTGACCGCGTGATCGCGGGGGCCGCGGCGCTCGACGCTCATGTCGCGCGGCGCGCGGCGGAGGCGGGGCGCGACCTGACCTTCCTGCGCACGATCCCCGGTGCCATTGGCGGCGCGGTGCGGATGAACGCGGGCTGCTACGGCACCTACGTCGCCGACCGCTTCATCGAGGCGACCGCCGTGACCCGCGCGGGCGAGGTGGTGACCCTCACGCCCGATGATCTCAACTTCCGCTACCGCGAGACCGACCTGCCGCAGGGCTGGGTTCTGACCGAAGCGGTCTTTGCCGCGCCCGAAGGCGACGCGCAGGCGCTGCTGGCGCGCATGGAGGAGCAGCTGGCCCGCCGCGACGCCACGCAGCCCACGAAGGAGCGCACCGCGGGCTCCACCTTCCGCAATCCGGCCGGGTTTTCCTCGACCGGCCGCCCGGACGACACGCACGAACTCAAGGCCTGGAAGCTGATCGAGGACGCCGGCATGCGCGGTGCGCGGCGGGGTGGCGCGCAGATGTCGGAGAAGCACGCCAATTTCCTGGTCAATACCGGCGGCGCCACGGCGGCGGACCTCGAGGGTCTGGGCGAAGAGGTCAGAAAAAGGGTTTTCCAATCAAGCGGAATAGAGCTAGACTGGGAGATCATGAGGGTCGGCGAACCGGCCCCGGATGACGGACGGGAAGAATAGAAAACCGGCCGGATCGAGGCAGGCGGCAGTCAGCCGCACACCAGTGAATTGAGGTCCCGCCGGCATCCGCCGCGCGAGGCGAATGAACTCGGGCGCAAGACCCGAAGGGCAGTGCGAGGCAGGCACGGGGATGTCGGGCAGGACACCCTCCACAGTGGCGGTTCTGATGGGCGGGCTCTCGGCCGAGCGCGAGGTCTCGCTGTCCTCGGGCCGCGAGTGTGCCGTGGCGCTGCGCGACGAGGGCTTCGAGGTGATCGAGATCGACGCGGGCCGCGACCTGGCCGCGCGCCTCGACGCGGCCGCGCCCGACGTGGTGTTCAACGCGCTGCACGGCCGCTGGGGCGAGGACGGCTGCGTGCAGGGGATGCTGGAATGGCTGGGGCTGCCCTACACCCATTCCGGCGTGCTGGCCTCGGCCCTGGCAATGGACAAGCAGCGCTCGAAGGAGGTCTTCGCGCGCGAGGGCCTGCCCGTCGCCGAAAGCCGCATCGTCCCCCGCGCGGAGGCCGAGGCGCGCCACGTCCTGCCGCCGCCCTATGTGGTCAAGCCCAACGACGAGGGGTCCTCGGTCGGCGTCTACATCGTGGACGAAGGGGCGAGCCGGCCGCCGCAGCTCGGCCCCGAGATGCCGGACCATGTCATGGTCGAGGCCTTCGCACCGGGCCGTGAACTCACCACCACGGTGCTGGGGCAGGGGCCGGTGCAGCCCTCGGCGCGCGCGCTGGGCGTGACCGACATCATCACCGAGGGCTGGTACGACTATCGGGCGAAATACGCACCCGGCGGATCGCGGCACGTGGTGCCCGCACAGATCCCTGGCGGGATAGCCGAGTTGTGCGAGGATTACGCACGCCGCGCGCACGCCGCGCTGGGCTGCCGGGGGCTCACGCGCACCGATTTCCGCTGGGACGCGGCGAAGGGCGCCGAGGGGCTGATCGTGCTGGAGCTGAACACGCAGCCCGGCATGACGCCCACCTCGCTCTCGCCCGAACAGGCGCGCGCGGCCGGCATGAGCTTCGGCGCGCTGTGCCGCTGGATGGTGGAGGACGCCTCATGTGGCCGCTGACCCGCCGCCGCGCCGCGGCGTCCGGCCGCGACCCGGCGCCCTCGCTCTGGGCCTACCGGCTGCAGCGTCTCATGCTGACGCCGCTCTTTCGGGACGCGTTGCGCGTGGGTCTGCCCTTCGGGCTGGCCTTCGCCGCGGGCTGGATCTGGCTGGGCGACCCGGAGCGCCGGGACATGATCCTCGGCCATGTGGCCGAGGCGCGCGCGGTGATCGAGAGCCGGCCGGAGTTCCGCGTGGACCTGATGGCGATCGACGGGGCGAGCCCCGACCTTGCCGCCGATATCCGCGAGGTGCTGCAGATCGATTTTCCCACCACCAGCTTCGATCTCGACCTCGGGGCGATGCAGGCGCAGGTGGTGGAGCTCGGCCCTGTCAAGTCCGCCAGCCTGCGCATCCGGCCCGGAGGCCTGTTGCAGGTGCAGGTGGAAGAGCGCGTGCCGGCGGTGATCTGGCGCAGCGCGCGGGGGCTGGAACTGCTGGACGCCGAGGGGCACCCGGTGCGGCCGGTCAAGGCGCGCGCCGACCGCCCCGACCTGCCCCTGATCGCGGGCGAGGGCGCGCAGGCGCATGTGCCCGAGGCGCTGGCGCTCGTGGCGGCGGCGCGGCCGCTCCGGCCGCGGCTGCGCGGGCTGGAGCGCATCGGCGAGCGGCGCTGGAACGTGGTGCTGGACCGCGGCCAGCGAATCCTGCTGCCGGCCGAGGCGCCACGCCCCGCCCTTGACCGCGTGATCGCCATGGACGGGGCCGAGGACCTGCTGGCGCGCGACGTGGCCGCGGTGGACATGCGCCTGCCCGAGCGGCCGACGCTGCGGCTCAACGCGCCGGCACTCGACGAATTGCGCCGGATCCGGCGGATCGAATGGGGAGAGGACTGAGACGGGAATGAACCAACTCTATCAATCCCAGCGCGCGATGCGCGCGATGCGCAAGGCGGCGATGCAGCGCGGGGTGGTGGCGATCCTCGACATCGGCACGTCGAAGATCGCCTGCCTTGTGCTGCGCTTCGACGGCACGGAGGGCGACCGCCCGTCCGACGGGGTGGGGCCACTGGCGGGGCAGGCGGGCTTTCGCGTGATCGGCGCGGCCACCACGCGCTCGCGCGGGGTGCGCTTCGGCGAGATCGCGGCGATGCAGGAGACCGAGCTCGCCGTGCGCACGGTGCTCAAGACCGCGCAGAACATGGCCCAGATCCGGGTGGACCATGTCATCGCCAGCTTCTCGGGGGCCAACCCGCGCTCCTACGGGCTGGCCGGCGAGGTCGAACTGGAGGACCAGACCGTCAGCGAGCACGACGTGGCCCGCGTGCTGGCCGCCTGCGAGGTGCCCGACTACGGCGAGGGGCGCGAGGTGCTGCATGCCCAGCCGGTGAACTTCGCGCTGGACCATCGCACAGGGCTTTCGGACCCCCGCGGCCAGATCGGCAACACGCTGGCCGCCGACATGCACATGCTGACGGTCGATGCGCAGGCGGTTCAGAACCTCGCACACTGCATCAAGCGCTGCGATCTGGAACTTGCGGGGCTTGCCTCTTCGGCCTATTGCGCCGGGATTTCGGCGCTGGTCGAGGACGAGCAGGAACTGGGCGCGGCCTGCATCGACATGGGCGGCGGGTCGACCGGCGTGTCGATCTTCATGCGCAAGCACATGATCTACGCCGACTCCGTGCGCATGGGCGGCGACCATGTGACCGGCGACATCTCGATGGGGCTGTCGGTGCCGATGGCGGTGGCGGAACGCATCAAGACCTTTCACGGCGGGGTGGTCGCCACCGGCATGGACGACCGCGAAATGATCGAGATCGGCGGCGAGACCGGCGACTGGGAACATGACCGCCGCACGGTGAGCCGCGCGGAACTGATCGGAATCATCCGGCCGCGGGTCGAGGAGATCCTCGAAGAGGCGCGCGCCCGGCTCGACGCGGCCGGGTTCGAGCATCTGCCCAGCCAGCAGATCGTGCTGACCGGCGCGGCGAGCCAGATTCCCGGCCTCGACGGGCTGGCTGCGCGCATCCTCGGGCAGCGCGTGCGGCTGGGGCGGCCGATGCGGGTGCACGGGCTGCCGCAATCGGTGACCGGCCCCGGCTTCTCGGCCGCCGTGGGCCTGTGCCTTTTCGCGGCGCACCCGCAGGACGAATGGTGGGACTTCGACATTCCCGCCGATCGCTACGGCGGGGTGAGCTGGCGCCGTGCGGTGCGATGGTTGCGGGAAAACTGGTGATCACGAGATATGGACATATCGGCAAGATCCCGCGAATGGCGAAGATGGCCGGCGCAGATTTTGCGATATTTATCGCTTTTTTTCGTGACGAAATGGCAACAAGTCGATAGGATCGACCTAAACAGGCAGACCCAAGGCTCGCGACAGGGGCCGGAGAACGACAGGCGGACAGAGCGATGACACTCAATCTTTCCCTGCCCGGGCAGGACGAGCTGAAGCCCCGGATCACCGTCTTCGGCGTGGGCGGCGCCGGGGGCAATGCCGTCAACAACATGATCGAGAAGGCGCTGGACGGCTGCGATTTCGTGGTCGCCAACACCGATGCCCAGGCGCTGCAGCAGACCCGGGCGGAACACCGCATCCAGTTGGGCGTCAAGGTGACCGAGGGGCTGGGCGCGGGCGCGCGTGCCAGTGTGGGCGCCAAGGCCGCCGAGGAAAGCATCGAGCAGATCGTCGATCACCTGGCCGGGGCGCACATGTGCTTCATCACTGCCGGCATGGGCGGTGGCACCGGGACGGGCGCGGCGCCGATCATCGCGCAGGCCGCGCGCGAACTGGGCGTTCTGACCGTGGGCGTGGTGACCAAGCCCTTCCAGTTCGAGGGCGCCAAGCGGATGCGCCAGGCCGAAGAGGGCGTCGACGCGCTGCAGAAGGTGGTGGACACCCTCATCATCATCCCGAACCAGAACCTCTTCCGGCTGGCGAACGAGAAGACGACCTTTACAGAGGCCTTCAGCCTGGCCGATGACGTGCTCTACCAGGGCGTTAAGGGCGTGACCGACCTGATGGTGCGGCCGGGCCTCATCAATCTCGACTTCGCCGACGTCCGCGCGGTGATGGACGAGATGGGCAAGGCCATGATGGGCACCGGCGAGGCGGAAGGCGAGGATCGCGCGATCCAGGCCGCCGAGAAGGCGATCGCCAACCCGCTGCTCGACGAGATCAGCCTGCGCGGCGCCAAGGGCGTGCTGATCAACATCACCGGCAGCCACGATCTGACGCTCTTCGAACTTGACGAGGCCGCCAACCGCATCCGCGAAGAGGTGGACCCCGACGCCAACATCATCGTGGGCTCGACACTGGACACGGACATGGCAGGCGTCATGCGCGTCTCCGTCGTGGCCACCGGCATCGACGTGACGGCCGAACAGGTCGAGACGCCGCCGGTGCCGCGCCGGCCGATGTCGCGCCCGCTCGCCCGGCCGGAAACCGAGACCGAGGCGCCGGTGGAGCGCCCCGTAGAGCCGCAGGAGGTGGCGGAGGAGCCCTACGCTCCGGCCGCATCGCAGGTGCACGAGGCGGCGGAAGAGCCATCGCTTTTCGAGTTCGAGCCGCAGGAAGAGTTGGCCGAGGCGGAAGCCGACGACGACGGCCTGCCGCCGCCCGCCTATCAGCCCCGCCAGCCCGAACCGCGCCGTGCCGAAGCCGTCGCCCGGGCCCCGGAGCATGATCCGGAAAGCTTCGTCGCGCCGCAGGCCCCGGCACCCGGCACGCCCTCGCCGGAGGCGCGTGCCCGCCTCGAACAGGCGGTGCGTGGCGCCCGGCGTCCCGCCGGTGAAGCCGCGCGGCAGGTCGACGACGGATCGGCCGACAGGCCGCGTTTCGGCATCAATTCGCTGATCAACCGGATGACCGGGCACGAGGCCGCGCAGAAGGCGCCCGCGCCGCGCCGGCAGCCGCCGGTCCATGGCGCGGCGCAAAGCGCGTCCTACGACCATGACGACGAGGCAGATCCCGATCAGGAGCGCATCGAGATCCCGGCCTTCCTGCGGCGCCAGGCGAACTGACGCGCACACAGGGTGGACAACAACGCGAGGCCACCTTCGGGTGGCCTCTTTCCGTTGCGCTGGGCCCTTGCCTTTGCGGGGTTTTATCGGGTCGTGGCCCGCTGTTGCACAGCGTTGCAAAGCGTGAATTGAGCTTGCAGGCATGGTCGCGTTAACAGTTCGTTCAGGTGGACGGGCCCGCGCCGGGAACACAGGCGCTGTGTCAGCAGGGACGATCCGCCGCGCGCCCGGACCGCAGAGGTCACGAAAGAAGGCGCGACAGGGATGAGACAGGCAGAACGGCGACAGGGGCCAATCGTGCAACGGACAGTGAAATCGGACGTGCGCTTTGACGGCGTGGGCCTGCATTCGGGCCGAGCGGCGCGCATGGTCATCCGCCCTGCAACCGCCGAACAGGGCATCTGGTTCCACCGGACGGACGTGGAGGGCGACGGGCTGATCGCCGCGCGCTGGGATTCGGTGGAACCCTCGGCGCTTTGCACCCGAATCACCAATCGGTCCGGAGCGTCCGTCTCCACGATCGAACACGTCATGGCGGCGCTGGCCGGCACGGGTATCCACAATGCCCTGATCGAAATCGACGGACCCGAGGTGCCGATCCTCGACGGCTCGTCCGCGCCCTTCGTCCGGGCCTTGCTGGCGCGCGGGGCGCGGCGTCTGCCCGCACCGGTCCGCGCGCTGGAAGTGCTGCGCCCCGTGCGGGTCGAAACCGACGCTGGCTGGGCCGAACTGGCGCCGTCCGAAAGCTTCGCGGTCGCGTTCCACATCGACTTTCCGGATGCCGCCATCGGCGCGCAGAACCTGTCGCTCGACCTGTCCAACGGCGCCTTCGTGCGAGAACTCTGCGATGCGCGCACCTTCTGCCGGCAGTCGGACGTGGCAGCGATGCGTGCCGCGGGGCTGGCGCTGGGCGGCTCGATGCGCAATGCGGTCGTGGTCGAGGGCGACCGCGTGCTGTCGCCTGGCGGCCTGCGCCGCGCCGACGAGGCGGTCCGGCACAAGATGCTCGATGCGGTGGGCGACCTGGCGCTGGCCGGCGGCCCGGTTCTTGGCCGCTACACCGGCTTCCGCGCCGGTCATGCGATGACCAACATGCTGCTGCGCAAGCTCTTCTCGACACCGGGTGCGGTACGCATGGTCACCTGCGATGCTGCCCGCGCGGCGCATCTGCCCGGCGTGGGGGCCGATCTGTCCGAGATGCCGGCCGTCGCCTGAGGCAGCGGCGCGACCGGGCGCTGCGCCTGCCGCTTCTGGCGGCGCAAAGGCGTTTTGCCTCGCATGCAGATATGCTAGGACCGGGCCGAAGCGGCGCGGGGCCATCGGCCCGGACGCGGCGAGCATGGGGTGGAGTGCGGATGACGGGCACGAGGGCGCTGAGCAGGGCCATTGCGGCGGGGCTGGTGGCCGTGGCCTTGGCGGGCTGCGGCGAGCGGGAAGCGCGCGACGGCATCTTCGGGAACAACGCGCCGCTCGAGACCTTCACGGCCGAGCAGATCTTCGAGCGCGGCGAATTCGAACTGACCCGCAACCGCGCCGAGGACGCGGCCTTCTACTTTTCGGAGGTCGAACGCCTTTATCCCTATTCCGAATGGGCGGAGCGTGCGCTTGTGATGCAGGCCTATGCCTGGCACCAGGACAAGAGTTACGAAGAGGCGCGGGCGGCCGCACAGCGTTACCTCGATTTCTACCCGGCGCAGGAGGATGCCCCCTACGCCCAGTATCTCCTCGCGCTCAGCTACTACGACCAGATCGAGGACGTCGGCCGCGACCAGGGCGTGACCTTCCAGGCGCTGCAGGCGCTCAGGCAGGTGATCGAGCGCTACCCCGACAGCGATTATGCCCGCTCCGCGATCCTGAAGTTCGACCTCGCCTTCGACCACTTGGCCGGCAAGGAGATGGAGGTTGGCCGCTTTTACCTGAAGCGCGACAACTTCGCCGCCGCGATCAACCGATTCCGCGTGGTGGTCGAGGATTTCCAGACCAGCAGCCACACCCCCGAGGCGCTGCACCGGCTGGTCGAATCCTATCTCTCGCTGGGCCTGACGGACGAAGCGCAGACCGCGGGCGCGATCCTGGGTTACAACTACCAGGGCTCCGAGTGGTACGAGGACACCTATGCGCTTCTGACCGGGCGCGGGCTGGAGTTGCGGCCGCGCGGCGACAACTGGCTTTCGGCCATCTACCGGCAGGTGATCCGGGGCGAATGGCTGTGAGCCGCGGGGCGTAAGCCCATGCTGCGGGCGCTCGACATCCGCGACATGCTGATCATCGACCGGCTGGAGCTGCGCTTCCGGCCGGGCCTCAACGTGCTGACCGGCGAGACCGGCGCCGGCAAGTCCATCCTGCTCGACTGCCTTGGCTTCGTGCTGGGCTGGCGGGGGCGGGCCGAGCTTGTGCGCGCGGGCGCGGACGAGGGCGAGGTGGTAGCGGAATTCGCACTGGACTCCGGCCATCCCGCGCATGCCGTGCTGGAGGAGGCCGGGCTCGCGGCCGAGGATGGCGCACTCCTGATCCGGCGAGTCAACCGGACGGGCGGGGCGAAAACCGCCTGGGTCAACGACCGCCGCGTGTCGGGCGAGGTCCTGCGGCGGCTGTCGGACACGCTTGTCGAACTGCACGGGCAGCAGGACGACCGGGGGCTTCTGGACCCGCGCGTGCATCGCTCGATGCTGGACGCCTTCGGCGGGCTGGGCGATCAGGTGGCGGGGGTGCGCGCGGCCTGGGCGGCCCGGCGCGCGACGGCGAAGCGATTGGCCGAGGCCGAGGCGGCGCTGGACGAAGTCCGCGCGGAGGAGGAATTCCTGCGCCATGCGGCACGGGAACTGGATGCACTGGCGCCCGAACCGGGCGAGGAGGCCGACCTCGATGCGCGCCGCCGCATGATGCAGGGCGCCGAGCGGGTGCGCGAGGACGTGGCGCGCGCGCGCGCTGCCCTGGGCACCGACGGGGCCGAGCGGATGATGGGCGACGCGCTGCGCTGGCTCGAAGGCGCGGCCGACGCCACCGAAGGGCGGCTGGAAGAGCCGCTCGCGGCGCTTTCGCGCGCGATGGTCGAACTGGGAGAGGCACTCGCGGGCGTCGAGGACACGCTCGAGGCGCTCAGCTTCGACCCGCTGGAACTGGAGCGCACCGAAGAGCGGCTCTTCGCCATCCGCGGGCTTGCGCGAAAGCATCAGGTGATGCCCGACGATCTGCCGGAGCTTGCCGAGAGCCTGCGCGCGCGGCTCGAGGCCCTCGATGCGGGCGCGGACCGGCTCGCCGGTCTGGAGGCCGACGCGCAGGAGGCCGGTCGCGCCTACGACAGGGCCGCCGAGGCCCTGAGCGCGGCACGCGCGGAGGCGGCGGAACGGCTCGACGCTGCCGTGACCGCCGAACTCGCCCCGCTCAGGATGGAGCGCGCGGTCTTCACCACGCGGATGGAACGGGCCGACCCGGGCCCCGAGGGCCGCGATATCGTGCAGTTCACCGTCGCCACCAACCCCGGCGCCCCCGCGGGGCCACTGAACCGCATCGCCTCGGGCGGGGAACTCAGCCGTTTCCTGCTGGCGCTCAAGGTCTGCCTCGCCGCGCCCGACCGGGGCGTCACGATGATCTTCGACGAGATCGACCGCGGCGTGGGCGGTGCCACGGCGGACGCGGTGGGCCGGCGGCTCAAGGCGCTGGCCCGTGGCGGGCAGGTGCTGGTCGTCACCCATTCGCCACAGGTCGCCGCGCTGGGGGCGCATCACTGGCGCGTCGCCAAGCGGGTCGAGGGCGAGACGACGCTGACAGCGGTCACCCCGCTCGACGCGGGCGGCCGGGTCGAGGAACTGGCCCGGATGCTCGCGGGCGACCGGGTGACGGCCGAGGCGCGCGCCGCTGCCGAATCGCTGCTGGCGGGGTAGGGTGCGTGCTTGCACGCACCCCAACGGATGTGGCGGCGCAGGTGCGTGCAAGCACGCACCCTACGCCGGGTCGGTCAGCCGCCCTTGCCGCGCTCGCCCGGATCGGGCGTAAGCCCGTAGCGCGCGGCAAGCCGCCAGACATGATCGGGCACCATGTTCTTCACCTTCGCGGGATGCGCGCGGCGCAGGTGCAGAACGGTCTCGATCGCCTTCATCTCGACCCGCGCGCGGGCGAACTCCAGCCCGCGTGGCCCGGTGCGTGGTTGCAGCCAGGCCACGATCGGGCGCACCCAGTCCGGCATCCGGCGCAGCGGCAGGCCGCCGGCCGCGCGCTCGGTATTGACCATGAAGCCCTTGACGGCGGCGTCGCGCTTGCCCTTGTCGGTGAGGCGCGCGGTCTTCAGCCGGTCGCCAAGGGCGGCCAGCATCTCTTCGCCCCGGGCGTTGCGGGCGATCACCCACTGCTCGCCGTCGCCCGCCATGTAGCCCACGGTCACGTCGGCGAGGCGGTTGGTGTAGTCCACGCAGGTCTTGCAGGTCATCGGGAAGAAGTCCGCCGGCAGATCCGAGAGCGGCAGCTTCAGGAAGGGGACGAAGCGCGGCTTGCGCCCGTCGTCGAACCGTAACTCGACGCGGTAGTCGGCGCGGAATTCCAGGTAGCTGATCGTCTCGGGCCGCGCGTCGAGCCGCGACAGGAAGCCGTGGAAATTCTCGGTCGTGGTGTTGTCGGAACAGGGCGTGCCGATGACGTAGATGCGGTCGAACCCCAGCTCCTCCTCCAGTGCGCGCAGGGCGTAGACCTGGCAGGGGATGCCCACCATGGCGATGCGCCGGTGGCCGGCGGCGCGCGCAGGCTCCAGCAGCGCGAGGGTGGGCGCGTAGCCCATGCGCATGCCCCGGCAGCGCGCCATCTCGTCCGGGTCGGTCACGATGACGGGCAGCGGTTTCCAGCGGTCGTCGGGATGGGGCGCAACGGCCAGCACCGCGTCCACGGTGCCGGCGCGCAGCAGTTCGGCGGCGAGCGCTGTGGTGATGCCGGTCCACTGCGCACCCTCGGCGGGCGGGTCGAGCCGCGCCCGCCACATCGCGCGGGCGACGCCGAAGAACGCCTCCTCGCCGTGTTCGGGATCGGCGGGGCGGCCATGCACCCGCGCCTCGAGGCCGGGGTAATCGGGTTTGATGAACTGGCAGGCCCGCCCGCAGGCCCGCCCGTCGCCCATGCGCGAGACGCCGCAATCGGTGCACAGACCGGGCCGCGGCGCGCCGGAGAGCGCCGGCGCGGTGAGCCCTTCTCGGGGAGCGATCTGGGTGGGGTGAAGGGTCATGCGCGGCTCCGGTCTCCCGGCGGAGTGTGCTGTGCGACGTTTCCATATGTCAAGTTTTGTTGACAGTGCATCCCGCGTCCCGAAGGCGAATTTCCGATCGAAAATTCGCCATGCGCTGCGGCTTGCTGCATCGTCCGCCGTAACGAAGAATTTTCGATCGAAAATTCTTCGCCCGCGCTACTCGGCCGGCATCCGCGCGCCGCTGCCGTCTGCACCGGCCTGCCTGGCAAGGGCGCGGCGCTTGATCTGGGTCGAGGTCTCGCGCGAACGCCATGAAGAGCGGCATCGCCCATTGCACCACGTCGGGAAAGCTCACTTCCGCGCCCATGCGTCCTTGTCAAGGTCTGGCGGTATCGCATGCGCCTCGTCCTGCGTCACCAGCGCCAGCCGCACCGCGCCCCAGTCCGGAAAGCGCAGGATCAACCGGTTGGCCCCCCGCCGCGCCCGCAAGCCCGCGCGGCGCCGGGTCACGGTATCCGCGCCCATCGTCCAGACGATCCAGGCGCCCCCGGCGGCCGTGACCAGCGCGGCGTGCCCCTCCGACAGCAGGCCGATTTCCGTCACCCGGTGGTCGGGAAACTCGCGCATCCACCCGGCCCGCGCTGCACCGGCATCCGCAAGACCCGCGCGCCGCGACATGCCGAAGCGATGGGTGAGTGCCGCGATCGCGGCGATTCCCGCGGGACCACCGGCAGCAGGATCTTCAGCGGCATCCCTGCCTCTTCCTTCCCGGCCGCAGTCGAGCCGCGGCAGGATCCGCGGGTCGAGCCCGCGGCAGCGTCGCGCAGAGGGCGCGCCGCACTGCGGCAAACCCGCGCGCTCCACAAAAACTTCACAGGAAATTGACCGAAATCAAAGTTGTTGTCACGATGATCGCGATGTTGGGTCCTGACAGATACGCACAAGCCACAGGAGGCCATGATGAGATCCCTCAGAGCCATGCTTGCCGGAACTGCCGCTTTGGTCGCGGCCGGTCCCGCCTTTGCCGAGGAGAATGAGCTCCGCGACTGGGCGCTCGACATGTTCAGCCCCGTTCCCGCGACCGTTCCGGCGCTCAGGGACAACATCGTCACGCCCGAGAAGGTCGAACTTGGCAAGGCGCTCTTCTTCGATCCGCGCATGTCCGCCTCGGGCGTGTTCTCCTGCAACTCCTGCCACAACGTGGGCACCGGCGGGGACGACAACATGCCGGTCTCGATCGGACACGGCTGGCAGACGGGACCGCGCAACTCGCCCACCGTTTTCAACGCGGTGTTCAACGAGGCACAGTTCTGGGATGGCCGCGCCGAAGACCTCGCCGAACAGGCGAAAGGTCCGGTGCAGGCGGGCGTCGAGATGGCGAACACGCCGGACAACGTGCTCGCCACGCTGAACTCGATGCCGCAATACGTCGAATGGTTCGAGGAGTCCTTCCCCGAAGAGGACGACCCGGTCACCTTCGACAACTTCGCCAAGGCGATCGAGGCCTTCGAAGCCACGCTGATCACCCCCGCGCCCTTCGACGCCTGGCTCAACGGCAACGACGACGCGATGACCGAAGAGGAAGTCGCAGGGCTCGAGACCTTCCTCGAGGCCGGCTGCGCCAGCTGCCACAGCGGCGTCAACCTGGGCGGCAACGGCTATTACCCCTTCGGCCTGGTCGAGCGGCCGGGTGCGGACATCCTGCCCGAGGGCGACAAGGGCCGCTATCAGGTGACCGCGACCGCGGCGGACGAATACGTCTTCCGCGCCTCGCCGCTCAGGAACATCGCGGTGACCGCGCCCTACTTCCACTCCGGCGTGGTCTGGGATCTGCGGACCGCCGTGGACATCATGGCCAGCTCGCAGCTCGGCGCCGACCTGAGCGACGAAGAGATCGACGAGATCACCGCCTTTCTCGGTGCGCTGACGGGCGAGGTGCCTGAGATCACCTATCCGATCCTGCCGCCAGAGACCGCCTCGACGCCGCACCCGTCCGGCGAGGTGCTGCCGAACTGATCGCGCGCACAGGCGCGTGACGCGAGGCCCCCGGCAGCGACGCCGGGGGCCTTTGCGTCTGTTCTCTCAGCCCTCCGCGCCGATCAGCGCCGCGATGATCTCTTTCGCGCTGTCCGAGGCCCAGTCGGCATCGCCCGTCAGGCGCGCGATCTCCATGCCTTGCGGGTCGAGGATCACCGTGACCGGCAGGCCGAGCACCCCCATTTCCCGCGCCAGCGCCTGCCGCGGGTCGCGGTGCAGCGGAAGGTTGTCCACCCCGATCTCCTGGAAGAAGGCGCGCATCGCCGGCACGGCGTTGCGTCCCGTGGCGACGGTGACGACCTCGAAGCCCTCTCCGCCGAACTCTGCCTGCAACTCGGAAAGCTGCGGCATCTCCTTGCGGCAGGGCGCACACCAGGTCGCCCAGAAGTTCAGCACCACATGCTTGCCCTCGTAATCCGAAAGCGTTTTTTGGCCACCCTCGACGGTCTGGAACGCGGCGGCGCCGGAGGGTTGCGGCGCGGCATGCCAGTTGACCTTCTTCATGTCGCCCTCGGCCAGCGCGGCCAGCGCCGGGATATCGGCGGCGGCGGCGGTGTTTGCGCCGAGCGCGAGGGCCGTATAAAGGGCGATGGACTTCAGATACCGCATCTTTCCTCCCGGGCGGGACGCCATGACAGACCAGACTTCGAACGCGATGTGGGGCGGGCGCTTTGCCGCCGGGCCGGACGCCATCATGGAGGCGATCAACGCCTCGATCGGCTTCGACCGGCGGCTCGCGGCGCAGGACATCGCGGGCTCGCGCGCCCATGCGGCGATGCTTGCCGCAACAGGCATCCTGAGCGATAGCGATGCCGAGGCGATCCGGGAAGGTCTGCTCACGGTCTTGTCAGAGATCGAGGGCGGGCATTTCGAGTTTTCGCCCGCGCTGGAGGACATCCACATGAACGTGGAGGCGCGGCTGAAGGCGATCGTCGGCGAACCCGCTGGCCGGCTGCACACGGCGCGCAGCCGCAACGACCAGATAGCCACCGACTTCCGCCTCTGGGTGCGCGAACAGATCGACGCCGCCGACGCGGGGCTTGCCGCGCTGCAACGCGCGCTGGTGGCGCAGGCCGAGGCGGGCGCCGACTGGGTGATGCCGGGCTTTACCCACCTGCAGACCGCGCAGCCGGTGACCTGGGGGCACCACATGCTGGCCTACGTCGAGATGTTCGCCCGCGACCGGGGGCGGCTGGCGGACGCGCGCCGGCGGCTCAACGAGTGCCCGTTGGGCGCCGCGGCGCTGGCCGGGACGGGCTTTGCCATCGACCGCGAGATGACGGCGCGTGCGCTGGGGTTCGACCGGCCGATGGCGAATTCGCTCGATGCCGTCAGCGACCGCGACTTCGCGCTGGAGTTCCTCTCGGCCGCGTCGATCTGCGCGATGCATCTCTCGCGGCTGTCTGAGGAACTGGTGATCTGGGCCTCGGCGCAGTTCCGCTTCGTGCGGCTGTCGGACCGGTTCTCGACCGGCTCCTCGATCATGCCGCAGAAGCGCAACCCCGACGCCGCCGAGCTGATCCGCGCCAAGATCGGGCGCATCCTGGGCGCCACTGTCGCGCTCTTCACGGTGATGAAGGGACTGCCGCTGGCCTATTCCAAGGACATGCAGGAGGACAAGGAACAGGTTTTCGACGCCGCCGATTCGCTCATGCTGTCGCTTGCCGCCATGGAAGGCATGGTGCGCGACATGCAAGCCGACCGTGACGCGCTGGAGGCGGCGGCGGGGCACGGGTTTTCCACCGCCACCGACCTTGCCGACTGGCTGGTGCGCGAACTCGGCCTACCCTTCCGCGAGGCGCATCATGTGACGGGCCGGCTGGTGGCGGCGGCGGAGGCGAAGGGCTGCGACCTGCCGGACCTGACGCTGGACGAGATGCGCGCAGTGCACGCCGGGATCACGGGGGATGTCTTTGGCGTGCTGGGCGTGCATAATTCGGTGGCCTCGCGCACGAGCTACGGCGGCACGGCGCCCGCGCGGGTGCGCGAGCAGGTGGCGGCCTGGAAGGAGCGGCTGGGATGAGATGGATGCTGGCGATGGCGCTGCTGGCGCTCGCGGCCTGCGGGGCGGACGGCGAACCGGAACCGCCCGAGCCGAAGGACCGGGGCGCGGGCCTGACGGTCTCGGGCGAGGCGCGCTTCGGCATCGTGCGGGAGTGGTGACATGGCGCGGCTGAAATACCTGTGGCTGGCGCTGGCGGTCTGGGGAACGGTGCACCCGATGTACTGGTTCGTCACCTGGTTCCGCGAAAACGGCTTCGACATCATGGGCATGGTGGACGCCTGGCACGCGAACGCGGCAAGCTCCGGTCTCGTCTGGGATCTGACCATCGCTGCCGTGACACTGACGCTGTGGATCCTCTTCGACGCGGTGGCGCGGCGCGACTGGCTGTCGCTTGTGACGGTGCCCACGATCTACTGCATCGGGGTGAGCTGCGGGCTGCCGCTCTACCTTTATTTCCGGGCCCGGCGCGCGGTCTGAGGCGTCCCCCGCCGCCGCTGTCGCACCGCGCCTGCGGCGACGGTATCGTCAAGCGGGAAATCGGCAGCAGAACCGAGAGTTTGCACAGGCGCGTCGATTTCGTGAGCGGTGCCAGAGGGGCACAGGCTTTCCGCTTGACGGCTGGAAGGTCCAGGGGAGCTGGTCGCCGATGCGGCCTGGGGGATAGCCGTGTGCGCGTGCTGGCCGGCATAAGCTTCATCGACCGCAATGGGTTGCGCTTGTGCGACGTGCCCGGGGGCGTGCGGGTGTCCGGCCTCCGGCGGCTCCGGGGCGCGGTGTCCGGCCGCTCAGCTGCCGATGCGGGTCCGGCGAAAGATCGGCTCGGGGATGGCGCGGATGAGCATCATGATCGCCCGCCAGACCGGCTTGACGTAGACGACGGAGCGTTCCCGGGCCACGGCCCGGGCGATCGCCTCGGCCACGGCCTCGGGGCGCGCGGTCAGCGGGCCGGGCAGATCCATCCCCTCGGTCATCCGCGTGTCGACGAACCCCGGCTTGACCGTGACGACATGCACGCCCGTGTCCGACAGGCGGTTTCTCAGCCCCGACAGATAGGCGGTGAACCCGGCCTTGGCCGAGCCGTAGACGTAGTTCACGGCCCGCCCACGATCGCCCGCCACCGAAGAGATTCCGACCAGCGTGCCGTGGCCCTGCGCTTCCATCCGCGCCGCGAAACGCTCCAGCACGAGCGCGGGCGCCTCGTAGTTGGTGCGCATGACCCGGGCCGCGGCGGCCGGGTCGGCTTCGCTTGTCGCCTGATCGCCCATCGTCCCGACCGCGCAGACCACGATGCCGGGCGCCGGTTCGAAGCTGTCGACGAAACCTGCAAGCGCCTCGGTATCGAGCGCGTCGTAGTCGTGCAGCGTTACTGACACGTCATGGCGGATGGCGATGTCGGCGCGCGCCGCCTCGAACCCGGCGGCATCGCGGAGGGCCAGCGCGACCGGGTGCCCGGCGGCGGCGAAGCGGTGCGCGACGGCGAGCCCGATGTCCGAGCGCGCGCCGAGAACGAGAACGGTGTCCGTCATAGAAGCAACCTTTCCGATTGTGCCGAGGCGAAGGCGCGGTCGCGGCCGGTCTCGCGGCGCATGGCGCGGAACGCCGCCGCGCGCGGATCGACCCGGTGCAGCGTCGCGGCGGAGAGGCGCGCATCCTTGGCGAGATAGAAGCGTCCGCCGTGCTCGGCGGCGATGGCGTCGAGCCGGTCGAGCAGCGCCAGCGTCCGCGCGTTCGCCGGAAAGTCCAGCGCAAGCGTGTATCCCTCCATCGGAAAGGAAAAGCGGCTCTCCTGCGCGCCGAACCGCTTCAATACGGCAAGGAAGGAGCCCTGCCCCGCGGCCGAAGTCTCCGACAGGAGCGCCCGCAGCCCCGCCTCGGAGCACGCGAGCGGCAGGGCGCACTGGAATTGCAAGAACCCGCGGCGGCCGTAGATCCGGTTCCAGCCGAGGATCGCGTCGAGCGGATAGAAATAGCTGTCCCAGTCCACCAGCGCCTCGCGCGGGGCGCGCAGGGCGCGGCGCCAGTAGAGCGCGTTGAAGGCGCGCACCGAGAGGCGGTTGAGCGCCGCCGCGGGCGCATCGACGGGCACCGACAGCCGGCGTTTCGGCGGCGTGCGGCAGGGCTGCGTCCGGTGCTCCCGCGGCAGGTCGTCGGCCGGGACATGCTCGCCGGTCATCACCAGCGACCGGCCCAACGCCGCCCCCGAGGCCAGACAGTCGATCCAGGCGACGGAATAGGTCGCCTCGTCTGCGGCCTCGAAGGCCTCCATCGCCTCGGCGAGGTTCTGCGCCGGAAGGGTCGTTTGCGCGATCCAGGCGCTTTCCACCGGGCGCAACCGGATCGCCGCGCGCAGGATCACGCCGGTCAGCCCCATGCCGCCCAGGGTCCAGGCGAAGAGCTCGGCGTTCTCCTCGCGACTGGCCCGCGTGACCGTGCCGTCGGCGCCCATCACGTCGATCCAGTCGACAAAGGCCCCGAATGCGCCGTCCCGGTGATGGTTCTTGCCGTGCACGTCTGCGGCGATCGCGCCGCCCAGCGTCACGAATTTCGTCCCCGGCGACACCCATGGGAACCAGCCCCGCGGCAGGAAGGTCGCGATCACGTCGCCCAGAAGCACGCCCGCCTCGGCCACCAGCCGCCCGGCCTCTTCATCGAAGGACAGCATCCGGTTCAGCCGTCGCAGGTCGAGCGTGGCCGCCGCCCCCATCGCGCTGTCGCCGTAGGCGCGGCCGTTGCCGCGGGCGATCACGCCGCCCGCACCGATCAGGGGGGCCACGGCTTCCGCGTCGCGCGGCCGCGCCACGGGCCCCGGGCGCCGCGGGTAGCGGCCCCAGCCGGCAAGCTCTTCGGTGCGAAAAGCCTGCATCAGGCCGCCCCGGCCACGGTGTCGGTGAACACGAACCGCCGGTCGAGCCGGTACTTGATCACGTAGCCGACCGTGAGGCCGAGGACGGCGCCCGTCTCGCGCGCGAGGTCAGTGCCCCAGATGATCCAGAACGCCGTCTCGGTCGCCCAGAAGACCGCCGTCGTGGCGATGCCCATCGTGGTGTAGAGGGTGAATTTCCGGCCATGCGCCGCAACCCCCGACGTGCGGTCCTCGAAGATCCACCGCTTGTCGAGCAGGTACTTCAGCACCAGCCCGACCAGCGTGCCGGCGAAGACCGCCGCGGCGAAGCCCCGGGGGCCTTCGTCGATCGCGAGCACCGCCCGCTGCGCCCCGAGGTTGGCCAGGGTCGCGGCGACGGCGAAGGCCGCGTAGCGGATCACGAGCGTCCTTCGCGTCACAGCAGCATGCCCGACAACACCAGGGCGAAGATCAGCGCGCCGCAGAGCAGCGACACGGGGTCCTTGACCGCGAAAACCACCGGATCGTCGTGCATCTGCCCGCGATGGGCGAGCATCACCATCCGGCTGAGCCAGTAGAGCAGGATGAGACAGATGCCCCAGAGCGGCTCCGTCGCCGAATAGAGAACCGTCACCGCCGGCGAATTTATGTAGAGCGCCATCACCAGCACCGAGACATAGCCCGAGGCCACCGCCATGTTGGATACCAGCGGCAGGTCGTCGGTCATATAGCCCCGACCGGGGGCCTTCTCCGCTCCTTCCTCGGCGCTCGAGACCAGCTCGGCCTGCCGCTTTGTCGCCGCGAGCGAGAAGAAGAAGAACATCGAGAAGGCGAGCAGCCAGACCGACAGCGGGATGCCGGTGGCGACGCCCCCGGCGATGATCCGCAGCGTGTAGAGGGCGGCAAGCGCGCAGATATCGACCACCAGCCGCCGCTTCAGCACGAAGGAATAGGCGGTGGTGACGAGGTAGTAGACTGCCATGACCCCCAGGAACTCCGGCCCCAGCGGCAGCGCGAGAAGCCCGCCTGCCAGCAGCAGCCCCGGCGCCAGCGCGGTGCCCCAGGACAGCGGCAGCGCCCCCGAGGCGAAGGGGCGTTCGCGCTTGCGCGGATGCGCGCGGTCGGCCTCCAGATCGAGCAGGTCGTTGAGCAGATAGACCGACGAGGCGACCAGGCTGAAGACGACGAAGGCCAGCGCGGCCTCGCCGATCGCCGGCAGCGTGAAGCGGTGCGCCACGAGCAGCGGCAGGAACACGAGCAGGTTCTTCAGCCATTGCTGCGGCCGGATCGCGCGAAGGAGAGGTCGCAAGGGCGATCCGCGGGTCGTCAGGTGTTCGGCCGCGACGGGAAGCGTATCGACCCGCGCCCGCAGGGACGGCGGCACGTCGACGGTGACGGCGCGCGTCGCGCGCTGCCAGATCGGGTAGTCGGCGTCCCTGTCGCCGACATAGGCGAAGCCCTCGGGGAAGCGTTCCGACAGGAACGCCGCCTTGCGCGCGCCCTTGAGGTTCGTCTGGCCGTCCGACCCGTGCGCCGCATCGAAAAGCCCCAGATGCGCGGCGACGCGGTCGACGATCCGCTGATCGGCGGCGGAGACCAGAACCACCCGCCCGCCGGCCTCGCGCCAGCGCCTTGCATAGGCCACCACGTCGTCGTTGTAGGGCAGCGCCGCGACATCGACGGCGCCAAGCCCGCCAAGCGTCCGTTTGAGATGCGCGCGACCCTCCGGGAGCGCGCCGAAGATCTCGACGATACTCGTCCAGCGCTGCGACAGCGCGGCCCAGAAGGTCTCGAACAGCAGGTCGGTCCGGATGAGCGTGCCATCGAGATCGACCGCCAGCACATCGGGCGACGTGCTGGCCTCCGCGGCGCGGGCTGCCGCCGCCGACCCTCGGGGCATCGCGGTGTTCATGCGCAGCCCCTTTCGGCAGGATTCTGCCGAGGGCAAGCCACCGGGCACGCGGCCGAACGGCGATGCGCCTGATCCCGCGGGGTTCCGGCCCTTTTGACGTCGATCGGCAAGGACATGCTCAGGAACCTAGTCCAAGGGCGCGGCTCTGGCCATCCGCTACGCTCTCTGATCATTTTTCCGCCGATGACACACAAGACACCCATGCCGCCCCGCCGGCCCCGCACGTTCTGGTCGCACTCCGCCGCGGCCGCGGCAACCTTCGCCGCGGGCGCGGCGCTTCCGCAGGCCGCGCAGGCCTATATCGGCCCCGGGGCCGGGCTGACGGCGCTCGGCACGGTCCTCGCGCTCGTCCTGGCGCTGGGTCTCGCGATCGTCGGCTTCGTCTGGTATCCGCTCAAACGCCTGCGGCGCAAAGGCAAACCTGCGTCCGACGGCGACAAGTCCGACCGCGAGCCCGAATGACGGTCGTGTTCCTCATCGCGGGGCTGGTGGCGTTTCTGGCCGCGATCAGGCTGATGCGTGCGGCCGCAGTCGCGCAGGACGTCGTCACGACGGCGCAGGACGCGCTCGCGGTCATGGCCGCTCCGGATCTGTCCGAGGACGCGAAGGAAACGGCCGTGCGGCGCGCGTCGATCCGCCTTGCCGGCCGTTTCCTCGTGATCGCCGGCATCGGGATCGCGGCGCTTGCGGCAGCCGCGGCGGTGGTGTGGGCGGGGGCTGCGACGGGCCTTTACACCCTGGACGAGGCGCTGCGCGTCGGCGCGGGCTGGCCGTTCATCCTGCTGTCGAGCGCCGGGGCCGTGGCGGCATGGATCGCCCTCGATCGCCGCGCAAGGGTGCCGCGAGGCGACGGTGCGGGCGCGGAGCGCGCGGCGGAAGTGCCCTACGGCCCGCTCGACAGGGCGCTGCACGATCTGGCCTTCGCCACGACCGGGCAGCAACGACAGCTGGCCGCGCTGGAGACACGGCTCTACCGGCGCCGCATCGACCCGGCGCGGGCGGAGCGGCCCGTCTTCGTCACCTCGCTGCCGCGGGCGGGCACGACGATACTGCTGCACATGCTGGCGCGCTGTCCCGAACTGGTCTCGGCCAGCTACCGGCACATGCCCTTCACCCTCGCGCCGCTGCTCTGGGGAGGTTTCTCCTCCGCCTTCCGGCGGCCGCCGGAGGTGTCCGAACGCGCCCATGGCGACGGGATCGACGTCGGCGTGGACAGCCCCGAGGCCTTCGAGGAGATGGTCTGGCTGGCGTTCTGGCCGGACCATTACCGGCGCGATCACATCCGCCCCTGGCCCGACAACGCCCGCGATGCGGAGTTCGAGGCCTTCTTCCGCACCCACCTCGCCAAGGTCGTCGCGACCGAGCCCGCGGGGCGGCGCTATCTGTCGAAGAACAACGCCAACATCGCGCGGCTGGGGCTTCTGGAGGCGATGCACCCCGACGCGTGCATCGTGGTGCCGCTGCGCGATCCGGCCGCGCAGGTCGCCTCGCTGGTGCGCCAGCACCGGCGCTTCCTCGCGCTGCACGCGCGCGATCCCTTCGCCCGCCGCTACATGGAGGGGCTGGGCCATTTCGAGTTCGGCGCCGCGCTGCGGCCCATCGCCTTCGACGGCTCGGCGCCCGATCCCGCCGGGGCCGACGACGCGGATTTCTGGCTGCGCTACTGGATCAGCGCCTACGACCACGTCCTGTCGCGGGCCGGGGGGCGCGTGATCCTCGTCGATCACGACGCGCTGTGCCGCGATCCGGTGCCGGGCCTCGAGGCGCTCGCGACGGCGCTGGAGCTCGACGCGCCCGGGGCGCTGACCGATCAGGCCGGCACGCTGCGCCCGCCGCCGCCCGCGCCGACGCTCCCCGCGGCGCAACCCGCGCTGATGCGCCAGGCCCGCGAGCTGCACGCCGAGCTCCGCCGACATGCACTGGTCCGCGAAACCGCGCCGAGGTCGGCATGAAGACCCCGCTTTCCGACCGCCTGGCCGCCGCGGCCTTCCTGATGTCGATCGTCGTGCTCTCCGTCGTCTACGGCGGGGTCGCCGCGGTGCGGGGCTGGTTCCCGGCGCCACAGATCGAACTGGCGCATGACACTGCCGTCGATCTGGCGCTGTTCTGGCGCAACGACCTGGGCCTCGCGCCCACCCGGCACCTCGTGCCCGCGCCCGATGGCGGCCCCGATCGCGGCTACAGTCGCGCGCCGGAGGCCGAGCCGACGCCCGGCTTCGTGCTGGTCACCTCCCTGGGCGACGGCGGCGAGGCGCCGAGCCACGTCGTGCAGATGTTCGACAGCGCAGGCCGGGAGGTGCATCGCTGGCCGATCCGCTACGACCGGTTCGACGACGAGATGAGCCCCCGCAACGTCGTGCTGCACGGCATGGAGGTCTTCGAGGACGGCTCTCTGGCGGTCACCTTCGACGTGGGCAACGCCATCGCGCGCATCGACCCCTGCGGCACGCCGATCTGGGTGGTGAACGGCAACTTCCACCACTCCATCGAGCGCGACGGCGAGGGCGCGCTGGTGACGTGGCGGGACGAGACCATCGTGCATCTCGACGAGGACACCGGCGAGCCGCTGTCGGCCCTGGACATCCGGCGCGACATCATCCCCGCGGACAGCGGCGAACAGCGCGGCTATCTCGAGTTGCGCGCGGTCACGCTCGAGGAGGTCGGCGATCGCATGGAGTATGTCGAGGATCCGTTCCACCCCAACGACGCCGAGCCGCTCTCGGCGGAGATGGCAGAGGCCTTCCCGATGTTCGCGCCGGGCGACATCCTCTTCAGCCTGCGGGAAATCAACCTGATCGCCGTGGCCGACCCCGAGACCGGCCGCCTGAAGTGGTGGCGCCACGGCCCCTGGATCCGGCAGCACGACCCGGACTTCCAGCCCGACGGCACGATCACGGTCTACGACAACGGGACCGCGACGGGCCGGTCCCTGATCCGGCGGATCGATCCCGTCGACGACAGTCTCTCGGTGGTGTTCGAGGGCGGCGACGAGGTTCCATTCTACTCGTGGCGGCGCGGCAAGCATCAGGTCCTGCCGGGCGGCAACATCCTGCTCACGGAGTCGGAGCGGGGCCGCGTTCTGGAAGTCGACGCCGAGGGCCGGCTGGTCTGGGAGCGGGAGGTTCCCTGGGACGACGACCGCAACCTGGTGGTCACCGAGGCGCGTCATGTGCCGGAGACATTCTTCGACGACGGGCTGCCGGACTGTGCCCCGCGGGACGCGGACCCGTCCGGCAGCGATGCCGGCTGAGATGCGCGGGGGGCTTCATCGCGTCGGGGGCTCGGGCCAAGGCCCCGGGCGGCGGAAGCCACCGCCGCGCGACAGGGCCGGACCGCGGGCACCGGCGTGCACCCGCGCCGCGCAGGCCCGGCCAGGGAGCCCGCCGCGCCGGACCCGCCCTTGTGCGATATCCGAAGAGCCGATACTCCACCGGGCAGCGGGCTGCGGAGCGCCGCTTGCCTCAGCGGGTCGCGGAAACCCTGCCGGGCAAGGGTCGCCACGACGTGCGACCCGTTCCGCAGGTGACGTCCGCTCCGACAAACGGAAGGTCACGCAACGGTGACTTGGATCAGCCAGATCATGCCGACACGCCGTCACCTGCTGATCGTGGCGCTCGGCGCGGTTGTCCTCGCGGCCGGTGCGGCGGCGAGCTACCGCGCGCTGCCGCACCTCGTGTCCGACGACAGGCTGCGCGCCGCGGTCATGGAGCACGCCGCGACATGGAGCGGCGGCGAGATCCGCCTGCCCGAGGACGCCGTGGTTTCATCGCACCGGGGGGGCGTGCTCACCCTCGGGAACGCGACATTCGGCGGCAGTTTCGGCGGCGCGGAGTGGCAGATCGACGTGGACTTGATCGAGGCCAGGGTGAAGCTCGTTCCCCTCCTCCGCGGCGAGGTGGAGGTCGAGAGGCTGACGCTGAAGGCGCCGCAGTTCCGCCTTGTCGAGCACGACGCATCCGCGATGGCCGCACTGCGCGACCTGCCGGTGGACCAGATGGACCTCCCCCGTCCGGACGGCGAGGTGATCGTTACGGATGCGCGGTTCGTCTACGAGGGGCCGACCGGGCGGCGGGTCGGCTTCGGAGGGGTCGACCTGCGACTGGCGGCAGACCCCGACTCGACGGGCGTGCTGCTGACAGGCGGGCTTCCGGCCGGGACGGGCCGGCTTGACGTGCAGGGACGGCTCGACGATCCGGCCGCCGTCCTGTCCCGCCAAGGCAGCGACGCCCGGCTCGTCCTGCGGCGCGCGGCCACGACGGAGACGGCCGGCACCCCGCCGCCCCAGCCCCGCAACGACGTTCCCGCCGCCGCGCGGGAGGGACAGGTGATCTCCGCGGTCCGGCGGATCGCGGCGGCCGTCGGGCTGACCGGCATGGGCCCGGTCGCGATCGAGGGGCGGGTCACGGCGACGCCGCGGAGTCTCGGCATCGCCGATGCGAGCGTGTCGTTCGGCGGCCTGCTCGCAGAAGGCGACCTGAGCGTCGCGCTTGCCGGAGAGGCGCCGCCGTTCGATCAGCTGGGCCAGGTCGCCCGCGGGGCTTCGGCCGCATGGCGCGACGCGGCCGCGGCCATCGAGGCGGGCGCATGGCGCGACGCGCCCGTGGCGCTCCACTGGCTCGAACCGCTCGAGATCACGCTGGCCGCGCGGCTCCGCGACAGCCGGCTCGCCGGACAGAGCGTCGAGGCACGGCGGATCCGGCTTGAGGCCGGGGACGGTCGCGCGCGGCTCGACATGGACGCTGCCGGCGGTCTGGGTCGGATGCAGGGCGGGATCGCGCTCGGCGCCCGGTCACCGGATGGGCCACCGCGGGTGTCCGTCGACGGCCGGCTGGAGGGCGTCGACATGGGGGCGACCGGCCGCGGGCTGCTGACGCTCGCGCCGCCCCCGCTCGTCAGCCCCCCGGAACTGCCCGAAGGCACGCTCGACATGCACATCGGTCTCGCGAGTTCGGGTGAGACCCTGGGCGCCATCGTCACGACCGTCGAGGGCGTCATCCGTGCCGACGCGCGCGACGGCAGCATCGCGGGGACCGATCTGCCGCTGACGCTGGAAGGGCTGGCGGAGGGGCGCGACATCATGACGGAAGAGGACGGGCCGCTGATCCCTTCGGCCGGGCGCACCGCGTTCGACACGGCCCAAGGCCGGATCGATTTCGTGCCGGGTGTCGCGCGCGTTTCGGAGTTTCGCATCCGCGGTCCGCGCTATGACATCGACATGCGCGGCGAGGCCGACCTCGGGATCGGGGCGATGCGTGCGGACGGACAGGCAAGGCTGCTCGCCGAGCTCGCCGATGACGCCGACCGGTCCCCGATCGTCGACCTGCCCTTCGGACTGGGGGGCACGCTCGCGGCGCCGGTCGTGGCGGCAGGCGTGCCGCGCAGCGGCGACGATCTGACGTCCGTGGACGCCAGCGAAGGGGAGGTCGAATGACGCCGGACGCCTTGCAAAGCCAGGCGCGGGCAGCGGCGCGCATCGCGCCGGGCGCCCGTCGGGGTGCAGCATGACCGTGAGCGAGGCACCACCGCGCATCGTGCCGGACATGCAGGGACACCGGACGCATCCGGTGCTGCTCCGGGCCTGTATCGCGCTTGGCCTGCTCGCGTTCTGGGCCGCGTATTATGCCTGGTGCCTGTTTCCCGGGCTGGGCGGCGTCATGAATGCCGGCGACACGGCCAAGTTCCAGACGCTCGCGCATAGCCAGATCCTGGTCCACGGGCCGGGTTACCCTATGGTGCTGTTTCTCGGCGCAGTGCTGCGCGCGCTCGACCTGCCGGTCGAACCATGGCGCGCGATGACCTTCGCCATGGCGGCGTTGCCCGGCGCGGTCGCCAACATGATGGCATTCCTGATCGTCGCGCGCGTGACCCGCAGCCTGCTGTTCGGCATCGCGGGCTCGCTGCTGCTGGGCAGTGCCGGGCTGATGGCCGTCCAGTCGACGGAGGCGGAGGTCTACCCGCTTGCCCTGGCCTTCGTGCTGTCGACGACCTTCCTGCTGGTCCTGTTTCTCGAGACCAGGCGCGAGGGCTATTTCCTGGCCGCCTGCGGTGTCTATGCGCTGTCCTTCGGCAACCATCTGATGATGATCATGCTGGTGCCGCTGGGCCTGCTGGTGATGGCGCTGCACTGGCGACGACTGGGGCGTCCGCGGATCGTGGCCTCCGTGATCGCCCTCGCGCTGCTTGGTGCCAGCCAGTATCTCTACCTCGCCTATGTGACGCACCATCCCGACACGGCGTATTCCGAATATCTGCCGCTGCCGCCGACCGCGACGGAGCTGATCCGCTATATCTCCGGCACCTATTTCAGCGGGCTCTACGGCTCCGGGCTGAGCTCGACCTACAGTTCGGAGATGTTGCTGGTGACGCTGCGGTCCGCGCATCCGTGGATCTCGGCGCCGCTGATCGTGGCAGGTGTCGTCCTCTTCGCGGCAGGGTGGCGCCGTCGCGACGCGGACTGGATCGGCGTGGCGACCGTTTTCGCGGTGGGTCTGTCCTTCATTCCCTTCATGATCTGGTACGGCGCCTACGACATTCAGGCCTTCCACCTGCCGGTGCTCGGGCCGCTCCTGATCGGGGCCGTGGCGGCGATCGGCTGGTGGTCCCGACGCTGGCGGGCGCTGCAGCGGGGCGCGGCGGTGCTGCTGATCGCGCTGGGCGTCTGGCGCGTCGCGGTCATGGCCGAGGGCCTGACCGCGCGCGAGCCCATCTTCACCGACCTGCCGGAGACGCTGGACGCGCTCGTCGCCCAGGCCCCGATCAAGGATCCGGTGGTCTCCATGACCTACGGTCTCCGGATGGCGACCCTCTATCACGAACTGCTGGGCGAGGCGCCGCAGGCCCGCTACCGGGTGCCCTGGCGGGCCGAGGAAGCCGCGGTCGAGGGCGACGAGGTGGCCGGCCTCGTCGTGCCCACTGACGGCGAGCAGCTCCTGCGCTGGATCGAGCATCGCCATCCCGACCTCGCCTGCCGGTCCTGGGCGATCGACCAGCCGGAGGGGACGCCCTGGCCCGCCTACGCCTTTTCCTGCGCCCGTCCCGACGAGCGCGATGCGGCCCCGGCGCAGGCGGACGAGGGGTAGCGACGCGCGGTCCGCCCTTCCGGGCCGCGAGATCGTGCAGGCAACGCTTCTTTTTTGTTCTCGCAATTTCGGCGGATTTCTGCTCATGTCGAAACTCCGGCGGATCTGACGGGCGAGTCGCGCCTGCGGCAGATGTCCTCGGTGGGAGACTGCTCGTGATCCTTCGCCTTGCAACGCTGGCAGCCTGCGTCGTCGCCGGCATGACGCCGTTCCAGATGAAATCCCATGCGCTCGAGGGCGCCGTCAATGCCGCAGCCGGGCCTGCCGCCCAGGAAAGCGCCGTATCCCCGGCACCGGCTGCCGAGGATGCGACCGCCGCCGCGCGCCTCGTGGTCGGCCCCGCCGAAGTGGTGCGGCAGCTCACCGGCCCGGGCTCGCCCAACGCGACCGACCGCTGGAATGTCCACGGCACAGACCTCGGTCACATGATCCGCCACAAGGGTGCGCTCTACATGGTGTTCGGAGACACCTACGGACCCGATGGCGGCGCATGGCGCAGCAACACCATGGCGCGCATCGAGGATCCGCGCGGCGCCTTCGACGTCGCGGGGATGATCACCGGGCCTGACGGCGCCGCGAAGGAGCTGATCCGCTCCGCCAAGGTGCCCGGCGTCGAATGGACCGTGATCCCCACGAACGGCATATCCCTCGGCGAGCGGATGGTGCTGCATTACATGTCCGTGCGGATGTGGACATCGGACGGCCGCTGGATGGTGCGGAAGTCCGGTCTCGCCTGGTCCGACGACGACGGACAGACCTGGCACCGCTCGGAGACCGCGGTCTGGCCGAACGGGTCCGGGTTCGAACAGGTGGCATTCGTCGATCGGGGCGCGCTGATCTACAGCTTCGGCATCCCCGAGGGCCGCTTCGGCGGCGTGCGGCTGCGGCGCGTGGCACGCGAGGCGCTCTTCGATCCCGCCGCCTACCGCTACTGGGACGGGCGCGACTGGGTGGCCGATCACCTTGCGGCCGCGACGGTCGTGCCGGCCCCGGCGGGCGAGTTGTCCGTCGCCTGGAGCGAGGCGCACGGTCGGTGGCTGATGATGTATCTCGACGAGACGAAAGCCGCGATCGTCCTGCGCACCGCACGCGACCTGGTCGGTCCCTGGAGCGCGGCACGGACTGTGGCCCGCGCCGGCGACTTTCCGGGCCTCTACGCGCCCTACATCGTGCCCGGCGATGCGCTCGAGACCGAGGTCCGGTTCACGATGTCCCGGTGGAAACCGCTCTACAATGTCTTCCTGATGCGGGCGCCCCTGCGCCTCGACCCGCCCGTCGTCGCGGCGGCCGGAAACGCTGTCGACCCCGACATCCGGCGCGACTGATCCCGGGTTGGCCAAGCGCAAGCTGCGGCTCGCGCTGGCGGGCGCCCGGAGCCCGAGGGAGGCTGCGCGGGAGATCACCAAGCGGCTGACC
>NZ_JBKHAQ010000028.1:0-28780 GCF_046542825.1 Rhodosalinus sp. | reverse complement strand
GTGGCGGAGGAGGTGGGATTCGAACCCACGGTGCGCAATCACGCACGCCGGTTTTCAAGACCGGTGCATTCGACCGCTCTGCCACTCCTCCGGTCGGGGTCGGATAGAAGGTGGCACCCGATTCGGGAAGAGCGGAAGGGCTGCAGGCTTTCCTTGCAAGCAGGAACGCGGTATCTTCCCAATGAAGGCGCATGGCCGGACCGCCCGGCCGACCCGCATGGGCAGGTGCCGTCGTTCCCGCATGGCGGCGGGACGGGGCGCAACGACGACGGGACCGGGGTCAACCCCGGCCACGAGCAGGCAAGGAACGAAGTCATGACATATTCGGTTGGACCCCGCAGGTCCCGCGCATCTGCCACGCGCGCCCTATTGCTCGCGGGCGCCGCGATCGCGCTGGCGGGCTGCGGCGAAGAGGGCGGCATGGGTTTCCTGTCGCGCGGCGCGGACGAAGCGCCGGCCGAGACGGAGGTCTCGCGGTCGGTGCGGCTGGTCGAGCGGGACGTCGAGGCGCCGGAGGTGTTCCAGGTCACGGAGGCGGGGCTCTGGGATGGGCGCCCCTCGCTGGGCGGAGTCTGGGTCGCGCATCCGGACGTGGGCGAGCCCGAGCGCGTGATCATCCGCAACACGGCGAACGGCGATTTCGTGATCGGTGCGCTTTTCCGCCGCGAGCGCGAGGCGCCGGGGCCGCGGCTGCAGGTCTCGTCCGACGCGGCCGGCGCGCTTGGGCTGCTGGCGGGACAGCCGCAGCGGCTGGAGGTGACGGCGCTGCGTCGCGAGGAGGTGACCGAAGGGTCCGCAGAGGAAGCGGAAACCGGGGAGCAAGCGGAAACCGCAGAGGCCCTGCCCGAGGCCGCGGAAATCGCCGAAACGCCGCTGGAACCGGCGGAGGCCGACGGACAGGACACGGAGGCAGAACCGCAGCCCGCCGCCGCGCAGGCCCAGCCGGAGCAGGACCCGGAGCAGGACCCGGAGCAGGCACCGAGGCCGCGCGCCTTGGGTCCGTCGCGGCCCTACGTCCAGATCGGCATCTTCAGCATCGAGGAAAACGCGCGCAACACGGCCACCGCGATGCGCCAGGCCGGTATGGTGCCGGAGGTGCGCGAGCAGTTCAGCCAGGGCAAGACCTTCTGGAGGGTGCTGGTCGGGCCCGCGCCCGACGAGCGCGATCTTGCCGCGCTGCTTGACAAGGCGCGCGATCAGGGTTTTGCCGATGCCTACGCGGTGCGCGATTGATCGGGAGGACCGAGGGGCGCGCTGCGCGACCCGTCGAACCCGCCGGGCCGTGAGTTGCTCGTCGCGCGCCGCATTGCCGCGGCGACGCGGCAGGCCCGCACCGCCCAGCCGAGAGGAGCCTTGTCCGGGGATGCCCTTCGATTTCGCGCTCAGTCCCATGCGCCGCGTCGCCGCCGCGCTTGCGCTCGTGTTCGCCGCCGCACCGGCCGCAGCCTTCGATACCCAGGCCGAGGCGGCCTATGTCGTCGATTACAACACCGGGACCGTGCTTCTGGAAAAGAATGCGCACGACCCGCTGCCGCCCTCGTCGATGTCGAAGCTGATGACGCTATACATGCTCTTCGAGGCGTTGCGCGACATCGACTCGCTGACGCTCGAGACGCGCTTTCCGGTGTCCGAGCGGGCGGCGGCGATGGGCGGGTCGTCGATGTTTCTCAACCCCTCGGACCGGCCGACGGTGGAGGAACTGATCCGCGGCATCGTGGTGCAATCCGGCAACGACGCGACCGTGGTCGTGGCAGAGGGGCTATCGGGGTCCGAGGAGGCCTTTGCACAGCTGATGAACGACCGTGCGCAGATGCTGGGCATGACGGAGTCGACCTTCGTCAATTCCAGCGGCTGGCCGCACCCCGAACACCGGATGAGCATGCGCGATCTGGGCATCCTGACGGTGCGCCTGATCTCGGATTTCCCCGAGTTCTACGAGTATTTCGCAGAGGAGAAGTTCGAGTTCGACGGGCGCGTGCCGTCCAATCATTTCAACCGCAACCCGCTTCTGGGGCTCGACATCGGGGCCGACGGGCTGAAGACCGGACACACGCAGGAGGCGGGATACGGCCTTGTCGGCTCGGCCGTGCAGGGCGGGCGCCGCGTGGTCTTCGTGGTCAACGGGCTGCCCTCGCGCGAGGCGCGCGCGGCGGAAAGCCAGCGCATCCTCAACTGGGCCTTCCGCCAGTTCGTCGAGCGCGAGGTGGTGGCCGAGGGCCGGCAGATCGCGGAGGCGCCGGTCTGGATGGGGGCGGCCGAGAGCGTGAACCTCGTGGCCGCGGCGGGACGCACCATGCTGCTGCCCGTCCTTGCGCAGGACTTGGTGCCGGGCGAGGCGATCTTCGACGCCCCGATCACGGCGCCGATCGCCGCGGGCGACGTGCTGGGCGAACTGATCCTGCGCCCCGAGGGTCTGCCCGAGGCGCGCGTGCCGCTGGTGGCCGATCGCGACGTGGCCGAGGGGGGCTTCGGACAGCGGCTGACGACGGTGGGCCGGATGCTGCTGGAGCAACTGGGCGATCGCGCAGGGGGCACGCTTTGACCGGCAAGGGCCGGTTCATCACCTTCGAGGGCATAGACGGCTCGGGCAAGTCCACGCAGGCGCGCCTGCTGGCCGAACGTCTGCGAACCCAAGGCCGCGAAGTGACGCTTACGCGCGAGCCCGGCGGCTCGCCCGGGGCCGAGGAAATCCGCGATTTGCTGCTGACCGGGGCGCCCGACCGCTGGTCTGCCGAGACCGAGATCCTGCTCTTTACCGCCGCCCGCCGCGACCATCTCGAGCGTCGCATCGCCCCCGCGCTGGCGGCGGGTCAAGTGGTGATCTGCGACCGCTTCGCCGACAGCACGCGGGTCTATCAGGGCGCCACGCGCGGCGACCTGCGCGGTCTGGTGGACCAGTTGCATGGCCTGATGATCGGGCGGGAGCCGGACCTGACCCTGCTGATCGACATCGACCCCGATACCGGGTGGCGCCGGGCCAAGGCACGCCCGGGCGCCGAGGCGCGGTTCGAGGATTTCGGCGCGGAACTGCAGGCGCGGCTGCGCGCGGGGTTCCTGGCGCTGGCCGAAGAGGCGCCGGAGCGCATCCGCGTGATCGACGGCCGCGGCAGCGCGGACGAGGTCGCAAAGGCAGTCGCGACGGCCGCGGGACCCATGCTGGCATGAGCGCCGAGACGCTCGACCTGCCGGAACCCGACCGGCTGGAGGGCGCCCCGCACCCGCGCCACACGGCGCGTCTTTTCGGACAGGAAGCGGCAGAGCGCGCGTTTCTCGCCGCGCATGGTTCGGGGAGGCTGCATCACGGCTGGCTGCTCACGGGGCCGCGTGGCGTGGGCAAGGCCACGCTGGCCTGGCGCATAGCGCGTTTTTTGCTGACGCAGCCGCCGGATGCACCTCCGGGCCTCTTCGGCGCGCCGGAGCGCCCCGGCAGCCTTGACATCGACCCCGGGCACCCGGTCGCCCGGCGGGTGGCGGCGCTGTCGGAGCCCGGGCTCTTCCTGCTGCGGCGCGGCCCGAACGAGCGCGGCAATGCGCTGTCGGACGCGATCCGGGTGGAGGAGGTGCGCAAGCTCAAGAGCTTCCTTGCGCTTTCCAACGCAGAGGGCGGGCCGCGCGTGGTGATCGTGGATGCCGCCGACGAGCTGAACGTCAACGCCGCCAACGCGGTGCTCAAGCTGCTGGAGGAGCCGCCGGCGCGCGCCACGCTGCTGCTGGTCAGCCATCAGCCCGCGCGGCTCTTGCCCACGATCCGCTCGCGCTGCCGCAGCCTGCCGCTGGCGCCGCTCTCCGAGGCCGACCTTGCCGCCGCGCTGGCGCAGGCGGGGGTGGAGGCCGAGGGCGGCAGCGGCGCGCTCGCCGCGCTCTCGGGCGGCTCGGTGGGCGCAGCCGTCTCGCTCGCGCAGGAGGGGGGCGCTGCGCTTTACGCAGAGCTGATGGGCGTGCTGGCCTCCCTGCCCCGGCTCGACCGCCCGGCGGCGCTGGCGCTTTCGGAGCGCGCCGCGGGCCCGGGATCGGAGGCCCGCCGCGACCTGCTGTTCGAACTGATCGACCACGCGCTCGCTCGCCTTGCGCGCACCGGGGCCACCGGACGCCCCCCCGCGCCGGAGGCCGCGCCGGGCGAGGCGGAGACGCTTCTGCGCCTTTCGCCCGATCCTGCCGCCGCGCGCGGCTGGGCCGAGCTTGCGCCGGTTGTGGGCGGGCGGCTGCGGCACGGCCGGGCGGTCAATCTTGACCCCGCTTCGCTCATCCTAGATACCCTGCACACCATCGCGAACCGGGCCCGCTGACGGCCCATTGCAGCGCAACCCCAGCGCCCCGGAGCCGGACAGGACATGCCGCCGCGCATCACGGACAGCCATTGCCATCTGGACTTTCCCGGCCTCGTGGAAGAGGTCGACGGTGTCGTGGCACGCGCCAGGGCCGCTGGTGTGCACCGCATGGTGACGATCTGCACCAGGCTGCGGAACCTCGACACGGTAAAGGATTTGGCTGCGCGGCACGACGGCGTCTTTTACGCCGCGGGCACCCACCCGATGAGCGCCGCGGAAGAGCCGATGGCAAGCGTCGAGGAACTGATCGCGCTGGCCGAGGATCCGCTCTGCGTGGGGCTTGGCGAAACCGGGCTGGACTATCACTACACCGCGGACAGCGCAGACGTGCAGCAGGAAAGCCTGCGCCGCCACATCGAGGCCGCGCAGGAAACCGGGCTGCCGCTGATCATCCACGCCCGCGATGCCGACGCCGACATGGCCAGCCTTCTGTCGGAGGGGCACGCGCGCAAGCCGTTCACCTGCGTGATGCACTGCTTCTCGTCCGGTGAGGGGCTGGCGCGGGCCGCCCTGGACCTGGGGTTCTATCTGTCGATGTCGGGCATCGCGGCCTTTCCGAAGTCGGGGGAGCTGCGCGCCATCTTCGCCGCCGCGCCGCTCGACCGGATCCTGGTGGAGACCGACAGCCCCTATCTCGCGCCACCGCCCCATCGCGGCAAGCGCAACGAGCCGGCCTATGTCGTGCACACCGCGCAGGTGGCGGCCGAGCTTTACGGCCTGTCCTACGAGGATTTCGCCTCCGCGACCGAGGCGAACTTCGAGTGCCTCTTTCCGAGGGCCGCGGCGTGAGCGGCGAGTTGCGCTTCACCATCCTTGGCTGCGGGTCGTCGGGGGGCGTGCCGCGGCTGGGCGGGATCTGGGGCGATTGCGACCCCACCAATCCGAAGAACACGCGCCGCCGCTGTTCCATGCTGATCGAACGCGAGGCAGGTGGCGGGGTCACGCGGGTTCTGATCGACACCTCGCCCGACCTGCGCCAGCAGCTTCTGGACGCGGGCGTGGGCGAGCTGGACGCCGTGGTCTACACCCATTCCCATGCCGATCACGTGCACGGCCTGGACGACCTGCGCATGATCGTCTTCAACATGCGCCGCCGCCTGCCGGTCTGGGCCGACGGCGACACGCAGAACGACCTCTTCTCGCGTTTCGGCTACGCCTTCGTGCAGCCCGAGGACAGCCCCTATCCCCCGATCCTCGACATGCACACCATCCGCGACGAGGTGCGGGTGGAGGGGGCTGGCGGGTTGATCGCGCTGAGGCCCATCAAGGTCGGGCACGGCACGATCGACGCGCTGGGCTTCCGCATCGGGCCGCTGGCCTATCTGCCCGACGTGGCCGAGATCTACGAGGACGCCTGGCAGGTGCTTGAGGGGCTCGACTGCTGGGTGCTCGACGCGCTCCGGCGCACGCCACACCCCACCCATGCGCATCTCGACCGCGCGCTGGAGTGGATCGCGCAGGCGCAGCCCCGGCGCGCGGTGCTGACCAACATGCACATCGACATGGATCATGCGGCGGTCGAACGGGACACGCCCGCGCACGTCACCCCCGCCTACGACGGGATGGTGATCCGCTACCCGCTGTGAGCGGCAGGCGCGGCCCGTGCAGGCGCTGATCGAGGTCATCCTGCCCGTCTTCCTGGTGATGGGCTTCGGCTATCTCGCGGTCTGGCGGGGGCTCTTTTCCGATTCCGCGGTGGACGGGCTGATGTCCTTCACCCAGAATTTCGCGATTCCCTGCCTGCTCTTCCGCGCGATCTCGACCCTCGACCTGGGGCAGGAATTCGACCCCGCACTGCTCTTCTCCTTCTACGCGGGCGCGCTTGCGGGCTTCGCCGCGGGGCTTCTGGGCGCGCGCTACATCTTCGGACGCGACTGGGAGGATGCGGTCGCCATCGGCTTCGTCGGGCTCTTTTCCAACTCGCTGCTCCTGGGCCTGCCGATCACCGAGCGCGCCTATGGCGCGGAGGCGCTGGCCGGCAACTACGCCATCGTCGCGCTGCACGCGCCTTTCTGCTACGGTGTGGGGATCGTGGCGATGGAACTTGCCCGCGCGCGCACCGCGACCCGCGCGCTTCTGCGGCAGCTCGCGGGACAGCTTCTGCGCAACGCGCTGGTGATCGGCATCCTGCTGGGCTTCGCGGTGAACCTGACCGGGCTCGCGCTGCCGGTGCCGGTGACCGACGCGCTCGACCTGATGATCCGCGCGGCCTTGCCTGCTGCGCTCTTCGGGCTGGGCGGCGTGCTCTACCGCTACCGCCCCGAGGGCGACATGCGGACCATCGCCTTTGTCGTGGCGGTATCGCTGCTGCTGCATCCGCTGGTGACATGGGGTCTGGGCCGCGCCTTCGGGCTGCCCGAGGCGGGCCTCCGGTCGGCGGTAATGACGGCCGCCATGGCGCCCGGCGTGAACGCCTACATCTTCGCCAATCTCTACGGCCGGGCGCGGCGCATCGCGGCCTCGTCGGTTCTCATCGCCACCGCGCTCTCGGTTCTCACGATCTGGGTCTGGCTGCACGTCCTGCCATAGAGGCCTCAGGGCAGGACGCAGAGCATTTCGTAGAGCAGGTTCGCGGCCAGAAGCGCCGTGTTCCCCGTGGGGTCGTAGGGCGGCGAGACCTCGACCAGGTCGCAGCCGACAAGGTTCAGCCCCGCGCAGCCGCGCACGATCTCAAGTGCCTGCCAGCTCGACAGGCCGCCGGGCTCCGCGGTCCCGGTGCCGGGCGCGAAGGCGGGATCGAGGCTGTCGATGTCGAAGCTCAGATAGACCGGCGCGTCGCCCACCGTGGCGCGCACCTGGTCCATCAGCGGCGCGGCCGAGCGGTGCCAAAGGGCTTCGGCCTGCACCACGGTCCAGCCCTGCGCGCGGCCCCAGTCGAAATCGCCCGCGGCGTAGCCTGTCCCGCGCAGCCCGATCTGGACCACGCGCTCGTTGCGCAGCAGATCCTCCTCCCACGCGCGGCGGAAGGGGCAGCCATGCGCGGCCTCTTCGCCGAACATCGCCTCGTTGGTGTCGGCATGGGCGTCGACGTGGATCAGCGCCACGGGACCGTGCCGCTCTGCCACCGCCCGCAGGACGGGCCAGGTCAGCGTGTGATCGCCGCCCAGCGTCAGCGGCACGGTGCCGTGGCCAAGGATGGCGCGGTAGTGTTCGGCGATGATCCCGACCGACTTTTTCAGGTCGAAGGTGTTGACCGGCACGTCGCCGATGTCGGCCACCTGCATCCGCTCGAAGGGCGCGGCGCCGGTCGCCATGTTGAAAGGCCGGAGCATCCGGCTTTCGTCGCGGATCTGGCGGGGCCCCAGCCGCGTGCCCGGCCGGTTCGAGGTGCCGGTGTCCAGCGGCACGCCGACGAAGCAGGCATCCAGCCCCTCTGCCGTCTGCTGCGCGGGCAGGCGCATCATGGTTGCCGGACCGCCGAAGCGCGGCATCTCGTTGCCGCCCAGCGGCTGGTTGAAGCGGGACATTCAGCGGTCCTCCCCGCATGTGGCTGGAAATGGTCCCGCCCCCTACTCCGCCGCATGCTTGCCGCCGGTGTCAACCGGCATGCGCCGGTCGGCTTCCTTCGGAAAGGCCCGGCTGGAGCCGGGGCGCGGGAACGTGATGCGACCCGGACCCGAATCGGCTACGCAGTTGTTGATTTGAGCGAGAGCGGTGGCAAGATGCCGCCGCGCATGGCCCTGAAAAGAGAGCACAAGACCATGATTGACCGCCGCACCCTTCTTGCCGTTGGCACCGCCGCGCTCGCGCTGCCGGGCGCCGCCGCCGCACAGGTGCAACTGCCACCGCGCCTTCGGCCGCAGCGCGTGACGATGAGCAGCGATATCGAGGCGCCCTATCTGATCGTGCTGCCGCGCAGCCATTTCCTCTATTTCGTGGACCGGCCCGGCGAGGGCCTGCGTTACGGCGTGGGCGTGGGCCGCGCGGGACTCGAGTTCACCGGCGACGCGGTGATCGAGGTGAAGAAGGAATGGCCCACCTGGCGGCCCACCGACGAGATGATCGAGCGGGATCCGGAGGAATACGAGCGCTTCAAGGACAACGATTACGTCCAGCCCGGCGGACCGTCCAACCCGCTGGGGGCGCGGGCGCTCTATCTCTTCCAGAACGGGCGGGACACGTTCTACCGCATCCACGGGACGAACGCGCCCTCGACGATCGGACAGTCGGTGTCGAACGGCTGCATCCGGATGCTCAACGAGCATGTCGTCGACCTGTATGAGCGTGTCCCGATCGGAACCCCGGTCACCGTGATGCTGTAGTGTCGGCCCGGTCCGGCAGGCTTTCGCCTGCAGCGCGCCCGATTTCGGCCATAATCCCCTCGTTAACCTTTTCGGTGACAGGGTGTGTGGCGCGCAGTAGAGCGGAGGACTCATGGCATTCGCAGCGGTTTTACTTGGCGCTGTCGGCGGCATTGCCGCGGCCGTGGTGGCACTGGCGATGGGCGCGGGCCTACTCACGGCATTGAGCGTCTATGCCCTGGGCGGCGGAGCGCTGGCGGCGTTGCTGATCGGGATGGCGGCGCTGCGGCCTGCGCCGCGGCACATTCGGCGCGGTTACGTCGCATCCGGGGCGCGGACGGAGTATTGAGGCGCGTCTGCATGGTGGCGCGCCGCCGCGCCTGTTAGACCTGCGCCGGACGCAGCTGCGGGGCCGGACCATGCATGATTACGACCTCCTGGTGATCGGCGCGGGTCCGGCCGGTGCGGCGGCTGCACTGGCGGCGGCGCGCGCCGGCCTTCGCGTGGCGCTGGCCGACCGGCACGCCTTTCCACGCAACAAGCTCTGCGGCGGCGGCGTGACGGGCCGCGCGCGGGCCGAGGCGATGGCCTTGCTGGGTCGTCCCCTGCCCCCGTCGCTGCTGGAGCCGCGCGGTCGCTTCGCTTTCTACGCGGGCGGCGCCGCGCTGGGCGAGATCAAGGGCGTGCCGCCGGTCTGGATGACCACGCGCATGGGCTTCGATGCGCATCTTGTCGAGGCCGCGCTCGCGGCGGGCGCGGCCGATCACACTGGCCGCCCGGTGGCCGAGGTGGAGCCCGACGCCCCCGCGGTCCGCTTCCGCGACGGCGATCGGCTGACGGCACGGCTGATCGTTGGTGCCGACGGCGCCAACAGCGTCGTCGCGCGGGCGCTGTACGGCATCCCCTTCGACCCCGCGCGCATCGGCTTTGCGCTGGAGGTCGAGGCGCCGCCGCCGGACGCGCCGGAAGACGCCCCGGTGCGGATTGATTTCGGCGCGGCGGACTGGGGCTATGGCTGGAGCTTTCCAAAGTCGGGCAGCACGACGGTGGGGGTGGGCGGCTTGCATGCACGCAACCCGGCGATGAAGACCGCGATGCGCGCCTACATGGACCTGCTCGACGTGGACAGCGCGCGCGTGAAGGTCCAGGGCGCCTTCGTGCCGTTCGGCGAGGTGCGCCGCAAGCCGGGGCGCGGCGCGGTGCTGCTGACCGGCGATGCCGCGGGGCTGGTGGATCCGGTCACCGGAGAGGGCATCGCCTACGCGCTGGCGAGTGGCCGGATGGCGGGCGAGGCTGCCGCGCGCGCGCTGGCCGAGGGGCGGCCCGAGACGGCGCTTGGACAATACCACCGTGCGTTGAAACCCATCCGCCGCTCTCTGGGTCAGGCGCGACTCCTGCAACACGTCATCCACGGCTCGGCGCTGCGCGATGGGTTCCTCTCGGCCTTCCGCCGCTCGGGGCGGCTGCGCTACGACTACATGCGGATGCTGGCGGGCGAGATGGAATACGGCGATATCGCCCTGCGCACCGTCAGGCGCCTTCCCGCGCTGGCAAGCCGCGCGCTGGCGGCGCGGCTGAGCCCGGCAAGGGGCTGAGCGGTCAGCCCAGCCGCCCGATCCAGGCCTCGATTTCGGGCGCGCGCATCGCGCCGCTCTGACGCGCGCGCTCGCGTCCGCCGGCCCAGCCCACCATCGTGGGGATGCCGCGGATACCGTGCGACGCGCCCGCCTGCGGGAAGTCCTGCGTGTTGAGCTTGACCAGCCGCGCGCGCCCCTTCAGCGCACCCGCAGCCTTGGAGAACTCGGGCGCCATCATCCGGCACGGTCCGCACCACGGCGCCCAGAAGTCCGCGACCAGCGGCACGTCGTCGGTGCGCGCGGCCTTGTCCAGGATCTTCGGGTCCACCTCGATCGGCTTGCCCGGCATCAGGGCCGCGCCGCAGGTGCCGCATTTCGGTCCTGCGTCCAGCCGGTCTGCCGGCACCCGGTTCACCTGTCCGCAATCGAGGCAGGTCAGCTTCCTCGCGGCACTCATCGCGCTTCTCCGCAAACATATTCGACTGCGGAAATATAATGGGCTCCGCTGCATCCGCAAGCATCGGGTCACGTTGCGCCCCCCTGACCGGCGCGCAAAAAAGTTGCGCGGCGCCCAATGTCGGCTAGTCTGGATCTCACTGCGCCATGCCCGGGGGAGAGGCCGCGCGGACCAACGGGGAGGACCGGCGCAGGGGCGAAAGACCCCGCCCGGGCAGGGAGCGTGCAAAGGGGATGCTGAGCGTCAGCGACCTTCACCTGTCCTTCGGCGGCATCAAGGCGCTGCAGGGCATCAGCTTTACGGCGAAGCCGGGCGAGATCACCGGCGTGATCGGCCCCAATGGCGCCGGCAAGACAAGCCTCTTCAACGCGATATCCGGCTTCTACAGGCCCGACCGCGGCAGCGTCTCCTTCGAGGGGCGCGACATCACCGCGCTTTCGCCCGACAAGCGCGCGGAACTGGGCATCGCGCGCACCTTCCAGAACATCGCGCTTTTTCGCGGCATGACCGTGCTCGACAACATCAAGCTGGGCGGGCACTCGCGACTCGGCGCGAACCTCTGGCAGGCGCTGACCTATTTCGGCCCTGCGCGGCGCGAGGAGCTGGCCTTTCGCGCGGAGATCGAGGAGCGGGTGATCGACTTTCTCGAGATCGACCACATCCGCAAGGCGCCGATCACCGCCCTGCCCTACGGGCTGCAGAAACGGGTGGAGCTTGGCCGGGCGCTGGCGATGCAGCCCAAGGTGCTGATGCTGGACGAGCCGGTGGCCGGCATGAACCGCGAAGAGACCGCCGACATGGCGCGCTTCATCCTCGACGTGCAGGAAGAGTTCGGCACCACCATCCTGCTGGTCGAGCACGACATGGGGCTGGTGATGGACATCTGCGCGCACATCGTGGTGCTGAACTTCGGCCAGCAGATCGCCGCCGGCACGCCCGCCGAGGTCAGCCGCGACGACGAGGTGATCGAGGCCTATCTGGGCGCCGCGGCCTGAAGGGGGAAAGATGGGGCAGTTCCTGCAGTTCGCGATCAACGGGCTGATGTCGGGCGCGATCTATGCGCTGATCGCGGTGGGCATCGTCTCGGTCTTCAAGGCGACCAGGGTCGTCAATTTCGCCCATGGCTACGTCATCATGGTGGGCGCGTATTTCTATTACACCTTCGCCGTGCTGGTGCCGGGGATGGAGTGGGCGCCCGCCTGGCTCGCCTCCTGGCAGCCCGCCTGGCTGACCGCGATGCGCGCGGACCTGCCGATGATGTCGCCCATGGGGCCGGTGCTCGACTGGGTGCAGAACCTGCCGCGCATCGTCTTCGGGCTGGCGGGCGCGGTGCTCGCCAACGCGGCGCTGGGGCTGGTGATCGAGCGCACGATGATGCGGCCGCTGATGGGGCAGTCGGTCTTTGCCATGATCATGATAACGGTGGGCCTGATCTCGATCCTCGCGGGCGCGGCGCAGCTCGTCTGGACGGCGGATGCAGATTTCGTCCCGCACATCGCGCCCAACGCGCCGGTCCGGTTCGAGATGTTCGGCTCCACGATCTTCCTCTTCGGAGCGGACATCGTGAACATGATCGTGGCACTGCTGATCTTCGGCGCGATCGTGGCGATGGTGCGCTTCACCAAGTCGGGCGTGGCGATCCGCGCCACGGCAGAGGACCAGTCCACCGCCTATTCCATGGGCATCTCGGTGCCCAAGGTGTTCAGCCGCGCCTGGATGCTGGCGGCCGCCACGGGCGCCATCGCGGGCGCGATCCTTGCCACCCGCAACGGCATCTCGCCCTCGCTCGGGCTCTTCGGCTTCTCGGTGCTTGCCATCGTGCTGATGGGCGGACTCGACAGTTACGTGGGCGTCTTCATCGCCGCGCTCGCGGTCGGCGTGCTGGAGGCGATGACGCAGTGGCAGCTGGGCGGCGACTGGGCCGAGATCGTGCCTTACGTCGCGGTGCTGATCGTGATCCTGATCCGGCCGCACGGCCTCTTCGGTCAGAAGGAGGTCGAGCGGATATGATCACCGGCAATCTCAGGTCGTCCTACGCCGCCGACGAGCGGATCTTCGATAACCGCAACAAGCGGGCCTTCTTCATCGCGTCGCTGGCGGTGCTGGCGCTGATTGCGGGCTTTGCCAACGACTACATCGTCCTCATCGCCTGCAAGATGGGCATCCTGCTGATCGCGGTCGTGGGCGTGAACGTTCTGACCGGCTACACAGGTCTCATATCGCTGGGCCACGCGGCCTTCGTCGCGGTGGGGGCCTATACGGTCACGATCTTCCACAACGGCTTCGCCGGCGTGATTCCCGACGGGCTGATGACGCTGATCGCGATCCCCGTGGCGGTGGCGGTCAGCGCGGTGGTGGGGATCGTCGTGGGCCTGCCCTCGCTCCGGGTGAAGGGCCTCTATCTCGCGGTGACGACGCTGAGTGCGAACTTCATCGTGATCTTCCTGATCGAGCAGGACCTGTTTGCGCCCTGGACCGGCGGCATGGTGGGGATCAACACGCCGGCGCCCAATTTCTTCGGCTGGGTGCTCGACACCCGCGAAGAGATGTTCATCCTGATCGCGGCGTTCAGCGTGCTCACCCTGCTTGCCGTGCAGAACCTCTTTCGCACGCGGGTGGGCCGCGCCTTCATCGCGATCCGCGACCGCGACTATTCGGCCGAGATCCTTGGGATCTCGCTTCTGCGCTACAAGCTGACGAGCTTCGCGATCTCGGCGGCGCTCTGCGGGCTGTCGGGCGCGCTCTTCGCCTATTTCTACGCCCGTGTCCTGCCCGAGCAGTTCGAGCTTGCGCTGTCGCTGGAGCTGGTGGCGGCGCTGATCGTGGGCGGCATGGGGCGCACGATGGGTCCGGTCTTCGGCGTTTTCGTGATCGTCATGGTGCCCGAGGTCATCAAGTCGATCTTCGGCTTGGCCACGGGCGGCGAGGCGGGCATGGCACAGCTTCTGGCGCCCCTGCAGGACATCGCCTTCGGCCTGCTGATCGTGCTGTTCCTGCTCTTCGAGCCCCTCGGGCTGAACCACATGGCGGACCGGGCGCTGAGAGCGATGAACCGCTGGCCCTTTGCGCGCTGAGACCCAAGACAAGGAAAACACCGAACCCCAGCGAGAGAGACAAGAGATGACACTGACCAGACGCAGTTTCCTTGCCACCGGCGCGGCGGCCTCGGCCGCGATCGGCACGCCGATGATCCTGAAGGCGCAGCCCAGCGAATACGTCTTCGGCTCTTCGCTGCCGATGACCGGCCCCTTCGCCACCGCGGGCCAGCTCGTCGCGCCCGCGCTCAAGATGTTCGAGGATCTGGCGAACGAGGACGGCGGCATCGGCGGCGTGCCGATCCGCACCACGGCCGAGGATTCGGGCTACATCCCGCAGAACGCGCTGGCCAACTACCAGCGGGCGCTCGCGACCGAGGAGAACCTCGTCTACTACTACGGCGACAGCACCGGCTTCATGAAGCTGGTGGCGCCCGAACTGCGCGGCGAGAACGCGCGGCTGATGGGCTCGACCTCCTTCGCGTCCGACCTCGCGAACCCCGACGAGAACCCCTACCAGTATCTCGCCGGTCCTTCCTACGAGGATCAGTTCGACATCCTGTTGCAGAACATCGCGGACGAAGGCGGCTCGACGGTGGCCTTCATCTACTCCAACACCGAGTTCGGCCGCGACCCGCTGGCGTCGGGCCGCGCCAAGGCCGAGGAGCTGGGCCTCGAGGTGGTGCTGGAGGAGTCCACCCGCGCGCAGGGCGCCGACGTCCCGACCCATGTCACCAAGCTTGCACAGTCGAACGCCGAGTACTGCATCCTGCAGGGCTACGTGACCGGCGTCTGGCCGCAGCTCATCGGCGGCGCGCGGCAGTTCGGCCTGCCAACCCGCTTCATGGGCACCTTCTGGGGCATGGAGAAGGTGATCGCCGATCGGGTGACGGCAGAGGCCGGACCTTTCCTTGACGGCTACCTTGGCGTCATGCCCTACCGCTATTCCTACGACAACGAGAACGCGCCGCGCTACGCGCGCTATGCCGAGTACCAGAAGAAGAACTTCGCCGGCACACCGCTGGAAACCTACATGCCCACCTGGGGTCTGCAGTCGCTCTGCGCGATGGAGATGGGCCTGATGGCCCTGCGTCAGGTGCACGAGGAGGGCAAGGAGCTGACCGCCGACAACGCGGCAGAGGCGCTGGCCTCGATCCGGGACTGGGACTCGGGCGGCTTCTTCGGCGTCCCGGTCAGCATGATCGGCAACAAGATCGGGACCGGTCGCGTCTATCGGTATTCGGCCGAGAGCAACCTCTTCACGCCCGCCTCGGACTGGTTCACCGTCTGAGACGGCGAAGCCCCGGGCCGTCCCGGCCCGGGGCTGCCGCCGGCGGAGGTATCGTCAAGCGGGAAAGAATGATGCTACGCAAGGAGTTGCAACGGATTTGTTGATGTGTATCCACATCTGTGTCCCCTTCTCGACCATCGTTCACCTCATGCCGCCAGCAGTCGGGGCAGTCGGGCGAGGTCGTTGGCGGCCATTGCGAGGATGAAGGGGGCGCGCACCCGCTCGAGGAAAGGGCGGGTCCGCCGTTCCGGAGACAGGCACCTTGCGGCCTCAGACAGGGTTCCGCTCGATCAGCTGCTTGGCGATGATGATACGCTGCATTTCGTTGGTGCCCTCGCGCTCAGTAACGCCATGTCGATATCTTCAATGCTCCCGCTCCTCGAGCCTGGGGGCGTTCGAACATGTGTCACTTCTCAGTGGAAATCTCCCGGTTCCCGGGTCACGTCTCAGTGTAAATCAACACTCCGGCCCCATCGAGGGGCTGATGCGCGTCTTCGGCCCAGGATGCCCGAGTGACGGGCAGTCTGCGCAGCGGATGCGGAATACCGGACCACTCCCTATCAAATGATTTGACCGATTGGTCTGACCCTGTTTCCGTGACCTGAAGCAGCCTTGGGAGACGCATCTTGGCCGACCTCGATCTGGAGGCGCTGGCTGCGCTGGAACGCAAGTCGCTCTGGCTCAGCGCATGGACGATTCACAACGCCAACCATGTCCGGCCCAATCCGGACGGGCTCAAGGTGGGCGGGCATCTGGCGAGTTGCGCCTCGATTTCCGCGATCATGACGGCGCTCTATTTCCGGGTGCTGCGCCCCGAGGATCGCGTCGCGGTGAAGCCGCATGCCTCGCCCGTGTTCCATGCGATCCAGTATCTCTTCGGCAACCAGACCCGTGAGAAGCTGGAGGCCTTCCGCGGCTACGGTGGCGCCCAGTCCTATCCGAGCCGCACGAAGGACACCGACGACGTTGACTTTTCCACGGGCTCGGTAGGGCTTGGCGTGGGCATCACCGCCTTTGCGGCGATGGTCCAGGACTATGTCCGTGCGCGCCCCGACTGGGCGGCGGGCCAGCGGCCGGAGGGGCGGATGATCGCGCTGGTCGGCGATGCCGAGCTTGACGAGGGCAACGTCTTCGAGGCGCTGCAGGAGGGATGGAAGCACGACCTGCGCAACGTCTGGTGGATCATCGACTACAATCGCCAGTCGCTCGACGGGGTGGTGCGCGAGGGGTTGTCCGGGCGATTGGACGCAATCCTTTCCGCCTTCGGCTGGGATGTCGTGCTGATCAAGTACGGTGCCCTGCAGCGCGCCGCCTTCGAGGAGGAGGGCGGCGAGGCGCTGCGTCGCTGGATCGACGGCTGCCCCAACGCGCTCTACTCCGCCCTGACCTTTCAGGGTGGCGCGGCGTGGCGCAAGCGGCTGGAGGCCGATCTCGGGCAGGAGCCCGGTGTGCGGACGCTGCTGGAACGGCGGAGCGACGCGGAGCTGGGTGCGCTCATGTCGAACCTCGGCGGGCACTGCCTGCAGACGCTGGTCGAGACCTTCGAGGGCGTGGATCACGATCGCCCCGTGGCCTTCCTGGCCTATACGGTGAAGGGCTGGGGCACGCCGCTCGCCGGGCACAAGGACAACCACGGCGGGCTGATGACCGCGAAGCAGATGGAGGAGTTCCGCGCCGGGATGGGCGTGGAGGAGGGCGCGGAGTGGGAGCCCTTCGCGGGTCTCGGCCTGCCCGAGGACCGGCTGCGCGCGGTCATCGAGGGCGCGCCCTTCAACGCGAAGGGCACGCGGCGGCTCAAGGGCGCGAAGGTGCCGGTGCCCGCGCTCGCCCCGCCCGAGGACCGCGAGACCTCGACCCAGCTCGCCTTCGGCAAGATCCTGCACGAGATCGCGGGGGGTGACAGCGACCTCGCCGCGCGGGTCCTGACCACCTCGCCGGATGTGACCGTCTCCACCGGCCTCGGGCCCTGGGTCAACCGGCGCGGGCTGTTCGCGCGGAGGGAGATCGCGGACACCTTCAAGGAAGAGCGCGTGCCCTCGATGCAGAAGTGGCGCTTCTCGCCCAGAGGGCAGCATCTGGAACTCGGCATCGCCGAGATGAACCTGTTTCTGCTGCTGGGGGCTGCCGGTCTGTCGCATTCGCTCTTCGGCGAGCGGCTGCTGCCGGTGGGCACGCTCTACGATCCCTTCGTGTCGCGCGGCCTCGATGCGCTGAACTATGCCTGCTATCAGGACGCGCGCTTCCTGATCGTGGGCACGCCCTCCGGCATTTCACTCGCGCCGGAGGGCGGCGCGCACCAGTCCATCGCCTCGCCGCTCATCGGGATGAGCCAGGACGGCCTCGCCGCGTTCGAGCCCTGCTTCACCGACGAGCTTGCGGTGATCATGGAGTGGGCCTTCGACTACATGCAGCGCGACGGCGGGCGCGACCCGGACGAGCGGACCTGGCTCAGGGACGAGACCGGCGGCTCGGTCTACCTGCGGCTCTCGACCCGCAGCATCGAGCAGCCCCGGCGCGGGATCGACCAAGGCTTTCGGCAGGGCGTGGTGGACGGCGCCTACTGGCTGCGCCCGCCCGGCCCCGGCTGCGAGGTGGTGATCGCCTATCAGGGCACCGTGGGGACCGAGGCCATCGCGGCGGCCGGGATGATCGGCGAGGACCGGCGCGACGTGGGCGTGCTGGCGGTGACCTCGGCGGACCGGCTCAACGCCGGCTGGCAGGCCGCACAGCGGGCGCGGGCGCGCGGGCAGGAGGGCGCGCTGAGCCAGGTCGAGCGCCTGCTTCAGGAGGTGCCGCCGCACGCGCGGCTCATCACGGTGATCGACGGGCACCCGGCGACGCTGAGCTGGCTGGGCGCGGTGCAGGGTCACCGCACCGCGGGGCTGGGCGTCGAGCATTTCGGGCAGACGGGCCGCGTGGACGACCTTTATCGCCACTACGGAATCGACCGGGGCGCCATCGCCGCCATGGCGCAGAGCATCGCGCCGGGCCGGCCGGTGAGACTGGCGGGCACCGCATGAAGCGCTTCTGGTCCGACTATACGAGCGAGGAGTTTTCCCGCCTCGACCGCGAAAGCCTGGTTGCCGTTCTGCCCGTGGGCGCGACAGAGCAGCACGGGCCGCACCTGCCGATGAAGGTGGACGCCTGCGTTGCCGAGGCGGTCGTGGAACGGCTGGTGCGCAAGCTGCCGGAGGAAAGCCGCACGCTCTTCCTGCCCTTGCAGGCCATCGGCAAGAGCAACGAACATCTGCGCTACCCCGGCACGCTGACCCATTCCGCCGGGACCCTCACCGCCATGTGGTGCGAGATCGGCGCCTGCGTGGCGCGGGCGGGCGTGCGGAAGATGGTCCTGCTCAACGCCCACGGCGGCAACATCCCCGTCATGGAGACCGTCGCGCGGGAGCTGCGGGTGCGGCACGACATGCTGGTCTTCTCGGTCAACTGGTTCGGTCAGGGGATGCCCGAGGGCGTCTATCCGCTGGAAGAGATGAGGCACGGCATCCACGCAGGCGACATGGAGACCTCGGTGATGCTGGCGCTCGATCCCGGCAACGTCCGCATGGGCCACGCGAAGGACTTCCGCCCCCTCAGCCGCGAGTGGGAGGCACAATATCGCTACATCGCCCTGTCCGGCGGCGCCAAGCCCGCGTGGCAGGCGCAGGACATGCATCCCGAAGGCGCCTGCGGCAACGCCGCCGCGGCCTCGGCCGAGAAGGGCGAGATGACGCTCGACTTCGCCACCGACCGGCTGGTCGAGCTTCTGGCCGAGGTGGAGCGCGCGCCGCTGTCATGGCTAAAACAGGAGCCCGCATGGTGACCCAAGCGACCGCGCAGAAGGCGCCGCCAGAGGATGCGCCGGTCCTGATCCGCATGGACGGTGTCAGCAAGCAGTTCGCCAACGGGACGGTTGCCGTTCGCGACATGCGCCTCGACATCCGCGAGGGCGAGTTCATCAGCTTTCTGGGCCCGTCGGGCTGCGGCAAGTCCACCGCGCTGAAGATGATCGCGGGGCTCCTGTCGATCTCGGCGGGCGAGGTCATCGTGAATGGCCATCCCCCCGGCAAGGGTCAGGAGCAGGACATCGGCTTCGTCTTCCAGGATGCGACGCTGATGCCCTGGGCCACGGTCTTCGACAACGTGTTCCTGCCGCTGCGCATGAAGGGAGTGAAGAGGAACGAGGCGCGCGAAGAGGTCGAGGAGGCGCTGGCCTCGGTCGGCCTGTCCGGTTTCACGCGCGCCTATCCCCGGCAGCTTTCGGGCGGCATGAAGATGCGCGTCTCGATCGCGCGGGCGCTGGTGACGCGGCCCAAGCTCCTGCTGATGGACGAGCCCTTCGCGGCGCTCGACGAGATCACGCGCTTCAAGCTCAACAACGACGTGCTGGACCTCTGGGCGAAGCACGGGCTGACGGTGATCTTCGTGACACATTCGGTCTTCGAGAGCGTCTATCTCTCGAGCCGCGTGGTGGTGATGGCGGCGCGCCCCGGCCGTGTCTCGCGGATCGTCGATCTGCCGGGCGGCTACCCACGGACCGAGCATTACCGGACGACGCCGGAATATGCCGAGAACTGCCGCATCGTGAGCGCGGCGCTCGAGGAGACGATGGACAATGTCGACATCGACCACTGACCTGACCGCCCCGGCCGCCGACGCCTTCGAGGATCCCGCGGCCGAGATGAACGCGGCCGTCGAGCGCGCCGCCCGGCGCGAACGTCGGATGCGGGTCCTGATGCCGGTGGCGGCGCTGACCCTGGCTGTCGTGCTCTGGGAGGTCCTGGTCTGGTGGAACGAGGTGCCGCACTACCTCATTCCGGCACCCAGCCTGATCGCGCAGACGCTGGTCACCGACTTCGGCACGCTGATGACCTCGATGTGGTTCACGGTGAAGCTGACGCTGGTGTCGCTCCTGCTGGCCATCGTGGGCGGCGTGTTGCTGGGGATGGTCTTCGCGCTCTCGCGGACGGTGGAGGTGAGCCTTTTTCCCTTCGCGGTGATCCTTCAGGTGACGCCGGTCATCGCCATCGCGCCGCTCATCCTGATCTATGTGCACGACACCTTCTCGGCGCTGCTGATCTGCGCCTGGATCGTGGCCTTCTTCCCGATCCTGTCGAACACGGCGATCGGGCTGCGCTCGGCCGACCATAACCTGCGCGACCTCTTCACGCTCTACCGCGCGACGCCGTGGCAGCGGCTGCGCTACCTGCTCGTTCCCTCCGCGCTGCCGTATTTCATGGCGGCGCTGAAGATCGCGGGCGGGCTTGCGCTGATCGGGGCCGTGGTGGCGGAGTTCGTGGCCGGCACCGCGGGGCAGAACACGGGCCTCGCCAGCCGTATCCTCGAATCGTCCTTCCGGCAGGAGATCCCGCGCATGTTCGCGGCGCTCTTCCTCGTCTCGCTGCTTGGTGTCGTCATCTTCCTTGCCACCAGCGTCCTGTCGAAGGCCGTGCTGGGCCACTGGCACGAAAGCGAGATCAAGCGGGAGGCGTGATGCGGGACCAGGGATCAGCCGCGCTGGAGGGCGTCCGCATCGCGGGACGCGAAGGGCACTGGCGGCTCGAGGTCGCGGGTGCCCGGCTCTCGCTGGCCCCCTCGCAGGCCACGGGCGGCGGGCTCGTGCTGCCGCTGATGGCCGACGCGCATGTGCATCTCGACAAGACCTTTACCGTGGACCGCATGCCCGGGCGCCCCTCCACCCTCTTCGAGGCGATCGAGATGATGGGCCGGGACGCCGAGGGCTGGACGGAGGCGGACCTGCGCGCGCGCGCCGGCGCCGGGCTGGAGCGCGCCTTCGCCCACGGCACCGGCGCCATGCGCAGTCACGTGGACTGGACCGCGCCCAAAGCGCCCCTCGCCTGGGGCGTGCTCAACGAGCTTGCGCAGGACTGGCGCGGGCGCGTGGAGCTGCAACTGGCCTCGCTCTCGCCGCTCGACCTGCTGGCCGAGGCGGGCGAGGGGATTGCCCGTCGCGTGGCCCGCGACGGCGGCGTGCTGGGCGCCTTCGTCTACCGCAACGCGCGCTTGCCGGAGAAGCTTGGGCGCGTCTTCGACCTGGCCGAGAGGCACGGCCTGAGCCTCGATTTCCATGTGGACGAGGGGCTCGAGCCGGAGGCGCAGGGGATCGACGCCATCGTGGCAGAGACCGCGCTGCGCGGCTTCGGCGGCCGGGTGCTCTGCGGGCATGGCTGCGCGCTCTCCGTCCGGCCAGAGGACGATGTGCGCGCGGTGCTGGATCGCGCCGGCGCGGCGGGTCTTGCCCTGACGGTCCTGCCGACGACCAACATGTGGCTGCAGGACAACCGCCCCGGCCTTACGCCCCGCCTGCGCGGGCTTGCGCCGTTCAAGGAAGCGCGGGCAGCAGGTGTCGAGGTTCTCTTCGCCTCCGACAACGTGCGCGACGCGTTCTATCCGCACGGCGACTACGACATGGCAGACGTCCTGCGCGCCACCGTGCTGGGCGCGCAGCTCGACCCCGCGGACTGGCTCGGCGCGGTCACCACGGACGCCGCCCGCTGGTGCGGCGCGGTTCACGCCATCGAGGACGGCGGCCTGGCGGATTTCATCTGGCACGACGCCTCCGACCCGGACGACCTCGTGAGCCGCCCGCGCGCCGCCCGGCAGGTGTGGCGCGGCGGCCAGCCACTGCAAGGAGCGACTTCATGAACAAGCCCGGAAAACCGGAGCGCGCCATCGACTGGGCGGCCTTCCGCGCCGAGATCGAAGGCATCCGGATCTACGACGATCCGAAGCAGGTGGAACTGCGCTCCCGCGACTACTTCTGGTATTCGCCAATCCTGAACGAACAGCTGGACGGCGTGACCGGCGATCTGGTGGTCCTGCCGCAGGATCAGGAGGAGGTGAAGCGCGTGGCCGCCGCCGTGGCGCGGCACCGCATCCCTCTGACCATCCGGGGCGGCGGGACCGGCAACTACGGACAATGCGTGCCGCTGGAAGGCGGCGTGATCCTGGACGTCACCCGCCTCGACAAGGTGATCGAGATCGGCGAGGGCCGCGTACGCTGTGAGGCGGGTATCCGTATCTCGCGCCTGGACGATGCTGCGCGGGAGACCGGTCAGGAGCTTCTGATGTATCCCTCCACCCGTCAGATGGCCACGATCGGCGGCTTCCTCGCCGGGGGCTCGGGAGGCATCGGCTCGCTCCGCCACGGGATGCTGCGTGATCCCGGTAACGTCACTTGCGTCAAGGTCGTGACGGTGGAGCCCCAGCCGCAGGTGATCGAGCTGCACGGCGACGAGATCCAGAAGGTGCAGCATGCCTACGGCACGAACGGCATCGTCACCGAGCTGGAGCTGCCGCTGACGCAGGCCACCGACTGGCTGCATTGCGCAGCACTCTTCGACGGCTACGATACCGCGCTGCGCTTTGCGCAGGGCGCGCAGGAGGAAGGGCTGGACTGCTACCTTCTGACCACGGTCGAGCGCCGCTTCGCCCCCTACTACCGCAAGTTCGGCGACCTCTTCCCCGACGATCGCGACGCGGTCTTCGCCATGGTTGCGCCGGAAGCGATGGACCGCTTCCGCGACAAGGCCGACGGCATGGGCGGGCGCATCTCCTTTGCCATGACCAAGCCCGAGATCCGCGAGGCGGGGCTTCAGCCTGCCTACGAATGCGGCTGGAACCACACGACCCTTCAGGCGCTCAAGGCGGACAAGGGCTGGACCTATCTTCAGGTCGCCTATCCGCAGCCCTTCGACCCCGATCTCGTCATGCGGCAGATGGCACGCTACGGCGACGAGATCTTCTGGCACCACGAGATGGCCCGGATGGGCGGGCACATCCAGATCTTCGCGCTGCCGCTCGTGCGGTGGCGGGGCAGGGACGCGATGTACGACCTCATTGCGGAGCTGGAGGAAAAGGACGGCTGCACGATCTACGACCCCCACACCGTCACCATCGAGGACGGGGGGATGAAGGAGATCGACACCGCGCAGATCGACTTCAAGAAAAAGGCCGATCCCTACGGCCTGATGAACCCGGGAAAGACCCGGGGCTGGATGGCCGACATGGCCAGAACCGACTGACCGACCAACACGGGAGAAAACCGATGAAACATCTTCTGACGGCGGCCCTGGCCGCAGGCCTTGCCACCGCGGCCACTGCACAGGATCTCGACAAGGTCACGATGGGCACCAACTGGCTCGCCCAGGGCGGGCACGGCGGCTTCTATCAGGCCGTCGCGGACGGCACCTACGAGAAATACGGCCTCGACGTCGAGATCATGATGGGCGGGCCGCAGATGAACAATCGGCCCATGCTGGCGGCCGGGCGGCTCGATTTCCTGATGGCGGGCAACCTGCTGCTGTCGTTCGACAACGTTCGCAACGACATCCCCACGACCGTCGTCGCCGCCTTCTTCCAGAAGGATCCGCAGGCGCTCATGGCGCATGCCGGGCAGTACGAGGACTTCACCGCGCTGACCGAGGCGCCCACGGTGCTGATCTCCAAGGACGGGCAATTCAGCTTCTGGCAGTGGCTCACGGACGCCAAGGGCTTCCGCGACGACCAGCTGCGCCCCTACGGCTTCAATCTCGCCCAGTTCCTCGGCGACGAAGAGATGGTGCAGCAGGCCTATGCCACGGCCGAACCGATCTATGCCGCGGCCGAGGGCGCCGAGGTGGACGTCTTCCTGCTCGCCGATCAAGGGTGGAACACCTATTCCACAACAATCGAGACGCGCGCCGAACTGGTCGAGACGGACCCCGATCTCGTGCAGCGCTTCCTGAATGCCTCCATCGAGGGCTGGTACAACTTCCTCTACGGAGACAGGACCGCCGCCTACGAGGCGATCATGGCGGCCAACCCGGACATGACGGTCGAGAAGCTGGAAAAGGAAATGGCCCAGTTCGAGAAGCTGGACATCATCGATTCCGGTAACGCGCTCGAGAAGGGGATCGGCGCGATGAGCGAAGAGCGCATCGAAGCCTTCCACGATCTTGCGGTGAGCGCCGGCATCATCGAGGCGGGCGAGGTGGATCTGTCGAAGGTCGCCACCACGCAGTTCGTCAACAAGGGCCACGGGCTCGACATCAAGCAGCAGTTGATGAGCAACTGATCGGCGCACGGCCCGCGCCGGAAGGCGCGGGCCGGGAAGGGACGCAACCGTGCGGGTTCTGATCGTCTTCTGTCATCCCAGCGAGCAGAGCTTCGGCGCGGCCCTCTTTGCCAAGGCGCGATGCGCGCTCCTGGATGCGGGCCACGAGGTGCAGGTCATCGACCTCTACCGCGAAGGCTTCGACCCGGTGCTGAGTCCGGAGGACTGGCACGCGTATCTGTCCGATACAGATTCGCTGATCGCGCGCGTTCAAGGCCATGTGGATGCCCTGCGCCGGGCGGAGGCGCTGGTGATGATCTTTCCGACCTGGATGTACGGCCCGCCCGCCCTGCTGAAGGGCTGGATGGAGCGCGTCTGGCTGCCCGGAGTGGCCTTCGAGGTGCCGCAGGGCAAGACGAAGCGCGCGCAGGGGCTGCTGACCAGCATCCGCAGCTTCACGGTCGTCACGACCTCGGGCTCGCCCTGGTGGTGGCTGCGGCTGATCCGTGATCCGGGCCGGTCGATGCTGACGCGCGGCTACCGGGTGCTGTTCCATCCGCGATGCCGTGTGCGATGGCTGCAACTGCATGACATGAACCACGCGACCGAGCGGGAAAGACAGCGGTTTCTGGCCCGCGTGGAGCGTACCCTGACGCGGGTCTGACCGACCCGGGGAGAGCGACATGAATCTCGTCCGACGCCGCCGCGATGAAATCCGTCGCGCCATCCTGGATGCCGCGATCCGCGAATTCGCGAAGAACGGGCTGGCCGGCACCTCCACGCAGGCACTGGCCGAGGCGGCGGGACTGACCAAGGCACAGCTGCATTACTACATCTCGTCGAAGGAAGAGCTCTACGAAGAGGCGCTGCACTTCATCGTGCGCGAATGGCGGACGATCTTCTTCGTCTCCGCGGGCTCCGACGACCCGGCCGAAACCATCGCGTCCTACATCGAGCGAAAGATCCGTCACGCGCTCGACCACCCGGAAGTCTCGCGTCTCTTCGCCAACGAGGTCGCGCGCGGCGCCTCTGTCCTGTCTCGCCACTGGGGCGAACTCAAGCAGGCGGTGGACGAGGCGGCGGGCGTGATCGAGGGCTGGATCGCCGCTGGCAAGATCCGGCCCGTCGATCCCCTGCTGTTCCAGATGAACATGTGGGCGGTCACGCAGCACTATGCCGAATACGAGGCGCAGGCGCGTCACCTGCTGGGCACGCCGGAGGGGACGCCGCTCGACGCCGAGCGCATCATCGCCGAGGCGCAGGAGATGTTCCTTCTGCGCTGCGGGCTGGTCCGGGCGGTGCGGTGACATGTCACGCCGTGGAGCTTCCGGTTCGCCGCCACCGCCCGTTGCGGTGCGCGCGGGCAGCCGAGCACCATGGCACCGGGCGACTGCACAGGCCTTTACACCCCCGCTTTCCATCGGCCTGCCGCGGTTGCAGCGTGCAGGCAAAGCTTCGAGGGAGACACCGAATGACCCCGCTCTTGCCCGCCTCCATAGCTCCGCCCTTCGCCCGCTATTCCCACGGCGTGATCGCCGAGCCTGGCGCACGGTTGGTGGCGCTCTCCGGGCAGCTCGGCCTTGCCGCCGACGGAACCGTGCCCGAGGGCGCAAGGGCGCAAGCCCAGATCTGCCTGGCCAACATCGACGCCATCCTGGCCGAGGCCGGCGGGGGGCGGGAGCATGTCCTGCGCCTCAACGCCTATGTAACGGGACGCGAGCACATGGCCGGCTACATGGCCGCCCGCGATGCGTGGCTTGCCGATCTCCCGGCGCCCCCTGCCTCGACACTGATGATCGTGGGCGGTTTTACCCGGCCCGAGTTCGTCGTCGAGGTCGAGGCACTGGCCGCCATTCCGTCCGCGCATCAACCGCCGCCGGACTGACCGGGGAGGGGGCGCTAGACATCTGCTCGACGAGACCGTGTTCCGCAATCTGGCCCAGGCCCGCATGGAGGCGCAGGCCGAGTGCATGCTGGTCATTCTTGGCGCCACGCCCGAGAGTAAGAAGGAGCTCGTCGGCTTCCAGGTCGGCCTGCGCGAGAGCGCGCGAGACGCTGGCGGGAACTGCTGGTCGACATCAAGGCCCGCGGCGTCAAGTTGCCGCCCGAAGTCGCCGTGGGCGACGGGGCCATGGGGTTCTGGAAGGCGCTCGACGAGATCCTCCCGGGCACGAAGTATCAGAGATGCTGGGTCAACAAGACCGCCAACGATCTGAATAGATTCCCGAAGTCGATGCATCCGGCGGTGAAGGCAGACCTGCGCGAGATCTGGCAGGCTCAGACGCTCCTAAAGAAGTCGCAGCGCTCCATCGCGTTCATTCGGCGAGCGTTCTGCGGGCCTGGGATGGGGAAGCTGGCGAGAAGCGTTGCCCAAGCTGTGGCTTCATGAGCCGCGATACGGCGCCGGGGATCGAGGAGAGGTAGGCCGTGCGGGCCGTCGCATCTGCCGTGTCGATCCGATAAATGGCGCGGTAGCTGGTCCGCACGCGAGGATGGCAGTTGGCACGCAAGCCCCTGAGCAGCGTCCGTCGCCCGGGGAACCCCATGAGCCAGCTGGTCATCCACGTCGCGCCGCAGGACGTGAAGACGCCGAGGTGCCGGATGTGGGCGAGTCCGGGCTGCGGCATCGCATCAGGTCGGAGTACGAAGGCGAAGCCCGGCAAGAGCACGCGGTCCAGCCAGCCCTTGAGCATTGCCGGCAGGCCGAACCACCAGGTGGGGTAGACGAAGATCAGCGCATCGGCGCGGGCGAGGCGTTCGGCGTAGTCGCGTACCGGAGCGAGGTTCGGCCCCTCCTGGTGATAGCCGCGCCGCTCTTCGGGCGGCATGGCGGGCTCGAAGCCCTCGTCGTAGAGGTCGAGGAGGTCGACCGTGTGGCCCTCCCCGTGGAGGGCATCGCAGACCGCATCACGGATAGCGGCCGAGAAGCTTTCGGGGCACGGGTGGCAATAGACGACGAGAACTGAGCGCTCAGCCATGGTGGGCCTCCACCGCGCCCGCCGTGTCGAAGTATTCCCGCCACGAGAGGATCAGCCCTTTGCGCCGCTCGACGATGATGGCGTCGGGCGTGACGCTGCGCGCTCCGTCCGAGCGGCGCGCCACGTCCCACGTCCATTCGAGACCGATCCACCCAGAGGGCGACTCGAAGGCGGAGGTGATGACCACGCGGAGCCCGGTATAGTCGCGGTGGAAGTCCTCGACCACGCGGGCAAGACGGGCGAAGGGCACGACGTTGCCCGGCGCGGTCAGCTCGCCCTGGGGGTCCCAGTCGCGCTGCGCCTCGGGGCCGAAGTGGCCCTCGGTCCAGACCCGCGCCTGCCGCTGCAGCATCTCCAGCGTGTCCTGCGAGCAGTCGAAGATGCCGTTGAGAATGACGCTCATATCACCGCCGTGCCCAGCCCGGTCACCGCCCGCAGGAGCGCCGCCGCCGGGGGCAGCGCAAGAAGGAACACGATCGCCAGCCATTCCGCCGCGCGGAGCCGCCCCCGCCCGGCGTCGAGATAGGTGCGCTTCTCCGAGCCGGAGAAGCCCCGCGACTGGAGCGCCACCTCGATCTGCTGCGCGCGGCGCAGGCTCGCCACGATCAGCGGCACCAGCATCCGCCCGATCAGCACGAGCTTCCGCCCGATGCCCATGGCGTCTACATCGATGCCCCGGAGCCGCTGCGCGTCGCGCATGGACGAGAGTTCCTCGAGCAGCAGCGGCACGAAGCGGAAGGTCGTCGAGACGAGGAAGGCCACCCGGTAGGGCACCCGCATCCGCACGAGTCCGAGAACGATTGTGTTGGGCGAACTGGTCGCGAAGAGGTAGAGGAAGGCGAGGAGCGGGATCAGCAAGCGACAGCAGACCGTGAGCCCGAAGGCCAGCCCCTCCCATCGGAAGAACACCGCGCCGCCGAGCCATGGCAACCCCTCGGGCAGGTGCCAGACCGGCGTCTCGCCCAGCGGGCTCCAAAGACCCTGGATCATTACGATGAGCGCGAAGGCGGGCCAGAGCATCGCGACAAGGCGCGCGATCTCGACCGCCCGCACGCCTGCGGCGAGCAGCAACACGACCATGACGCCAAGGGTCGCCGCCTGCAGGGCGAGGCTGTTCCAGACGAAGATCAGGAAGCTCACCGAGAGGAGCAGCGCGAACTTCACCCGCACGTCCACGTCCCCCAGCGCCGTGGGCCGCGCTTGCACGTTGAGGGCAAGGTTAGCCATCGTCGCCTCCCAGGTCTTCGGGCCCGAGCGGCCGGGCGGCGGCAAGGCCAGGCCGGGCGGCCGCGAAGCGCACGGTCTGGGGCGGGACGACCCCGCACTCGAGCAGCCGCGCGCCGGCGTAGAGCACTTCTTCCGGCGGGCCGTCGAGACGTACGCCGCCATCCTTCATCACGATCATCCGGTCCACGAAGCGGCCCGTCAGGTAGAGGTGATGGGTGATCAGGATGATGGTGCGGCCCTTCGCATGGAGTCGCCGCAGAAGGTCGATGATCGCCCGCGCGCCGTGCCAGTCCTGCCCGGTCGTCGGCTCGTCGAAGATCAGCACCTGGGCATCGAGTGCTATGAAGGCCGCGATGGCCACCCGAAGCTGATCCCCTCGTGAGAGAGTCGCGGGATGGCTCTCCGCATGCTGCGTCAGGTCCATGTCGGCGAGCGTGCGTTCGACGGTTTCGGCGATCTCCTCTTCGGGGCGCTTCTGCATCTTAAGGGCGAAGGCTACCTCTTCCGCGACGCTGTCGCAGAAGAGCTGCCTGTGCGCGTTCTGAGCGACGAAGGCCACCGATCGGGCGAGCGCGCCCACGGTCATGCCGGACACGT
>NZ_JBKHAQ010000144.1:0-6071 GCF_046542825.1 Rhodosalinus sp. | reverse complement strand
TCAGGCCCGGCGGCCGGCCACCTGTGCCACGCCCATCAGCGACAGCACCTTCGCTTCGATGTGCTCGGCGTTCATCCCGGCCACCACGTACATCTCCTCGGGCCTGGCCTGATCGATGAAGATGTCGGGCAGCACCATGGAGCGATACTTCAGCCCGGTGTCGAAGACACCTTCCTCGGCCAGAAGCTGCGCGACGTGACTGCCGAAACCGCCCACCGCGCCCTCCTCGATGGTGATCAGCGCCTCGTGCTCGCGCGCCAGCGTCAGGATCAGTTCCCGATCCAGCGGCTTGGCAAAGCGCGCGTCGGCCACGGTGGGCGCGATCCCCCGCGCCGCCAGCGCCTCGGCGGCCTCCAGCACCTCCTTCAGCCGCGCGCCGAAGGACAGGATCGCGACGCGCCCGCCTTCACGGATCATGCGGCCGCGGCCGATCTCCAGCGGCACGCCCCGCTCCGGCATCTCGACGCCGACGCCCTCGCCGCGCGGATAGCGGAAGGCGATGGGTCCCTCGTCATGCTGCACGGCGGTGGCGACCATATGCACCAGTTCCGCCTCGTCCGCCGCCGCCATGACGGTGAAGCCCGGCAGGTTCGACAGATAGGCAACGTCGTAGCTGCCCGCATGCGTCGCGCCGTCCGCGCCCACCAGCCCCGCGCGGTCGATGGCGAAGCGCACCGGCAGGCGCTGGATCGCCACGTCGTGCACCACTTGGTCGTAGCCGCGTTGCAGGAAGGTCGAATAGATCGCCGCGAAGGGCCGCATCCCCCCGGCCGCCAGCCCCGCGCAGAAGGTCACGCCATGCTGTTCGGCGATGCCCACGTCGAAGCAGCGCGAAGGGTAGCGTTCGGCAAAAAGGTCGAGCCCGGTGCCATCCGGCATCGCCGCCGTCACCGCGACGACGCGGCTGTCGCGCGCGGCCTCGTCGATCAGCGCGCGGGCGAAGACCTTGGTATAACTCGGCGCGTTCGACGGCGCCTTCTTCTGCTCGCCTGTGGCCACGTCGAACTTCGCGCGCGCATGGCCCCGGTCCGGCGCGCTTTCGGCCGGGCGATAGCCCTTGCCCTTCTGCGTGATGCAATGGATCAGAACCGGCCCGTCGGCCCGTGCCTTCACCGTGCGCAGCACCGGCAGGAGCTGGTCCATGTCGTGCCCGTCGATCGGGCCCAGGTATGAGAAGCCCAGCGCCTCGAAGAGCGTGCCGCCCACCGCCATGCCCTTGAGCAGGTCGTGCGCCCGGCGCGCCCCCTCGCGGAAGGGCGGCGGCAGCAGGCTGACCGCGCCCTTGGCCGCCTCCCTGAGGTCCTGGAACGGCGCCTCTGCGTAAAGCCGCGACAGGTAGCGCGACATCGCGCCCACCGGCGGCGCGATCGACATCTCGTTGTCGTTCAGGATCACGATCAGCCGCCGGCCAAGGTCCCCCGCGTGGTTCATCGCCTCGTAGGCCATTCCGGCGCTCATCGCGCCGTCGCCGATCACGGCGATGGAATCGCCGCTGCCCTCCGGCGGCGTGCCGCCGAGGTCGGCCGCCACCTTGAAGCCCAGCGCGGCACTGATCGAGGTCGAGGAATGGGCCGCCCCGAAGGGGTCGTAGGGGCTTTCCGACCGCTTGGTGAAGCCTGACAGGCCGTCCTTCTGCCGGATCGTTCCCATCCGCTCGCGCCGGCCGGTCAGGATCTTGTGCGGATAGGACTGGTGGCTCACGTCCCAGATGATCTTGTCACGCGGCGCGTCGAAGACTGCGTGCAGCGCCACGGTCAGCTCGACCACGCCCAGCCCCGCGCCAAGGTGCCCGCCCGTCTGGCTGACCGAGGCGATGGTCTCTGCCCGCAGTTCCTCCGCCAGCTTCGCCAGATCGGCGTCCGAGAGCGCCTTCAGGTCGGAGGGGCTGCGCACCCGGTCAAGCAGGGGCGTCTTGGGGGCGTGGCTCATGCGCGCGGGACTTTCGGCTCAGCTTTCGCGGGAGATAACGAAGCGCGCCAGAGCCTGCAAGGTTCCGGCACCGGCGCCGAACGGCGCCACGGCGTCGCAGGCCTGATCGGCAAGTTCCGCCGCTCGCGCCCGCGCGCCATCGACACCAAGCAGCGAGACGAAGGTCGCCTTGCCGGCCTCGGCGTCCTTCTGCAGGCGCTTGCCGGCCTTGGCCGCGTCGCCCTCGACGTCCAGCAGGTCGTCCGCGATCTGGAAGGCAAGGCCGAGCGCGGCGGCATAGTCGCGGAAGGGCGCGATGTCGGCGCGCGCCATCCGCGCCCCCGCCTCTGCAGCCCAGCCGAAGAGCGCGCCGGTCTTGCCCGCCTGCAGCGCCTCGATCTCGGCCAGCGTGAGCGGCGCCTCGGCGCTCTCGGCGGCGATGTCGAGCGCCTGGCCCAGCACCATGCCCCGCGCTCCCGCCGCGCGCGCGAGCGACAGGGCCAGATCGGCGCGCACCTCTGCCTCGGGGTGGCACTCGGGGCGCAGCACCATTTCGAAGGCGGCCGTCTGCAGCGCGTCGCCCGCCAGCACCGCGGTCGCCTCGTCCCATTTCACATGCACGGTGGGCTGCCCGCGGCGCAGCGCGTCGTCGTCCATGCAGGGCAGGTCGTCGTGCACAAGGCTGTAGGCATGCACCGCCTCGATCGCGCCTGCGGGCCAGAGCGCGCGCGCCTCCGGCACCTCGCACAGCCGCGCGCCTTCCAGCACCAGGAAGCCGCGCAGGCGCTTGCCGCCGCCCGCGGCATGGGCCATCGCGCGCGCAACCGGCAGGTCGCCGTAGGCCGCGAGCGTCGCGGCGAGATGCGCGCCCACCGCCTCTGCCGCCTCCGCGAGGCGTGCCTCGAACACTAGAGGCCCTCTGCCGGCTTGGTCCCCGTCGGTTGCCCCTGCCCGTCGAGGGTGATCTGCGCCACCTTCTCCTCGGCCTCCTTGAGCTTGGCCTCGCAGCGCGCCTTCAACGCCGCGCCCCGCTCGTAGAGCGAGATGGACTGCTCCAGCGCCACGTCGCCGCGTTCAAGATGGGTGACCACCGCCTCGAGCTCGCGCATCGCCTCCTCGAAGCTCATCTGATCCACCGGCTTTTCCTCGGTCATCGCGCGGCCTCCTTCAGTTCGGTGACATGCGCCCGCGTGCAGGCCGCAAGCGCGGTCAGGTCGTAGCCCCCTTCCAGAACCGAGACCAGCCGCCCGCCGCACATCTCGTCGGCCAGCGCGCACAGTTCCCGCGTGAGCCAGACGAAGTCCTCTTCCTGCCAGTCGAGATTGGCCAGCGGATCGTCGGCATGGGCGTCGAAGCCGGCAGAGACCACGATCAGCTCGGGCGCGAAGGCGCGCAGGCGCGGAAAGACCTCTGCTTCGTAGAGCGTGCGCATCCGCGCGCCGTCCGTGCCGGGCGCCAGCGGCACGTTCATGACGTTGTCGTAGGCGCCGGTCTCGTCCCGCGCGCCGGTGCCGGGCCAGAGCGGCATCTGGTGGGACGAGACGAAGAGCGCGCGCCGCTCGTCCCACAGCAGGTCCTGGGTGCCGTTGCCGTGGTGCACATCGAAATCCACCACCGCCACGCGCCCCATGCCGTGATGGTCGAGCGCATGCCGCGCTGCCAGCGCCGCGTTGCCGAACAGGCAGAAGCCCATCGGCGTCTCGGTCTCGGCGTGGTGGCCGGGCGGCCGCATCGCGCAGAAGGCGTTGCGGGCCTCGCCCCCGGCCACCAGGTCGACGGCCCGCACCGCCGCCCCCGCCCCGCGCCACGCCGCGTCGAGCGAGCCGGGCGACAGGAAGGTATCAGCGTCGAGTTGTGCGAAGCCCTCGGCCGGCACGGCGTCGCGCAGCATGTCGATGTAGCTTTGCGGATGGATGCGCAGCAGGTCGTCCTCGGCCGCCATCGGCGCTGTGACGCGCCACAGATCGAGCGGTTCCAGCGCGTGCAGCACATGTTCGATCCGGGCCACCCGCTCCGGGTGCCCCGGCGGCATGACGTGACCGAGCGAGTCGGCATGGGTGAGAAGCGCGGTGGTCATGCCCGGCAGCTAAGCCAAATCGCCGCCTGCATACAAGCGCCCTTCCGGCATGGTCCGGCCCGGCCGCCGCCACAGGCGGCCCACGAAAAGCTGTAGCGGCGCAGCCGCTTCCGCCCGATTGCCGCGCCGGAGGCCCCGCGATGCGCCGGGTGTCTCAGTCGGGCGCCAGCATGTAGCCCTCGCCGCGCACGGTCTGCAGATAGCGCGGCTGTTTCGGGTCCGCCTCGAGCTTGCGGCGCAGGCGGGTGATCTGCACGTCCACCGCGCGCTCCTGCACCTGGCCCCCGTCGCGCCCAAGGTCGGCGACCAGCCGGGACCGGCTGATCGCCTCGCCGGGGCGCTGCGCGAAGAGGCGCATGAGCTGCGCCTCGGTCGTGGTCAGACGCACGGGCTGCTCGCCCCGCCAGAGTTCGCCGCGCGCCACGTCGTAGCGCAACGGTCCCATGTGCAGGAGCTTGGGCAGGCCCGCCTTGCCGTCCGGCTCCGGCAGGCGGCGCAGGATCGCGTTGATCCTGAGCAACAGTTCGCGCGGCTCGAAGGGTTTCGCCAGATAATCGTCGGCGCCCGCCTCCAGCCCTGCAATGCGGTGTTCGGTCTCTCCGCGCGCGGTCAGCAGCAGCACGGGTGTCTCGCGATCCGTCCGCAGGCTGCGGGTGAAGGCGATGCCGTCCTCGCCGGGCATCATCACATCGAGCACGATCAGGTCGAAGTCGAGCCCCGCCAGAAGCCGCCGCGCATGATCCGCGTCGCGCGCGGTCGAGACCAGGAAACCGTTACGGAGCAAGAACTTGCGCAACAGACCGCGCAGCCGCTCGTCGTCGTCCACGATCAGCAGATGGGCGTCCGCGCCGCTCATCCCCGGCCCTCCCTGAGCGCATGGTAATGGCGGCGCATCTCCGGGTCCATCATCGCCTCCAGCACGGTGCGGAAGCCGGCCACCGCCTCGGGCCCGGCCGCGCGATAGGCGGCGCGCATCCGCGCGCGCTGCGCATCCGACAGCTTGCGTTCCAGTTCCGCGCCGCGTTCGGTCAGGTAGAGGTGCCGCTCGCGCTTGTCGGAGCGGCCCACGCGGCTTTCGACCAGCCCGTCGCCGATCAGCGTGCGCAGCACGCGGTTGAGCGACTGCTTGGTGACGCCAAGGATCGACAGGAGGTTGTTGACGGTCGTGCCGGGCGCGCCGTTGATGAAGTGCAGCGCCCTGTGATGGGCGCGGCCATAGCTGTAGTCGGCGAGGATGCGGTCGGGATCGGCGGTGAAGCCGCGGTAGGCGAAGAACATCGCCTCGATTCCCTGCCTGAGTTGCTCGTCGGTCAGGAAGAGCAGCGCTTCGCTGCCCTGCCCTGCGGGGCTGCGTCCGTCACTCATCTGGCCACCTCCTCTCGCGCGGCGACAGCTTACGTCAGCCTTATTGACATTCCAAGTGTCGGTTGGTAGCGAGTCGCGCATTTTGCGCAATATTATGTCCACACCGGACATATCTCGCGCAACAAACGGAAAGCATTGGCGCGGGAAGGGCACCGAAGATGACCGGCTACGATGATCGCGACGGGAAGATCTGGCTTGACGGAGAACTCGTGGACTGGCGCGCGGCCAAGGTGCATGTCCTCAGCCATGCGCTTCACTACGCCAGCTCGGTCTTCGAGGGCGAGCGCGCCTACGGCGGCCGCATCTTCGAAAGCCGCGCCCATTCCGAACGCCTGCGCGCCAGCGGCGCAGCGATCGACATGCCGGTGCCCTGGACGGTGGACGAGATCGAGGCCGCCAAGGCGCAGGTGATGCAGGCCAACGGTCTGGGCGATGCCTACGTCCGCGCCGTCGCCTGGCGCGGCGCGGGCGAGGACATGGGCGTAAGCGCTGCCCGCAACCCCGTGCGCCTTGCCGTGGCCGCCTGGGAGTGGGGTGCCTATTACGGCGACTCGAAGACGCGCGGTGCGACGCTCGACATCTCGAAATGGAAACGCCCCAGCCCCGAGACGATCCCCAGCCATGCCAAGGCCGCCGGTCTCTACATGATCTGCACCATGTCCAAGCACGCGGCAGAGGCGAAGGGCTGCGCCGACGCGATGATGTTCGACTACCGCGGCTA
>NZ_JBKHAQ010000143.1:0-6234 GCF_046542825.1 Rhodosalinus sp. | reverse complement strand
GGCGAGACGATCCCGGGCCACCAGCGCGACAAGCGGATCACGGTGATCCGCCAGCCGGTGGGCGTGGCCGCCTCGATCACGCCGTGGAATTTCCCCTCCTCGATGATCACGCGCAAGGCCGGGCCGGCACTGGCGGCCGGCTGCACCTTCGTCGGGCGGCCCGCGTCCGAGACGCCGCTTTCGGCCACGGCGCTCGCCGTTCTGGCCGAGCGCGCGGGCGTGCCGGCGGGCGTGCTGTCCATCGTGCCCTCCGCGCGGTCCTCGGAGATCGGCAAGGAATTCTGCGAGAACCCGAAGGTGCGCAAACTCACCTTCACCGGCTCGACCGAGGTGGGGCGCATCCTGCTGCGGCAGGCCGCCGACCAGGTGATGAAATGCTCGATGGAGCTGGGCGGCAACGCGCCCTTCATCGTCTTCGACGACGCCGATCTCGATGCCGCCGTCGAGGGCGCCATCCAGTGCAAGTTCCGCAACAACGGGCAGACCTGCGTCTGCGCCAACCGCATCTACGTGCAGTCGGGCGTCTATGATGCCTTCGCGGAGAAGCTGGCGCAGCGGGTGCGCGAGCTCAGGATCGGCGACGGGCTGGAAGAGGGCGTGCAGCTCGGCCCCCTGATCAACGCGGATGCGGTCAGGAAGGTGCGCGAGCACATCGCGGACGCGACCGCGAAGGGCGCGAAGATCGTGCTGGGCGGCGAGGACGACCTGCCCGGCGCCTTCCTGCGGCCCACCCTGCTGACCGGCGTGACACAGGAGATGGCGGTGGCGACGGAAGAGACCTTCGGCCCCCTCGCCCCCCTCTTCCGCTTCGAGACCGAGGAAGAGGTGATCGCGATGGCCAACGACACGATCTACGGCCTTGCCAGCTACTTCTTCGCCCGCGACATCGGCCGCGTCACGCGGGTGCAGGAGGCGCTGGAATACGGCATCGTGGGCGTGAACACGGGCCTGATCTCGACCGAGGTGGCGCCCTTCGGCGGCGTCAAGCAGTCGGGTCTGGGGCGCGAGGGCGGGCACTACGGCGTCGAGGAGTTCCTGGAGCCGAAATACATCTGCACCTCGATCTGACCGGCGGCGCGCAGCGTTGCGCGCGCGCGCGCGCTCGCCTATGTGAACGCGCATGAAGCGCCCGATCCTCATCCACCCCGACCCGCGGCTGAAGAAAATGGCCGCGCCGGTCGCCGATCTGTCCGACGCGCGGCGCGAGCTTGCCCGCGACATGCTGGAGACGATGTATGCCGCGCCGGGCATCGGCCTTGCCGCGCCGCAGGTCGGCGTGCTGGAGCGGCTGATCGTGCTCGACTGCGTCAAGGAAGAGGGCGCGGCGCCCCGCCCGCTGGTGATGTTCAACCCCGAGGTCACGGCCGCCTCGGACAAGCTGAACACCTACGAGGAAGGCTGCCTGTCGATCCCCGAGCAGTATGCCGATGTCACCCGCCCGGCAGAGGTGCAGGTGCGCTGGATCGACCAGACCGGCGCCGAGCGCGAGGAAGAATTCGGCGGCCTCTGGGCGACCTGCGTGCAGCACGAGATCGACCATCTGAACGGCAAGCTCTTCATCGACTACCTCGGCCCGATGAAGCGGCAGATGATCACCCGCAAGATGGTCAAGCTGAAGCGCGAGAAGGCCAAGGCGTGAGCCCGCGCCCGATCCTGCGCTGGCCGGACCCGCGGCTGCGCAAGCAGGCCGCGCCGGTCGAGGCGGTGACGGACGAGACCCGCGCCCTCTGGGACGAGATGGTGGAAGTGATGGAGGCAATGCCGGGCCTGGGCCTCGCCGCGCCGCAGCTGGGCGTGATGCAGCGCCTCGCGGTGGTGGACGCGAGCCGCGAACGCGGCCGCGCGGTGCGGATGGCCAACCCCGAGATCCTCGAAGCCGCGCGCGAGACGATGGACCACGCCGAGGCCAGTCCCTGCCTGCCCGGTGTCTCGGCGGTGGTGCGCCGGCCCGCCAAGGTCACCGTGCGCTACCTGAACGAGGCCGGACAGGTGGACCGTCGCACGTTCGAGGGCCTCTGGGCCATTTCGGTGCAGCATCAGATCGACCACCTGGAGGGCCGCATGTTCTTCGACCGGCTGAGCCGGGTGAAACGCGACATGGCTTTGCGGAAAGCCAGGAAGGCGGGATAGCGCGGTGCGGCTGATCTTCATGGGCACCCCCGGTTTCGCGGCAGAAGCCCTGCGCGCGATCCATGCCGCGGGCCATGAAATCGCCGCCGTCTACACCCAGCCGCCCCGCCCCGCCGGCCGGGGCAAGAAACCGCGCCCCAGCGCCGTGCAGGCGCTGGCCGAGGCGCTGGACCTGCCCGTCCGCCACCCCGTCAGCCTGAAGACGGAGGAGGAGCAGGCCGCCTTCGCCGCGCTGGGCGCAGAGGCGGCCGTGGTCGCGGCCTACGGGCTGATCCTGCCGCGCCCGATCCTTGCGGCGCCGGCACGCGGCTGCCTCAACATCCATGCCTCGCTGCTGCCGCGCTGGCGCGGCGCGGCGCCGATCCAGCGGGCGATCATGGCGGGCGACGCCGAGACCGGCATCGCCATCATGCAGATGGAGCCGGGCCTCGACACCGGGCCCGTGCTTCTGGAACGGCGGCTGTCGATCGGGCCGGAAGAAACGGCCGGAGCGTTGCACGACCGGCTGGCACGCCTCGGGGCAGAGGCGATCGTCGAGGCGCTGGCCCGGCTCGACGACCTGACGCCGGTGCCGCAGCCCGAGCATGGCGTGACCTATGCCGCCAAGATCGACAAGGCCGAGGCGCGGGTGGACTGGACGAAGCCCGCGGAAGAGGTTGACCGGCTGATCCGCGGCCTCTCGCCCTTTCCCGGCGCCTGGACCGGGATCGGCGGGCACCGGGTGAAGCTGCTGGGCTCGCGGCTGGCCGAGGGGGCGGGCGCCCCGGGCGAGGTGCTGGACGACGCCTTCACCGTGGCCTGCGGAACGGGCGCGGTGCAGGTGACACGCGCGCAGCGCGAGGGGCGGGCTCCGCAGGATGCGAGCGCCTTCCTGCGCGGACGCCCCTTGCCCGCGGGCACGAGACTGGGAGGCTAGACCATGTTTCCGACGCTGATCGGCACGGTGGTGATCGCAGGGATCGTCGGCTATCTGTCGGAAAGGACCGGGTTCACCCGCAACGGCATCCTGCAGAGCGTGATCATCTGCATCGGCGGCGCGTTCCTGTTCTATTTCCTGCGGATCATGTTCGGCATCCGCATCGGCTCGCCCGGCATCGACGCGATCGTCAGCTCGGTGGGCGCGCTCGTCATCGTGCCGACGCACTGGCGCCGTCCACGCCGCTGAAGCGGATCAGCGCCTCCGCCACGGCCTGCGGCGCGTCCCAATGCAGCGAATGACCGGCGCGCGGCACCGTCTCGACCCGCACATCCGGGAGCGCCGCCAGCGCCGCGCGCGCCTCGGCCTCGGGGATCAGCGCGTCGTTCTCCGCCAGCAGCGCCAGCGTCGGCACCTGCACGCGCGGCGCCAGCCCCGCCGGGTCATAGGCCTCGAGCGCGGCGACCTGCTGCGCCATCGCCTCCGCGCTCTGGGCATGAGGATAGTCGAGACCCGCCCGTATCCCCGCCTCGATCTGCTCCGGCAGGTCGAAGGCCGCGGGGTGGAAGAGCCAGGGGAAGAGCGCGCGCAGCCACAGGTCATCGGCCATGCCCTCGGCCCGCAGCGCCAGCAACGTGCGGAAGAGAAAGGCATTGCGCGCCATGCGCATGGGCGCCGAGGCCATGACCGTCAGGCGCGAGACGAGGTCGGGCCGCGCGCTCGCCAGTTCCATCGCGATCAGCCCGCCCATCGAATGCCCCGCGACATGCGCGGGCCCATGGCCCAGCGCCTCGATCAGCGCGGCGGCATCGCCGGCCATCGCCGCCAGGCTCACCGGCGCGTCCCACGGCCGGGTGCGGCCGGTGGTTCGGTTGTCTGGCCGTATGACGGCGAAGCGCGCCTCCAGCCTTTCGATCAGCGGCGCCCAGCTTGCGCTGTCGCTTACCATCCCGGCCAGCAGCATCAGTGGCGGACCGTCGCCGCCGATCTCGTAGTGGAGCGTCACGTCGGACAGGGCAAGGTCGGGCATCCGGGGCTCCCGTGGTCAAAAGGCAATCCCACTCTGTGCCCCCGCTCCGGCAGGCGCCAGCCCTTTCAATGGTCCTCAAATACCCCCCGCGGAGCGACGCGCCGCAGGCGCGTTCCGGCGCACGCAGGCCGGCGGCCCGCGCGCGCCGGCCGCTTCAGTGCGCCATGAAGAGTGGCACGGTCGTCGACTCGAGGGTGTTGCGCGTCGCACCGCCCAGGATCGCTTCGCGGAAGCGCGAGTGCCCGTAGGCCCCCATCACGATCAGGTCGGCATCGATGTCGCCGGCGTGGCGCGCCAGCACGTCCGAGATGCGCGGCAGCGTCTTGGCCAGCACGTCGATTTCGACCTTCACGCCATGGCGGGCGAGGAACTGCGACAGCAGCCCGCCGGGGTCCGAGCGGTTGGGGCCATGCACCGGGGGGTCCACGACCACCACATGCACCGCGTCCGCCCGGACCAGCAGCGGCAGGGCGGCGCGCACGGCGGACAGCGCCTCGGCGCTCTCGTCCCAGCCGATCATCACCCGAACGGGAGTCAGCGTCGACTTGAACTCGTCCGGCAGCACCATCACCGGCACCCGCCCGTCGAAGAGCGCCCCCTCGATGATCGGCTCGAGTTCCGCGCCATGCCCCTCGCCGTAGGGCTTGGGCAGGATCACGAGGTCGGAGAAGCGCGCGTGCGCCGCGATGCTGCGCCCGATGTCGGCAAGCTGCGCAACGCCGGTCTCGACGTTCCAGCGAATGTCGGTCTTGCCCAGCACGCCACGGACATGCTCCGCCGCCGCCTCGGAGTCCTTCTGCGCGCGCGCCAGCGTCTCCTGCAGGATCATGGCGTTGGCGCCGGCGTAGTAGTACCCCGTCTGCGTCCGGTCGACGCCGAAGCAGGCGACCTCCAGATGCGCGTCCTCCGCCTCTGCCATCGCGATTCCCTGTGCAAGCGGCCCCTCGGCCAGCGCGGGGTCGGTCACGACGGTCATCAGGGTCTTGTAGGCCATCAGCCCCTCCTTGGAATGCTCTGGCGTCACCCTAGGGCGCGGCCCCGCGTCACACTTTGACACGTGTCAAGCCGCATGGTCAGATGCATTGATCTGCATCAAGGCGACCCGCGTGCCGGGTCCCCATGACGATCTTACGCGAACCCGTCCGCACGAGGGGCAAGTGACTCGTGCGGGCCGACGGAAGGGACACGACCATATGTCGAATTACATCAAGCTGATCGTGCTTGGCCTCGTCACGCTTTTCGCGATGATGGCGGCAAGCTTCGCGCGCGATCTGGCCTATCACGTTCATGCCATAATCGTCATGCTTGTCGCCGCGGGTCTTTTCCTGTGGACGCTGCGCCGCACGGACGAGCCGGTGGTCGCTGGCCCGGACCTCTCGCGAAGCTACAACGACGGCGTCGTGCGCGCCGGCGTGATCGCCACCGCCTTCTGGGGCATCATCGGCTTTCTCGTCGGCGTCTTCATCGCCTTTCAGCTGGCCTTTCCGGGGCTCAACTTCGACTGGTCGGAGGGCTACGCGAACTTCGGGCGGCTGCGGCCGCTGCACACCTCTGCGGTGATCTTCGCCTTCGGCGGCAACGCGCTGATCGCGACCTCCTTCTACGTCGTGCAGCGCACCTCCGCCGCGCGGCTCTGGGGCGGCAACGCGGCCTGGTTCGTGTTCTGGGGCTATCAGCTCTTCATCGTGCTCGCCGCCACGGGCTACCTGCTGGGCGCGACCCAGTCGCGCGAATACGCCGAGCCAGAGTGGTACACCGACTGGTGGCTGACCATCGTCTGGGTGGTCTATCTGGCGATCTTCCTCGGCACCATCGTGAAGCGCAAGGAACCGCACATCTACGTCGCCAACTGGTTCTACCTGTCCTTCATCGTCACCGTCGCGATGCTGCACATCTTCAACAACCTCTCGGTCCCGGTCTCGATCTGGGGGTCGAAGTCGGTCTCGGCCTTCTCGGGCGTGCAGGACGCCATGACCCAGTGGTGGTACGGCCACAACGCGGTGGGCTTCTTCCTGACCGCGGGCTTCCTCGGCATGATGTACTACTTCATCCCGAAGCAGGCCGAACGCCCGGTGTTCTCCTACAAGCTGTCGATCATCCACTTCTGGGCGCTGATCTTCATCTACATCTGGGCCGGTCCGCACCACCTGCACTACAC
>NZ_JBKHAQ010000142.1:0-6279 GCF_046542825.1 Rhodosalinus sp. | reverse complement strand
ATCCTGAAGGTCGCGGACGAGGGCGATTTCTACGAGATCCAGGAGGATTTCGCGAAGAACATCATCACCGGCTTCATCCGGCTGGAGGGGCGGACCGTGGGCGTCGTGGCGAACCAGCCGATGGTTCTTGCCGGCTGTCTCGACATCGATTCGGCGCGCAAGGCCGCGCGCTTCGTGCGCTTCTGCGACGCCTTCGAGATCCCGCTTCTGACCTTCGTGGACGTGCCGGGCTTCCTGCCCGGGACGAAGCAGGAATACGACGGCATCATCAAGCACGGCGCCAAGCTTCTCTTCGCCTACGGGCAGGCGACGGTGCCCAAGGTCACCGTCATCACCCGCAAGGCCTATGGCGGGGCCTATGTCGTCATGGCCTCCAAGCACCTGCGCGGCGACTTCAACTATGCCTGGCCCACCTCGGAGGTGGCGGTGATGGGCGCCAAGGGCGCGGTCGAGATCCTCTACCGCTCCGAACTGGGCGATGCCGAGAAGATCGCGCGTCGCACGCAGGACTACGAGGACCGCTTCGCCAACCCCTTCGTGGCGGCAGAGCGCGGCTTCATCGACGAGGTGATCCAGCCGCGCTCGACCCGGATGCGCGTGGCGCGCGCCTTCGCGTCGCTGCGGAACAAGAAGGTCGAGACGCCCTGGAAGAAACACGACAACATTCCGCTCTAGGCGCTGGCCCCGTGCTTCGTCCTGGCCGAAATGCCCGCGCCCGGCGCGGGCTCCGGGGAGCTGCAGCCGTTGCGCTGGCTGCGCTCCCGGATCTTGCCGCGGCGCAGGATGTGCCCTCCGGCCAGCCTGTCGCCTTCGTCGAGACGATCGCCGAGGACATGCCCGAGGGGCTGCTGCTGCGCTACCGCTACATCGCCCCTGAGGCGGGCGCGCTGTCCCACAGGCTGCGCGAGACCGACACCGCGCATCTCTGCGCGCGGCACGCGCTTCCCGACGCTCTCGGCGCCGGCCGGCCACCGGCGCGCATTGTCGTCAGCCTGGCGGAGGCGCCCGTCGACTTCGGCGTCTACGACGCGGATGTGGCGCAGTTCTTCGAGGCCTACAGGATCGAGGACTCGCGCTGCATCTGGGAGGCGTTCTGATGGCTGCACAACATCTGGCGTGTTTCCGGCCATCGCGCCGGAGCGATGCGGCTTTCGCGTCACAGAAGATCGCGGGTGTTTCGCCCGCATGTATTTCCCCCGACGCATCGCGTAGGGTAGAGACTGGTTGCGTGCAAGTGACCGCACTCTGTGTGGTGCGTTCGGCGGTCCCTTCCGGGCTGCCGGGCGTATCCGCCAACGACAGGAGAAAAGGATGTCGAAGAGCATCAAGCTGCTGGCCATGCTGGGCTTCGTTGCCGCCGTGGCGGCCTGCGCCCAGCAAGAAGAAGAGTTCGTCGTGGTCGAGCCCGAGCCGATCACGGTCGAGCCGGAAGATACCGGCAAGTACAAGTAAGACTTCCCGGGGGCAGGCCCTGCCTGCCCCCGTCTTGCCCGTTCGTCGTGCCGCCGGCAAAGGGGCGCGGGCATGCTGAAACATCGCGGCTTTCCGTCGCGGCTGCCGGGCACCGACCTTCAGTTCACCATCCGGCGGGCCAATCCGCAGGGCGTGACCCCGCTTGTCCGGCGCGAACGCTACGCGGACAGGCGCCGCACCGATCGCGCAGCGGACAGGGCCTTTCTCGCGGCGCTCATCGAGCACTTCGGCGATCGGCCATTTCCCCGCGGCAATCTCGATGCAGGGCGTCTTTCGTGGCTCTTCGGGCGCGAGGTGCTGCCGCATGACGACCCGTTCGATCCCGCCGACTACGATGCGCTGCTGATTCTCGACCTCGGCGCGGCGCGTCAAGCCTTTCCCGAGTTGTTCGAGGGGGAGGATTCGGCATGATCCCGCTTGCAGCCGCAACCTATAGGCGAGTCCGCGCCGATCGAGGGCATGTGTGCACGGGAAGGTTGCACGCAAGCCGCCACCTGTCCCACGTTGGATCGTGGCGGAGCAGTCTTGCGATGAGTGGCGCAGGATGGCCCCGTCTACACCGTTACCCTTCCCCTTTGGGGCGGTCGCGCCCATCCCCAGGCCGGCCGCCCCGCTTGTCCGGCGGCGCGCAGGGCCCTGCAGAGCGGCAGGCGCCGGCCCGTGGCGGTCGGGCGCGGGCGCGCGGTCTTGCCGGATCAGCCGGGATCGCGCAGGAGAGCGGTGCAAATTCGACAAGCATCAGGGGCAGAACACGATGCGCAGGCGATACATCCTTTCGGTCGTGGCGCTGGCGGTGCTCGCCGGCTGCGGCCAGACGCCGCTTGAACAGGGGGCGCTGGGTGCGGTCGGGGGCGCCGTTGCGGGGCGCGTGCTGGTCGCCGACCCGCTTGCCGGGGCTGCGGTGGGCGCTGCGGGCAACATCGCCTGGTGCCAGCGTTTTCCGGCCCGCTGCTGAGCGCGCCACGACGCACGATACCATTGTTGAAACCCGGCCGGGGCCGCGCGGGCGCATGTCTGCGGCGGCCTCGTGCCGTCTGAAAGCGGGCCCGAGGCCCGGAACGGGAGAGGGGAGCGGATGTTCAAGAAGATCCTGATCGCCAACCGGGGCGAGATCGCCTGCCGCGTCATCAAGACGGCGCGCAAGATGGGCATCGCCACGGTCGCGGTCTATTCCGATGCCGACAAGAACGCGCTGCACGTCGAGATGGCGGACGAGGCGATTCACATCGGCCCGGCGCCGGCCAACCAGTCCTACATCGTGATCGACAGGATCATGGCCGCAATCCGCGAGTCGGGCGCCGAGGCGGTGCATCCCGGCTACGGCTTCCTGTCGGAGAACCCGAAGTTCGCCGAGGCGCTGGAGCAGGCTGGCGTCGCCTTCATCGGCCCGCCCAGGGGCGCGATCGAGGCGATGGGCGACAAGATCACCTCGAAGAAACTCGCCCAGGAGGCGGGCGTGAACACCGTGCCCGGCTACATGGGGCTGATCGAGGACGCAGAGGAGGCCGTGAGGATCAGCTCGGAGATCGGCTATCCCGTGATGATCAAGGCCAGCGCCGGCGGCGGCGGCAAGGGCATGCGCATCGCCTGGAACGACGCCGAGGCGCGCGAGGGCTTCCAGTCCTCCAAGAACGAGGCGGCAAGCTCCTTCGGCGACGACCGGATCTTCATCGAGAAGTTCGTCACGCAACCGCGCCACATCGAGATCCAGGTGCTGGCCGACCAGCACGGCACCTGCCTCTATCTGGGCGAGCGCGAGTGTTCGATCCAGCGCCGCAACCAGAAGGTGATCGAAGAGGCGCCCTCGCCTTTCCTTGACGCTGAGACGCGCAAGCGCATGGGGGAACAGGCCGTGGCACTCGCGCAGGCGGTGGGATACACCAGCGCCGGCACGGTCGAGTTCATCGTCGACGGCGAGAAGAACTTCTACTTCCTCGAGATGAACACCCGCCTGCAGGTGGAGCATCCGGTCACCGAACTGATCACCGGCGTCGACCTCGTCGAGCAGATGATCCGCGTGGCCGCCGGCGAGAAGCTGTCCTTCGGGCAGGACGACGTGAAGCTGGACGGCTGGGCCATCGAGAGCCGGCTCTATGCCGAGGATCCCTACCGCAACTTCCTGCCCTCCATCGGGCGGCTCACCCGCTATCGCCCGCCGCAGGAACTGGCGACGCCCGGCGCGGTGGTGCGCAACGACACCGGCGTCTTCGAGGGCGGCGAGATCAGCATGTATTACGACCCGATGATCGCCAAGCTCTGCACCTGGGGTCCGACCCGCGCCGAGGCCATCGAGGGGATGCGCCAGGCGCTCGACGGCTTCGAGGTGGAAGGGATCGGCCACAACCTGCCGTTCCTGTCGGCGGTGATGGAGCATCCGAAGTTCGTCGCCGGCGAGATGACGACCGCCTTCATCGCCGAGGAATGGCCCGAGGGGTTCGATGGCGTGGCCCTCGTGCCGGATGCGCTGCGTCGCATGGTCGCTGCTGCCGCGGCGATGCACCGGGTGGCCGAGATCCGGCGCACCCGCATCTCGGGCCGGATGGACAACCACGAACGCAAGGTGGGCACCGACTGGATCGTCACCGCGCAGGGCGAGCGTTTCGCGGTCGCCATCTCCGCCGACCGCGAGGGCGCGACCGTGCGCTTCGACGACGGCACCACGCATCGCGTCGTGGGGTCATGGACGCCGGGGCAGCCGCTGGCGCGGATGACGGTGGACGGCGCGCCGCTGACGCTGAAGGTGGGCAAGATCACCGGCGGCTTCCGTATCCGCACCCGCGGCGCGGATCTGAAGGTTCACGTCCGCACGCCGCGCCAGGCCGAGCTCGCAGCCCGGATGCCCGAGAAGGCGCCGCCCGACACCTCCAGGCTTCTGCTCTGCCCGATGCCGGGCCTGCTGGTGCGCGTCGAGGTCGAGGAAGGCGCGGAGGTTCAGGAGGGCCAGGCGCTCTGCACCGTCGAGGCGATGAAGATGGAGAACATCCTGCGTGCCGAACGCCGTGGCGTGGTGGCGCAAATCAACGCCGGTCCGGGGGACAGCCTTGCCGTGGACGATGTGATCATGGAGTTCGAGTGAGATCCGCGCGCGCAGCATGTGGCCGGCCGCCGGACGGTGCCTGTCAGTCCGCGAGCCCCCGCTCGCGAACTTCCTGCTGGCGCAGCGGCTCCTTGTCGATGGCGCGGCTGATCTCGCGCTCGCTCCACGGCAGCGGCTTGCGCGCGATCAGGGTGCCGTCCTTTCCGATGACGACCAGCATGAAGCCCCGCGGGCGCAACTCGCGCCGCAGCTCCGAGTCCGCCGAGGGGTCCGTGTCGGTCAGCACGACGACATCGCGTTCCGCAAGCGCGCTCTCGCGGGCGCGAAGCTCTTCCATCTGCTGGACGAAGTTCGGATCCGCGGGACTGTCGGCAAAGACGATGACGGGGCGGGCAACCCAGAGGAACTCGTCCAGCGTGGCGTCGGTTCCGTCGCGGATGATGGAGTCCGCCTCTTCGCTTTCGGTTTGTGCCGCCTCGGCATCCTGCGCGGCGACGGGGGTGGCTGCGAGGGCGATCAACAAGAGTACGGCAAAGCGGGTCATGGCACCTCCTGACGCCGGAGATATAAGCGGCATTTCGCAAAAAGCGAAGCCGTCGCCCAGCCCGGGGGCGTCTTTTCCGCCCCGCCCCGATGCCGCGCCCTTCGTCCGGCACGGCATCGGGCCCCGGAGCCCCGGGCCTCGCATGGATCACGACGGGGCGACCGGCGCCGCCCCGCATCATGGAAGGACAAACCCATGACGGCAAAGACGGAGACCTGGCGCAAGCTCGCTGAGAAGGAGCTGAAGGGCCGCGACCCTGCCGAGCTGACCTGGGACACGCTCGAGGGCATCCCGGTCAAGCCGCTCTATACCGAAGAGGACGTCGCGGACCTCGACCACCTCGGCAGCGTGCCGGGCGAGGCGCCCTTCGTCCGCGGGCCGAAGGCCACGATGTATGCCGGCCGTCCCTGGACGATCCGGCAATATGCGGGCTTCTCGACGGCCGAGGAGTCGAACGCCTTCTACCGCCGCGCGCTGGCGGCCGGGCAGCAGGGCGTCAGCGTGGCCTTCGACCTTGCCACCCACCGGGGCTACGACAGCGACCATCCCCGCGTGGTGGGCGACGTGGGCAAGGCAGGCGTCGCCATCGATTCGGTCGAGGACATGAAGATCCTCTTCGACGGCATCCCGCTGGATCAGGTCAGCGTCTCGATGACGATGAACGGCGCGGTGATCCCGGTGATGGCCAGCTTCATCGTCGCGGGCGAGGAACAGGGCGTGGCGCGCGCGCAGCTCTCGGGGACCATCCAGAACGACATCCTCAAGGAGTTCATGGTCCGCAACACCTATGTCTATCCACCCGAACCCTCGATGCGGATCGTGGCCGACATCATCGAATACACGATGAACGAGATGCCGCGCTTCAATTCGATCTCGATCTCCGGCTACCACATGCAGGAGGCGGGCGCGAACCTGGTGCAGGAGCTGGCCTTCACGCTTGCCGACGGCAAGGAATACGTAAAGGCCGCCGTGGGCCGCGGCATGGACATCGACCGCTTCGCGCCCCGGCTGTCGTTCTTCTTCGCGATCGGCATGAACTTCTTCATGGAAATCGCGAAGCTGCGCGCGGCGCGGCTGCTCTGGCACCGGATCATGGACGACTTGGGCGCGCAGGACCCGAAGTCCAAGATGCTGCGCACCCATTGCCAGACGAGCGGAGTCAGCCTTGCGGAACAGGATCCCTACAACAACGTCGTGCGCACCGCCTACGAGGCGATGAGCGCGG
>NZ_JBKHAQ010000141.1:0-6393 GCF_046542825.1 Rhodosalinus sp. | reverse complement strand
CCTTGCCGTCGACGATGCGGTGATCGTAGCTGAGCGCCAGATACATCATCGGGCGGATCGTGATTTCGCCCTTCACCACCACGGGGCGGTCCTGGATCTTGTGCATGCCGAGGATGCCCGACTGCGGCGGGTTGAGGATCGGCGAGGACATCAGCGAGCCGTAGACGCCGCCGTTGGAGATGGTGAAGGTGCCGCCCTGCATCTCTGCCATGGATAGCTTGCCGTCACGGGCGCGCTTGGCCTTCTCGGCCATCTCCTTTTCCAGCGCGGCGAAGGACTTGGCGTCCGCGTCGCGGATCACCGGCACCACCAGGCCCTGCGGCGTGCCGGTGGCGATGCCCATGTGCACGAAGTTCTTGTAGACGATGTCCGTGCCGTCGATCTCGGCGTTGACCTCGGGCACTTCCTTGAGCGCATGGGCGCAGGCCTTGGTGAAGAAGGACATGAAGCCCAGGCGCACGCCATGCTTCTTCTCGAAGAGGTCCTTGTACTCGCTGCGCAGGTCCATCACCGCCTTCATGTCCACCTCGTTGTAGGTGGTCAGCATGGCGGCGGTGTTCTGCGCGTCCTTCAGCCGGCGCGCGATGGTCTGGCGCAGGCGGGTCATCCTGACCCGTTCCTCGCGGCTGGCGTCCTCGGCCGGGACGGGCGCGCGCGGCGCGGGTGCGGCGGCGGGTTCGGGCGCGGGGGCCTTCGCGGCGGTGCCGGCGGCCACGGCCCTGGCCACGTCCTCCTTCATCACGCGGCCGTCGCGGCCCGAGGCCTGCACCTGGTCGCGGGAGAGGCCGGCCTCTGCCATGGCCTTCCTGGCCGCGGGGGCATCCTCGACGTCGCCGCGGCCGCTGTCGCGGGCGGGCGCCTGGGGCGTCGGCCCTGTCCCGGTGTCTTCCGTCGCTGCCGCCTTCGCAGGTGCCGCCCCTTCGCCGCTCTTCAGAACGGCGAGCTTGCCGCCCGCCTCGACCGTCGCGCCCTCGTCGGCGAGGATCTCGGCCAGCATTCCCGCGGCGGGGGCAGGCACCTCGACCGAGACCTTGTCGGTCTCCAGTTCGCAGAGCATCTCGTCGGCCTGGACGGTGTCGCCCACCGCCTTGAACCAGGTCGAGACGGTGGCCTCGCTCACGCTCTCGCCGAGGGCGGGGACCATCACGTCCACCTCCGCCCCGCCCGAGGGCGCCTTGCCCTCGGAGGGCCTGGGCGTGGCGCCCGCCTTCTCGGCGGAGGGGCGGGGCTCGAGCGTGGCGGAGCCGGCCTCGCCGGCCTCGGCGATGTTGGCAAGGAGCGCGTCCACCCCCACGGTCACGCCCTCCTCGGCCACGATGTCGGCCAGCACGCCGGCGGCGGGCGCCGGCACCTCGACCGTGACCTTGTCGGTCTCCAGTTCGCAGAGCATCTCGTCCTCGGCGATGCTGTCGCCCGGCTTCTTGAACCAGGTGGCGACGGTTGCCTCGCTGACGCTTTCGCCCAGGGCGGGCACGCGGACTTCGACAGTCATCTCGTTATCCTTCGATCGTAAGCGCCTGATCGACCAGCGCTTCCTGTTGTTGCTTGTGTATCGAGGCAAGGCCCGTGGCGGGCGAGGCCGAAGCGGGGCGGCCCACATAGCGCGGGCGCGGATGCTGGGCCCCGATGCGGCCCAGCACCCATTCGAGGTTGGGCTCCATGAAGGTCCAGGCGCCCTGGTTCTTGGGCTCTTCCTGGCACCAGATCATCTCTGCGGTCTTGAAGCGTTCCAGTTCCTTGACCACCGAATGGGCGGGGAAGGGATAGAACTGTTCGACGCGCAGCAGATAGACATCGTCGATCCCGCGGCGGTCGCGCTCTTCCAGAAGGTCGAAATAGACCTTGCCCGCGCACATCACGACGCGGCGGATCTCGGCGTCGGGCTTGAGCTGTGTCTCCGAATGGCCCTTTTCGGCATCGTCCCAGAGCACGCGGTGGAAGGAGGAGCCGGTCAGGAAATCCTCCCTGTCCGAGATCGCGAGCTTGTGGCGCAGCAGCGACTTGGGCGTCATCAGGATCAGCGGCTTGCGGAAGCTGCGGTGGATCTGACGGCGCAGGATGTGGAAGTAGTTGGCCGGCGTGGTGCAGTTGGCGACGATCCAGTTGTCCTGCCCGCATTGTTGCAGGAACCGCTCCAGCCGGGCGGAGCTGTGCTCGGGTCCCTGGCCCTCGTAGCCATGCGGCAGCAGGCAGACGAGGCCCGACATGCGCAGCCATTTCGATTCGCCCGAACTGATGAACTGGTCGAACATGATCTGCCCGCCGTTGGCGAAATCGCCGAACTGCGCCTCCCACATCACCAGCGCGTTGGGCTCGGCCAGGCTGTAGCCGTATTCGAAGCCCAGCACGGCGTATTCCGAGAGCATCGAGTCGATCGCCTCGTAACGCGCCTGTCCCTCGCGGATGCTGTTGAGCGGCAAGTGCCGCTCTTCGGTGTTCTGGTCGACGAAGGCGGAATGGCGCTGGGAAAAGGTGCCGCGGATCGAATCCTGCCCCGATAGCCGCACCGGATAGCCCTCGGTCAGCAGCGAGCCGAAAGCCAGCGCCTCGGCGGTCGCCCAGTCGAAGCCTCGGCCCGTCTCGAACATCCTGGCGCGCGCCTCGATCAGCCGGCCCACCGTCTTGTGCAGGTTGAAGCCGTCCGGCACGCGGGTCAGCGCGGTGCCCACCTCGCGCAGCGTGTCCTCGCCGATCGCGGTCTCGCCGCGCTGGTAGTTCTCTCCCTCGCGGTCGAGATGGCTCCAGCGTCCGTCGAGCCAGTCGGCCTTGTTGGGCTTGTAGGTCTTGCCGGCCTCGAACTCGTCGTTGAGGAAGGACTGGAACTGCGCCTTCATGTCCTCGACCTCTCCCTCGGGGATCAGGTCGTCGCGCACAAGCCGCTCGGTGTAGAGGCTGAGCGTGGTCTTGTGGCTCTTGATCGCCTTGTACATCAGCGGGTTGGTGAACATGGGCTCGTCGCCCTCGTTGTGGCCGAACCGCCGGTAGCAGAAGATGTCGATCACCACGTCGCGGCCGAACTTCTGGCGGAACTCGGTGGCCACCTTGGCGGCGTGCACCACCGCCTCGGGGTCGTCCCCGTTGACGTGGAAGATCGGCGCCTCGACCATCAGCGCGATGTCGGTCGGATAGGGGCTCGAGCGGCTGAAGTGCGGCGCGGTGGTAAAGCCGATCTGGTTGTTGACGATCAGGTGGATGGTGCCGCCCGTGCGGTGCCCCTTGAGCCCCGACAGACCGAAGCATTCGGCCACCACGCCCTGTCCGGCAAAGGCCGCGTCGCCGTGCAGCAGCACCGGCAGGACCGCGCGGCGTTCCTCGTCATGGTGCTGGTCCTGCTTCGCGCGCGCCTTGCCCAGAACGACCGGATTGACCGCCTCCAGATGGCTGGGGTTGGCGGTCAGCGACAGGTGAACAGAGTTGCCGTCGAACTCGCGGTCGCTGGAGGCGCCGAGGTGGTATTTCACGTCGCCCGAGCCGTCCACCTCCTCGGGCTTGAAGCTGCCGCCCTGGAACTCGTTGAAGATCGCGCGGTAGGGCTTGCCCATCACGTTGGCCAGCACCGAGAGCCGACCGCGGTGCGGCATGCCGATCACGATCTCCTTCACGCCCAGCGCGCCGCCGCGCTTGATGATCTGCTCCATCGCGGGGATCAGGCTTTCGCCGCCGTCGAGACCGAAGCGCTTGGTGCCCATGTACTTGACGTGAAGGAACTTCTCGAAGCCCTCGGCCTCGACCATCTTCTTGAGGATCGCCCGCCGCCCCTCGCGGGTGAACTTCACCTCCTTGCCGTATCCCTCGATCCGCTCCTTGAGCCACGCCGACTGTTCGGGATCGGAGATGTGCATGTACTGCAGCGCGAAGGTGCCGCAGTAGGTGCGCTTCACCAGATCGACGATCTGGCGCATCGAGGCGATCTCGAGCCCCAGGACGTTATCGATGAAGATCGGCCGGTCCATGTCGGCCTCGGTGAAGCCGTAGGATCTGGGATCCAGCTCGGGATGGGCGGCCTGCTGGCGCAGGCCCAGCGGGTCGAGATCGGCGGCAAGATGGCCGCGGATCCGGTAGGCGCGGATCAGCATGAGCGCCCGGACAGAATCGAGCACCGCGCGCTTGACCTGCTCGTCCGTCACATTGACGCCGCGCGCCTCGGCCTTGTCGCGGATCTTCTCGCCGGCGGCCCTGGCCTCGGGTGCCACCTCCGGCCACTGCAAGTCCAGCGCATGGGTGATCTCGTCCGCGGGCTGGGGCGGCCAGTCGCGCCGCGCCCAGGACGGCCCCTGCGCCTCGCGCCGCACCTCCTGTTCGGGGTCGCCCAGCTCGCGGAAGAAGGCGGCCCAGGCCTCGTCCACGGCAGAGGGATCCGCGGCATAGCGGGCGTAGAGCTGTTCCAGGTATTCGGCGTTGTGCCCCTGCATGAAGCTCGAGGCCTTGAAGATGTCGTTCGGGCTCTGCTCGGTCATGGGAGTATCTCCGGGTTGGGGGCCGCGCGGGTCACGGACGGAAGGGGCAGGGCGGGGATCATGCGGGGCGTCGCGCAGGCGGCGGGCCGAAGCGGTTGGTGCGCGGCTCGCCGGGCCGGGTGAGCCACCAGATCACCAGCAGCGGCGACACGAAGAGCACGAGCGAGGCAAGGCCCAGAACCAGCATCGTCAGATCGCTGAATATCCCTCCCGGCCCGCCGGTCAAGAGCGGGTCGAGCCCCTGGGCAAAGGCCGCGAAGCTGCCGATGCCGATCATCACGATCAGGGGATAGAGAAGATGCAGGCCCGAGCGCCCGCTGTCGTGCATCCGCCGCCAGCCCGCCGCGAGCCAGGGCAGCAGCGTGGCAAGGGCGAAGCCGGGGGCAAGAACGCCCTCGTTGCGGTATTCGAACATGCCGGGGGCGACCTCGACCCGGACGCCGAAAAGCGCTGCATCGACAAGGCCCAGCACCATCCCGCCGCCAATCACGAAGAGCACGAACCACCAGTATTCCGGGCGCGAGGCGCGGCCCGAAAAGGTCGCGTAGTTGCGCAGGCAAGTGCGGACTGCCTCGGCAAAGCTCATGCACGCGCGCCTCCCCGCGGCCGGACCGGCGGCTCGGGACCGAAGGCGTTGCGCCCCTTCTGGGTGGGGCGGGTCAGCCACCACAGGATCAGCAGCGAGGCCACGATTTGCGCCACCGTCAGCAGCGCGACCAGCGCGAGGCCCGCGCCAAGGCCCGGCCCGATCGTCTCGGGGCCGCCCGCGGCAAGAAAGGCCGCCATCTCGAAGCCCAGCAGGAAGAGCACCGCGAAGGAGATCAGCATCGGGATCAGCAGATACCAGCCCGCCCGCCCGGTATCGTGCATCCGCCGCCAGCCCGCCGCCAGCAGCGGCAGGAACATGGCGAGGCTCCACAACGGACCGAAGACCTGCGTCTCGGGCGCGTCCTCGGTGCCGAAGCCGAAGAGCGCGCCGTCGATCAGGCTGGCCACCATGCCGCCGAGGACGACGAACAGGAAGAACCACCAGTATTCGGGCCGCCGCGCGCGGCCCGAGAAGGTGGCGTAGTTCGTCAGGCAGGTGCGGACCGCCTCTGTGAACCCCATGATGCGTGCCTCCTCCGTGGCACTTCCCTCAGCCGATGGCCTTGAGCACCGCCTCGCCCAGCCCCGCTGGACTGTCGGCGACGGTGATGCCGGCCGATTTCATCGCCTCGATCTTGTCCTCGGCGCCGCCCTTGCCGCCGGCGACGATGGCGCCCGCATGGCCCATGCGCCGCCCCGGAGGCGCCGTGCGGCCGGCGATGAAGCCCGCAGTGGGCTTCCAGCGGCCCTTCTTCTTCTCGGAGGCGAGGAACTCTGCCGCGTCCTCCTCGGCCGAGCCGCCGATCTCGCCGATCATGATGATCGCTTCCGTCTCGTCGTCTGCAAGGAACCACTCGAGCACGTCGATATGTTCCGTCCCCTTGATCGGATCGCCGCCGATGCCCACGCATGTGGACTGCCCCAGGCCCACATCGGTGGTCTGCTTCACCGCCTCGTAGGTCAGCGTGCCCGAGCGGCTGACCACGCCCACCTTGCCACGCTTGTGGATGTGGCCGGGCATGATGCCGATCTTGCAGGCGTCCGGCGTGATGACGCCGGGGCAGTTGGGGCCGATCAGCGTGGTTTGCGAGCCTTCCAGCGCGCGCTTGACCTTCATCATGTCGAGCACCGGGATGCCTTCGGTGATGCAGACCACCAGCGGGATTTCCGCGTCGATGGCCTCCAGGATCGAATCCGCCGCGAAGGGGGGCGGGACGTAGATCACCGAGGCATTGGCGCCGGTCCGCGCCACCGCCTCGTGGCAGGAATTGAACACCGGCAGGTCGAGATGGCTCTGCCCGCCTTTGCCGGGCGTCACGCCGCCCACCATCTTCGTGCCGTAGGCGAT
>NZ_JBKHAQ010000140.1:0-6508 GCF_046542825.1 Rhodosalinus sp. | reverse complement strand
CCGCCGACCCGCCCGGGTCTGACGACAGGGACGCCGCCGGACCACCGGCCGACGCGGGCCCGCCTGCGAATGCCGGACCGCCTGCGAATGGCGATCGCCCGGCGGATGCCGGTTCAGATGCGGACCGGGCGCAGGCGTCGCCGGAACGGGCGCCGCGCTCCGATGAATTGCCGGATTGCGGGCCGGGCGCGGGGTTCCCCTGCGTCGACAGGATTTCCGGCGCCGTGATCGAGGAGCCGGAAAACCTTCGCGAGCTCTACGAGGCGCGCGATCAGGATACGGGCTTTCTCGACGACATTCTGGCGGAGTCTGATGCCGAGCGCGAAGCGGAAGAGCGGGCGCGCGAGCAGGCCGAGGACGACGAGCGCCGCGCCGAAGAGGCGGAGCGCCGGGCGGCCGAGGCCGAGCGCGAGTTGCAAGAGCAACGCCGCCGCGCCGAGCAGGCCGAACGCGAGGCCGAGGAGCAGCGCAGGCAGGCCGAGGAGGCCGCGCGCCGCGAGCGGGAGCGTGCCGAGGCCGGTCCGCCCGCGGCCGCGACGGAGGATGCCGAGCCCGGTGAGGTCGAGCGCCGGGAAATCACGGAGGCGGAGGCGCGCGGCTCGTCCCAGGAGTTCGAGACGGAGATCCGGACCGACGCCGAGACCGCCACCACCGAGGCAGATGACGACGGCGACAGGCTGCGCGACCTTGGCCGGGCGGCGCTGATCGGCCTTGGCGCCTATGCGCTGGGGCAGGTTCTGGACGACGGCGGCGAAGTCGTGGCCGGCACCGGCGAGCGGGTGGTGGTCGAGCGCGACGGCCGCTACGACATCCTCAAGGACGACGATATCCTGCTGCGCCGCCCGGGTGCCGACGTGCAGACCGAGAGCTTTGCCGACGGGTCCGTGCGCAGGCGCGTGATCCTGCCTGAAGGCGGCGAGGTGATCACGGTGCGCGCGGCGGACGGACGCGTCCTGCGGCGCGTGCGGGTCATGCCCGACGGCGAGCGCGTCGTCCTCTTCGACGACACGCGACAGGTGCGGCCCGTGGATGTCGCGCAGCTGCCGCGTCCTGCGGAGCCCGTCGAAATGCAGGACGGCATCACCGGCGAGGACGAATTGGCAGAGGCGCTGCAGCAGGCCCGCCTGCGCGACGTGAACCGCGACTTCTCGCTCGAGCAGGTCCGGCAGATCGACGCGGTGCGCAAGCTGGTGCCGGTGGTCTCGCTCGACCGCATCGGCTTTCCCACCGGATCGGCGGCTATCTCCGCATCCGAGGCCGAGGAACTGAACGCGCTGGGCACCGCCATGCGGCGCGCGATCCGCGAGAATCCCGGCGCGGTGTTCCTGGTCGAGGGGCACACGGATGCCGTGGGGTCTGCCGCCTACAACCTGCTGCTGTCGGACCGGCGCGCCGAATCGGTGGCGCTGGCGTTGACCGAGTATTTCGGCGTCCCGCCTGCCAACATGATCGTGCAGGGCTATGGCGAATCCGATCTGCGCGTCGAGACGCAGGATCCCTCGCAGGCCAACCGCCGCGCCGCGGTGCGCAACATCACGCCCCTGCTCGCCGGGCAGCGGTGATGCGCGGTTTGATCTGAATCATGCAGTTCATGGAATATGTGTCTTATTCTGACGGCAGAATGTGATCCGGAAAGGAGGGAGTGCCATGCCACTCAACTGGAAAACGGGCGGTGTCCTGCTTGGCGTCGTCTTCTTTCTGGCGGTGCTTCTGGTGAAGCCCATCGGGGTCTCGACGCAGTTCGTGATCCTCGACGCGATCATCGCGGACATCGCCAATCCCGCGCTGATCCAGGCCACGGAAGAGGGCTATACCTCGTCCAACGCCTATCTCGCGAAATCGGACGGAAAATATGCGGCCAATGCCGCCAATCCGCTCAACTACAGCTTCGTCTTCGTGCTGGCGATGGCGCTGGGCGCCTTCCTGTCGGCCCGGTTGCGGGGCGGGGTGGGCGCCGCCGAGCGCACCGCGCCGGCGCTCTGGCGCGCGAACTACGGCGACGCGCCGCTGGGCCGCTACGCGGTGGCCTTCCTGGGCGGTTTCGTGGTGCTCTATGGCGCGCGGCTCGCCGGCGGCTGCACCTCGGGGCACATGATGTCCGGCATGATGCAGACCGCGCTCTCCGGCTACGTCTTCGCCGCGGGCGCCTTCGCCGCGGCCATCCCGACCGCCATCCTGATGTATCGCAAGGAGGCCTGAGCCATGACGACGATCATCCTCGCCATCGTGATCGGCGCCGCCTTCGGTGCGGCGCTGGACCGGATCGGGGCCACCAACCCCAACTGGATCTGGCGGATGCTGAACCTGAGCAACCTGCATCTGATGAAGACCATCCTGCTTGCCATCGGTACAGGCTCCGTCCTGATGTTCGGCGGACAGATGCTGGGCCTCGTCGATGTGGGCCACATGTCGGTCAAGGCGGCCTATGCGGGCGTCTTCATCGGCGGTCTGATGCTGGGCGCGGGCTGGGCTGCCTCGGGCTACTGCCCCGGCACGGGCGTGGCCGCCGCGGCCACGGGGCGCAAGGACGCGCTGTTCTTCATCGCCGGCGGCCTCCTGGGCGCGGCGGCCTACATGCTGACCTATCCCTGGTGGAAGTCGGCCGGCCTGCTCGACGACATGGCGGGCGGCAAGGTGACGCTTGGTGAGGTGCCCGAGTCGGGTTACGCGGGCCTGACCGGCCTTCCGGGCGACCTGCTGGGCATCGTGCTTGGGCTGGCCTTTGTCGCCGTGGCCTTCGTGCTGCCCGAGCGGCTGCGGCAGGCGCCTGAGGGCCGCGAGGTCAGGATGCCGGCCGAGTGAGCGGCGTGCTCGTCGCGCCCTGACGGGCGCTTCTCGCGAGGAGGATCCGCAAGGGACCGACGAGCGGCATGGAGAGGGGCCGCTGCGGGAATCGCCGCGGCCCTTTTCGCGCGCGCTCCTGCGGCATACCTTCAAGGCGTGGAGGCGCAGGGAGGGCCGCGCGATGGACCGTTTCGACCAGATCCCGGAGACCGCGCTTGGCTGGCACCGGGCGGGGCGCGGCGCGGCGCTGGCCACCGTGGTGGAGACCTGGGGCAGCGCGCCGCGCCGGGTGGGTGCGCAGCTTGCCGTCTCGGGCGAGGGCGAGATCGAGGGCTCCGTCTCGGGCGGTTGCGTCGAGGGCGCGGTGGTGGCCGAGGCGCTGGAGGCGATCGAGGAGGGCGAGGCGCGGCTGCTGACCTTCGGCGTCTCCGACGAGGATGCCTTTGCCGTGGGCCTCGCCTGTGGCGGAACGATCCGCGTGCTGGTGGAGCCGGTGGGCTCCGTCCTGCCCGAGGCGATGCTGGCGGACCTCGTCGAGCACCGCGCAGAGCGGCGTCCGGTCGCCTATGTCGCCGACCTTGAGGGGCACGGCGGCCGGCGGCTGGCGACCGACGGCTTCACCGAGCGCTTCCGCATGGACCGGTCGGGGGTGGAAGCGGATGGGCGCACTTTCGTCGCGATCCACAATCCGCCGCTGCGGCTGATCGTGGTGGGGGCGGTGCACATCGCGCAGGCGCTTCTGCCGATGGCCCGCATCGCGGGCTACGATCCCGTTCTGATCGACCCGCGCGAGGCCTTCGGGTCGGAGGGCCGCTTTCCCGGCGAGCGCATCCTGCACGACTGGCCCGACGATGCGGTCGCGGCCGTGGGCCTCGACACGCGCACCGCGCTGGTGCTGCTGACGCACGACCCCAAGCTCGACGATCCCGCGCTGATGCGGGCGCTGCGCGCGCCGGTCTTCTACATCGGCGCGCTGGGCTCGACCCGCACCCATGCCAAACGGGTCGCCCGGCTGACCGAGGCTGGCTTCGGCGAGGCCGAGATCGCGCGCATCCACGCGCCCGTCGGCCTTGACATCGGGGCGGCGGGGCCGGCCGAGATCGCGGTCGCGATCCTGGCCGAGATGACGCGTGTGCTGAGGCAGGGGGCGTGAAATTCGGGCCCGTGCCGCTGGCCGAGGCGGAGGGCGCGCTGCTGGCCGAGATGACGCGTGTGCTGAGGCAGGGGGCGTGAAATTCGGGCCCGTGCCGCTGGCCGAGGCGGAGGGCGCGCTGCTGGCGCATTCCGTGCGCCTCGCCTCCGGCAAGCTGAAGAAGGGCCAGGCGCTGGGGCGGGGCGATCTGGACGCGCTGGCGGCCGAGGGCCACGCAGAGGTGATCGTCGCGCGGCTGGAGCCCGGCGACGTGGACGAGAACGCCGCCGCCGCGCGGCTGGCAGAGGCTCTGGTGCCCGACCAGGGGGCCGCGGGGCTGCGGCTGACGGCGCCCTTCACCGGTCGGGTCAACCTGATTGCCGAGGGGCCCGGCGTCGTCGTCATGGACAGCGACCGCCTGCATGCGCTCAACGCCGTGCATCCGATGATCACGCTTGCCACGGTGCCGCCCTTCCAGCAGATGGCCGGGGGCGGCATGGTCGGCACGGTCAAGATCATTTCCTACGCCGTGCCGGGCGATGCGCTGGCGGCGGCCTGCGACGCGGCCCGCGGCGCGGTGCGGCTGGCGTTGCCGGTGCTGCGCGATGCCACGCTGATCGTGACCGAGATCCCCGGCGGCGCGGGGGAAAAGGGGGTGCCCGCCATCGCGGCCCGGCTGGCGGCGCTGGGAACGGCCATGCACGGGCCCGTCACCGTGCCGCATCGCACCGAACTGCTGGCGCAGGCGGTCCGGCAGGCGGCCGGGGATCTGGTGCTGATCCTGACGGGTTCGGCCACCTCGGACCCTGCCGACGTGGCCCCCGAGGCCGTGCGGCAGGCAGGCGGCCACGTCGACCGTTTCGGCATGCCGGTCGATCCCGGCAACCTGCTCTTCCTCGGGGCGCAGGGCGGGCGGCCGGTGATCGGCCTGCCGGGCTGTGCACGATCGCCCGCGCTCAACGGCGCGGACTGGGTGCTGGCGCGCGTGGCCTGCGGCATCGCGGTGACGGGCGCCGACATCGCCGCGATGGGTGTGGGCGGGCTGCTCAAGGAGATCCCGACGCGCCCGCAGCCCCGGCGTGCCAGGGGCTGAGCGCCGCGCTGGCTGCTGAGCGAGCCAGGGGGGCTGTCTGCCCCCCTCGGCGGCTGCGCCGCCTCACCCCCCGAGGGTATTTCGGGCAAGAGGAAGGACCGGGCGCGCGCGGTGCCTCTGCGGACATCGCGCGCCGGTCCGGCGCCCGCTGCGGGCCGGCCTTTGCGATGAAGCGGCGGAATGCGACGGGAGGATGTCGACCTGTCGCCGCACGACGGGTACATTCCTTGCCGCCGTGCTCGCGCCGCGCGCGGGGCCTTTCGCGCACCAGCAAGGCGAGGCGCGAGGCGGCGCGCGTGCAGGCGGGAGCTGCGATCTCGCCGCGGACCGCTGCCGTCCGGATGCGTTGTTGAGTTTCCCGGACGCCCGGCTCCGAGTGGTACGCCGCCGCCGACCGGACATTTCGCCACGGCGGGTCACCGCGGCACCGCCGGTCGGGCGGCGGCCCTGACGGCGGAGGGTGCGCTGTGCGCGATCTTCGGCACCCGGCCCACAGATGGCGCCCGAGAGCCGCGTCAGCCGCCGCGGGGGTCAGCCCGGCTTGCGCGCGACGAAGTCGATGAGCGCCGAGAGGCCGGCGTGCCCCTTGCCCTCGCGGATGTCGCGCTCGTAGGCGCGGTTCTCGAGGATCTCCCAGCCGGCGAAGGCCTCTGCCAGCATCGGCACCGTATACATGTTCTCGGGGTCAGGCGGACCGCCCGTGCCGCGGCCCACCTGCTCCGGCGTGTAGCCGTGCAGCAACAGCAGGCCGCCGGGCGCGAGCGCCGCGCGCATCTTCTCGAAGAGGTGCGCGCGGTCCTCCGGTCCCGCGAACTGGATGAAGATCGCCACGACCAGGTCCCAGGGGCCGCCCCAGTCATCGGTCAGCACGTCGGCCTCGACGAAGGTCACCTCGACGCCGCGGTCCCGGGCCAGTCGCCGCGCCTTGGCGAGCGCGGCGGGGGCGTATTCCGTCGCCGTGACGTCGAGCCCCTTCTCCGCCATGAAGACCGAGTTGCGTCCCTCTCCGTCGGCGACCGCGAGAGCCGTCGCTCCGGACGTCAGCAGATGGGCATGATCGACGAGAAAGGCGGAGGGTTCGGTGCCGAAGAGATAACCGGGGATGGCGTAGCGCGCCTCCCACCCGGTGGGCGCGCGGCGCCCGTTCACTTGGCGACGGGGCCGATCATCATGATCATCTGCCGGCCCTCCATCTTCGGCATGTTCTCGACCTTGCCGATCTCCTTCACGTCTTCGGCGACGCGCTGCAGCAGATCGCGTCCGAGGTTCTGGTGCGCCATCTCGCGGCCGCGGAACCGCAGGGTCACCTTCACCTTGTCGCCGCTCTCGAGGAAGCGCACGACGTTGCGCATCTTCACGTCATAGTCGTGCTGGTCGGTGTTCGGGCGGAACTTGACTTCCTTGACCTCGATTACCTTCTGCTTCTTCTTGGCTTCGGATTCCCGCTTCTGCTGTTCGTACTTGAACTTGCCGAAATCCATGATCTTGCAGACCGGCGG
>NZ_JBKHAQ010000027.1:0-30173 GCF_046542825.1 Rhodosalinus sp. | reverse complement strand
CCAACGCGATGATGGCGGCCGAGATGGCGGTGATCCGTCTGACCCATGTGGCCGAACTGCCCTCGCCCGAGGACCTCCTGCGCCGGCTTCAGGATCAGCCGCCGCCCGGCCCCGGCGCACCCCCGCCCGGCGGACAGGCCGCGCCGGGCGGACAGGGCGCACCGGGCGGACAGGGCGCATCGGGCAGTCGGGCGCCCGTGGCGCAGGGCCGCCCGCAGCCCACGCATTCGCCCTCCGGCGGGCCGCATGCGGCCTTGCAACCCGCGCAGGACGAAGCGCCCGAGACTCTCTGGGCCTATCCGCGGTTCGAGGACGTCGTGGAACTGATCCGCGCGCAGGGGGAACTCAAGCTGCTTTATGACGTCGAGCACTGCCTGCGGCTCGCTGCCTACCGCCCCGGCCGGATCGAGGCGGAACTGACCCCCGACGCCCCCGAGCGGCTGATACAGGAGCTGGCGGGCCGGCTGCGCGAGTGGACCGGGGTCCGCTGGTCCGTGACCGTGGTGAACGAGGGCGGCGGCGCCACGCTGGCCCAGGCGCGCGAGACGGCGCTGATGTCGCACCCCTTGATGCAGGCGGTGCAGGCCGCCTTTCCGCAGGCGAAGGTCACGGCGATCCGGCCCCTCGCCAGGGCAGAGGACGCGGCCGGCGCGGAGGCGCTTCCCGAGGTCGAGGACGAATGGGACCCCTTCGAGGAGGACTGAGCGCGCCCGCACGACATGCGCCCAGCGTCCTACCGCCCGGCTTCGGCCCTATCGTCCGGGACCTGGAGTTGCGCGAGGTCACGACAACCCACTGCGCTTCCGGGATCCGCGCGGCCTTCGACAGGCCCTTGGCACGGCCGGCTTCCGGCAGCTCGCGCGACGCACCTGCGCCTTGCGCGCGGGTTCGGACCGCTGGCGGCGGTGCGGCTCGTCTGACCTTGCCCGTCTGCGGGCACACCCCTATCAAGGCGGCAAGACAACCCACCAGCGGGAGAGCGCAAGATGTTCAAGGGACTGGGCCAGATGGGCGACATGGCCAAGATGATGCAGGCCGCCAAGCAGATGCAGGAGCGGATGGCGGCGCTGCAGGAAGAGATGAAGGCGATGACCGTGATGGGCGAGGCCGGCGGCGGACTGGTCAAGGCGGTCTCGACGCTCAAGGGCGAACTCATCTCGCTCGACATCGACCCGTCGATCTTTTCCGGCGAGGACAAGGAGGTGGTCGAGGACCTGATCCTTGCCGCGATCAAGGAGGCGCAGGCCAAGGCCCAGGCCCAGGCGCAGGAAGAGATGCAGAAGCTCACGCAGGAGCTGGGCCTGCCGGCCGACATGAAACTGCCGTTCTGAGCGGCGTGCGGCGACCCAACGGCGCCGGGCGATGACCCAGCCCACCGAGATCGAGCGCCTGATCGAGATGATGGCGAAGCTGCCGGGGCTCGGGCCGCGTTCGGCCCGCCGCGCCGTGCTGCACCTCGTGGCCCGGCGCGAGGGGCAACTCGCCCCGCTCGCACGGCAGATGCAGCAGGTCGCCGACACGGCGCGCGCCTGTGTCCGCTGCGGCAACATCGGCACCGCCGAGCTTTGCCCGATCTGCGCCGACGGGCGGCGCGCGAACGGCCAGATCTGCGTGGTCGAGACTGTGGCGGATCTCTGGGCGATGGAGCGCGCGGGCGTGTTCCGGGGCCGCTATCATGTGCTGGGCGGCACGCTCTCCGCGCTCGACGCGGTGGGGCCGGAAGAGCTGCGCATCCCCGACCTGATCGGGCGTATCGCCGAGGAGGAGGTGAGCGAGGTCATTCTCGCCCTGCCCGCCACCGTCGACGGGCAGACGACCGCGCATTACATCGCCGACCGGCTGGAGGATCGCGTCACGCTCACCTCGCTCGCGCAGGGCGTGCCGATCGGCGGCGAGCTCGATTTTCTCGACGACGGCACCATCACCGCGGCGCTGAACGCGCGAAAGCCGCTCTGAGGTGGCGCTCATCGGCCCTTTGCGGGCCTCTTCGCCCGGAACCTGCGCGGCCGGATGCGAGAAGCGCCCGCAAGGGCGCGCCGAGCGGCGCTCAGACCGCTTGCACCTCCGCCCAGTCCGGCAGCGCCTCGCCCAGAACGGCAAGCGCCCCCAGCCGCCCCAGGTCGTCGGAGCGTTTCGCGCCGCGTCCGCAGCCCGCGACGGCGACCGCGACCCGCTTGGACAGGCGGCCGATGGCCGGCCCCGATCGGCGGGCGTATGAGGCGTCACGCAGGCGTCGGACACCAGGCGGCGGATGGCGAGGCCCGGCATCCGGACGCGCACCATCGCCTCGAGTTGCGCGCCCACCTCCGCCAGTCCGCCGGAGCGGAACCAGTCGCCGATCGCGGCTGCGCCCTGCAGCGCCACGGTCCTGCGGATCGCCGCCCAGCTTCAGATAGATGCCCCCGTCGGGATGGCGGATCGGCGGCAGCAGACAGGGCGCCTCGCCCCCGTCCTCGAGCCAGATCAGCGCGCTCAGCGGCGGTCGTCGTCATCCTCGTCGTCGTCGTCCGGGTCGGCAGGCAGGTTGAAGAAGCTCTCGGCGTCCGAATATTCCGCCTCGTCCGTCTTCTCGTCGTCCTCGTCCTTCGTGCCGGTCAGCGTGAAGGTTTCCAGCCCCTCGATCGCGGTGGGAATGCGCGGCTCTGCCTCCATTCCCAGGCTCTGCTCGGTCGAGACCAGCTTGCGCCGCTCGTCGTCGGACATCACGGCGCCCTCGCGCGCCTTCTTCTCGGCGGCCTTCTGCACGGCGGCGTCCAGTTCGGACTGACGGCAGAGGCCCAGCGCGACCGGGTCGATCGGCTGGATGTTGGAGATGTTCCAGTGCGTGCGCTCGCGGATCGACTGGATCGTGGGCTTTGTGGTGCCCACCAGCTTTGCGATCTGGCTGTCGGCGAGCTCAGGGTGGAACTTCACCAGCCACAGGATCGCCGCCGGCCGGTCCTGCCGCTTGGACAGGGGGGTGTAGCGCGGACCACGGCGCTTTTCCTCGTCGCGCGCGGCCGGGTTGGGCTTGATCCGCATCCTGTAGGCGCGGTCGGCTTCGGCCTTGCGGATCTCGGAGGCCTCCAGCTGGTTGTTGGCGACCGGGTCGAAGCCCTTGACGCCTGCGGCCACGTCGCCGTCGGCGATGCCCTGGATCTCGAGCTCGTGCATCTCGGTGAAATCGGCGATCTGCTTGAAGGTCAGCGTGGTGTTGTCCACCAGCCAGACCGCGGTCGCCTTGGGGTGCAGCAATCTCGCCATTGCGAAACTCTCCTCGAATACGGCTTCCCCGTCGCCCGGGATCGGGCTGCCCCGGGCCGGGGCGGTTCGAGTTGTCGGGGAACTCGGGCCGGATATAGTGGACACCTCCGCCGAAGGAAAGGCCCCAATGCGCTGGCTCTGCGCGCTCCTGCTGTCGAGGACGCTCGCCTCGGCCGAGGGCGAGCGCGCGGGCGTTTTCGATTACTGGGTGCTGTCGCTGTCCTGATCGACCCGCATGATGCGCGCTCGAGGGCGACCGTCAGGTTGGACGAGGGCACGATCTGGCCGATCCTGAGGAGGCGGTCGTGACTCATCCGATCTTCACCACCGGGTTGCGCATGGTGCCGATGCCGTCTACCCCGTATTCGATCACGTCGCCGGGCCACATCCATTCCTGAGGCTCGCGGCCGGCGCCCACGCCCTCGGGCGTGCCGGTGGCGATCACGTCGCCGGGTTCCAGCGTCATGCCGGAGGAGATGTCCGCAATCAGCTGCGGTATCTTGAAGTACATGAAGCTGGTGTTGGACCGCTGCTTCTCTTCCCCGTTCTTCGTGAGCCACAGGTCGAGGTCGTGCGGATCCTCGATCTCGTCCGCGGTCACGATGCAGGGGCCGAAGGGGGCGTAGCTGTCCTGTCCCTTGGAAAAGATCCATTGGCCCGCGCGCCGGTTGTCGCGCGCCGAGACGTCCAGCATCACCGAATAGCCGAAGACATGCGCCATCGCCTCCGCTTCGCGGATGCGCGTGGCGGTGGTGCCGATGATGACGGCCAGTTCCACCTCCCAGTCGAGCTGTTGGGTCATGGCGGCATTGTGCAGGATCGGCGCGTCCGGCCCGATGATCGCGGTGGGCGGCTTGGAAAACACCACCGGCTTTTCCGGCATCTCGATCGAGGTGTCGAGCGAACGCGCGCTTTCCTCGATGTGCTTGACGTAGTTCAGCCCGATCCCGAAGACGTTCTTCCGCGGGCGCGGGATGGGCGCCATCAGCGTCACGTTGGCCAGCGGCTGGGTGCAGCCCAGCGGCCAGTCGCCTTCCATCTCGGCCAGCAGTTCCGCGGCGATGCGCACCGCGTCGGGGCCGAGGTCGATGAAGTCCAGCATCGTCTCGGGCAGCGGCTCGTCCACCGCCGCGCCCAGGCGGGCGAGGTCCACCACGATGTCGTCCACGATCGCGCCGAGCCGCCCGGCGTCCGCCGGGTGCCGGCGATAGGTCACAAGCTTCATGTCCGTCCCCTGTTCTTCTTCATGAGGCCCCCGATCAGGCGGTGTCCGTCACCTCCTGCTGCCCGCCGTTCTCGGGACAGGCCCGTTCGCGACAGAGCTTCAGCGCCTCCATGACGGGAAAATCGTTGAAGGAGAAGAGGCAGGCGTCGTCCGACTCCGATATGGTCGAGGTCGAGACCACGGTAAAGACCTTGCCCCGCAGCTGTGCGATTGCGCGCGCAGCTTGATCGCCTCTGCCATGTCGTAATCGGGGGGCACGACGGGCAGCGAGATGTAGCTGGCAGCATGCACCGGCTCCCCCCGCCCAAGGAGCGCGAAGCGCGCCAGCATGTTGGTGTTCTCGCCGCAGGCCAGCCCGCCCAGTGCGCCGATCTTGGTATCGCAGACCCGACCGGCATGCGCGACAGAGGCACCGGCGCACCTTCTTCCGCGGCTGCCTCGCGGCAATGGCGAACTCCCATTTCTTCCCGGACCTCTTCAAGGTTCGCAACGGGTTGACCGAAGCCAAGACCGGCGAGCTTGTGCAGAGGGGGACGGCCGCTGCCCGCCGTGATGCGGCACCGGTCAGCCGCGCCAAAGGGTCTTACCGCACGGGTGCGCCTCGCCCTGCCCGATCGCTGCCCAGCATGACCTCCGCGCGCAGGATCGACCGTTCCAGCAGTTTCATCAGGGTGACATACTCCGCATCGGTGTAGAGGGCGCGGAACTCGTCCGCGATCGCCTCGATCCGGGGGCGCAGATCGCGATAGACCGCCGCGCCACGCTCCGTGGCCTCGACGACGGCGCGGCGACGGTCGAAGGGGTCGATACGCCGCGCCACCAGCCCGCGCCGCTGCAGTCCCGCGAGCATGCGCCCGATACGGCGGGGCGGAACCACAGCCCGCAAGGCCAGCACATTCGGGCGCAGGGGGCCGTCCTGCACGAGGCAAAAGACGACCCGCCATTCCGCGAGGTCGATTTCGGCCCCGCGCAACGCATCACGCTCGACCAGCGCTCTGAAGCGCTCTGCCAACCGGCGCACGGGAATGTCGAACAGCCTCATCTCGTCCCGCGAGAGAGCGCGTTGCAGCGGCGGCTCCGTTGTCATGCGCCGAGAATGGACCGACGATATCCTCCTGCGCAATCAAAATCGAACGCTGTTCGTCTTAAGCGGTATCGCTCACTCGAGCGGCTGCAACCGGCTGGCGAGATCGTCACGCAGATGGGCGTGCTGCGAAGGCAGTTTCAGTTCCTCACCCAGCGTTTCCTCCGGCTCGTCGCGGGTGAAGCCGGGCTCGTCGGTCGCGACCTCGAAGAGGATGCCGCCGGGCGTGCGGAAGTAGATCGCCTGGAAATAGTCGCGGTCGCGCACCTCGGTGACGCGATGGCCGGTCCCGGCCAGCGCCTCGCGGATGCGCCCCTGGCTCGCGCGGTCGGCGGTGCGGAAGGCGACGTGATGGACCGAGCCCGCGCCCTGCCGCGCCTGCGGCAGATCGGGCCGATGCTCGATTTCCACGACATGCGCGGGGCCGCCGGCCTCGTCGGACATCCGCGTGACAGCGCCCTCCTGCGCGGTCTCGGAAAAGCCCATGAAGTGCATCAGCGGCAGCATGTCGGCCCGGTCCGCCACGCGCAGCGAGACGGAGTGCAGCCCGCGGATCGCCATGCTTTCGGGCAGGCCGGGCCAGGGCGTGCGCCCGTCCTCCGCCTCGATCAGCACCAGTCGCTCGCCATCGGGGCCGGTCAGGGCAAGCCGCGTTTCGCCGAAGAGCGTCTCGCGCGTCACGGGCACCTCATGCGTGGCGAGGTGTGCCTCCCAGTCCCCCGCGCTGCCCGGCGGGACGGAAAAGGCGACGTGGCCTGTCTCACCCGTCCCCGGCGTGCCGCGGTCGGCATCGGGAAAGGGAAAATGGGTCATGACGGTGCCGGGCGTGCCGATGCGGTCGCCGAAATACAGATGATAGACGGACGGGTCGTCGAAGTTGACGGTCGTCTTGACGCGGCGCAGGCCCATCACCTCGCGCCAGAAGCGGTCGACGGTGCGCGGCGCGCCGGCGACGGATGTAACATGGTGCAGGCCGTTGAGATCGGTGAGCATGGCGAAGCCTCCTGTGCTTTGATCCCCAGATAGTCCGCGCGCAGAAACGACAAAACCGGCGCTTTCGCGCCGGTTCTGTGCGTTTGTGCGAGAGGTCGGCTCAGGCCGGCGTCGCGCCCCAGCCCGAGACCGCCTTGATCTCCATGAAATCCTCGATGCCGAAGCTGCCGCCCTCGCGGCCGTTGCCCGAGTTCTTCATGCCCCCGAAGGGCGAGCCGGCGGCACCGTCATGTCCGTTGATCTCGACCATGCCGGAGCGGAGTTGCCGCGCGAGGCGGTTGGCGCGCTCGGGGTCGGTGGTCTGGACGTAGTTGGTCAGACCGTATTCGGTGTCGTTGGCAAGCTCGACGGCGTGCGCCTCGTCTTCGAAGGGCATGATCGACAGCACCGGGCCGAAGATCTCCTCGCGTCCGATGCGCATCTCGTGCGTCACATCGGCGAAGACGGTGGGTCGGGCATAGTAGCCGCGGTTCATGCCCTCGGGCCGGCCGGTGCCGCCGGCGACCAGGCGCGCACCCTCGTCGATGCCGGACTGGATCAGCTCCTGCACCTTGTCGAACTGGCGCGCGTTGACCAGCGGGCCGATGTGGCGGCCTTCCTCCGAGGGCGCGCCGACGGCGATCTTGTTGGCCATCTCGGCCGCGGCCTCGACCGCCTGATCGTACATCGAGCGTTCCACCATCATGCGCGAGGGCGCGTTGCAGCTTTGCCCCGTGTTGCTCATCATGCTGAGAACACCGCGCTTGACCGCCTTCTCGTCGGCGTCCGCGAAGATCAGGTTGGCGCCCTTGCCGCCGAGCTCCAGATGCACCTTCTTGAGCGTGTCGGCGGCGTTCTTCGAGATCAGGACGCCGGCCCGCGTGGAGCCCGTGAAGCTGACGATGTCCACGTCCCTGTGGCCCGAAAGCTGCGTGCCGACGCCCGCGCCGTCGCCGTTCACCAGGTTGAAGACACCGGGCGGGAAGCCCGCCTCGTGCACCATCTCGGCAAAGAGCATGGCGTTGAGCGGCGACTCTTCGGAGGGCTTCAGCACCATGGTGCAGCCCGCCACCACCGCGGCGCCGAACTTCAGCGTGATCTGGTTCATCGGCCAGTTCCACGGCGTGATCATCGCCGCCACGCCGATGGGTTCGTAGATGATCCGGTCGTTCGGCGCGTGATCGCCCAGCGGGCGCTCGAAGTCGAAGGCCTTGCCCGCGCGCACGAAGTCCTTCAGGTGGCCGTAGCCCGCGCCGGTCTGCGCCTTGCGGGCGAGGTCGATGGGCGCGCCCATCTCCAGGCTGATCGCCTGGCTCATCTCTTCCCAGCGGGCCTTGTAGACCTTGAGCAGCGCCTCCAGCAGCGCGATGCGTTCCTCGGGCGGGGTGGCCATCCAGCCCGGAAAGGCGCGCCGTGCGGCAGCGACCGCGGCATCGGTGTCGGCCTGCCCGCCCAACGAGATGGTGGCGCAGGGCTCTTCCGTCGCCGGGTTGATGACCTTGTATTCGATGCCCTCCTGCGGGTCGACCCAGGCGCCGTCGATGTAGAACTGGCGTTTCTCGATCATGGTTCGCGCATCCTCCTGAAGCTCGAACTCCCGACCGGGCGGTCGGGGTTTGCGTCACTGTGTCACCTGCCCATATGGGGTGCAAGGGCTGGACCGGCCCGACGTGAGAACATATCTCGCTTCCAGAATGTCACAGGCGCCGAGCCGGGCGCCGCAGAAGAAAGGACGGACCATGGGACTGCGCATCAACGACATCGTGCCAAACTTTACCGCCGATACCGACCAGGGCGAAATCACCTTTCACGACTGGATCGGCGACAGCTGGGCGATCCTGTTTTCCCATCCCAAGGACTTCACGCCCGTCTGCACGACCGAGTTCGGCGCCGTCGCGCAGCTGGCGGACGAATGGGCCAAGCGCAACACCAAGGTCATCGGGCTCAGCGTGGACGACACCGAGGACCACGTGAAGTGGAAGTCCGACATCGAGACCTATGCCGAGACCAAGGCCGGCTTCCCGATCATCGCCGATGTGGACCTGGCAGTGTCCAAGCAGTTCGACATGCTGCCGGCCGACGCCTACCTGCCTGACGGCCGCACGGCCGCCGACTCGGCCTCCGTCCGCTCGGTCTTCATCATCTCGCCCGACAAGAAGGTGCAGCTGATCATGACCTACCCGATGTCGGTTGGCCGCAACTTTGCCGAGGTGCTTCGCGCGCTCGACGCGCTGCAGGCGACCTACGGCGTGCCCATCGCCACCGGCGCCAACTGGGTGCCCGGTCAGGACGTGATCGTCGCACTGACGGTCTCGGACGAGGAGGCCAGGGAGAAGTTCGGCGATGTGGACTTCAAGCTGCCCTACCTGCGCATGGCCAAGCGTCCCGCGTGATCGCCCGGCACGGAACAGAAGGCCTCGCCCCGGCGGGGCCTTTTTTCTTTGCCATCGGTGGACTTGCGCCGGCCCGGCCGCTACCCCGGAGCGCACGGGGTGAACGAAGGAACAGGCGGCGTGGTCAAGGCGCGTGAAGGCTTCGAACTGGGCGGCGAGGTGATTGCACCCGGCACGCGGCGCACCGTGGACCTGCCCGTGTCGATCCTGTCGGACCACACGCCGGTCACGATGTCCTGCCATGTCGTGCACGGCAAGCGGCCCGGTCCCGTGCTCTTCGTCTCGGCCGCGATTCACGGCGACGAGGTGATCGGGGTCGAGATCGTGCGCCGGCTGCTCCGGGCGAAGCCGCTGTCGTCGATGGCGGGCACGCTGCTGGCGGTGCCGATCGTCAACGCCTTCGGCTTCATCAACCATTCCCGCTACCTGCCCGACCGGCGCGACCTGAACCGCGTCTTTCCCGGCCACGCGCAGGGCTCGCTCGCCGCGCGGCTCGCGCATATCTTCATGACGGAGATCGTCGCGCGCGCCGATCTTGGCATCGACCTGCACTCTGCCGCGATCCGCCGGGTCAACCTGCCGCAGATCCGGCTCACCCCCGGCAACGCGCGCCTCAAGGAGCTTGGCCGCGCCTTCGGCGCTCCGGTGATGATCGAATCGAAGCTGCGCGAGGGCTCGCTCCGGATGGCCGCGGAGGCGCAAGGCGTGGACGTGCTGCTCTACGAGGCGGGCGAGGGGCTCCGCTTCGACGAGTTCGCGGCGCGCGCGGGGGTCTCGGGCATCCTGCGGGTCATGCACCACCTCGAGATGATCGGCGGCAAGGGCGTGCCCCGCCGGCACGGCAAGCCCGCCCTCTGCCGCGCCTCGACATGGTATCGCGCGCCGGTGGGCGGGCTGATGCGCGCCTATCGCGGCACCGGCGACATCGTCGAGCCCGGCACCGTGCTCTGCGCCATCTCCGATCCTTTCGGCGAAAAGGAGGTCGAGGTCACCTCGGACATCACCGGCATCATCGTGGGACGGACCAACCTGCCCGTGGTGAACGAGGGCGACGCGCTCTTCCATGTGGCCGAGACGGTGCGCCCCGACCATGCCGAGGCTGCGGTCGAGGCGGTGGAAGCCGCGCGGGAGGCCGCGCCGCTCTTCGACGAGGACGAGATCATCTGACATCCGGCGCGGAGGGCGCGCCATCGTCACGGTCCTGTTTCAGACTCCGCTGATCGGCAAGCAGGGGCCGCGTGGCGGCCTCAGCCTGATGCGGCCCCAGCCTGGCAACGCAGGGGGAAGGGCCGGCCTCCCCTGACGCTCCTGCAACGTGGGAGAAGGGTTTCCCATGCCCGCCATCCTGTCCGCCGAGGACTGAAAGCACCCGCACGTTCCACGCCCGCAGGCAAACCACGCGGACCGCGTGGTCGGGCGCGCGTCCTCGCGCCGCGGCTTCCCTGGCGGCCTGCCGCCCCTCGGCGCGGGCGCCGCGGCGGTCAGCAGCGGCCATCCGGGATCGATCTCTGCGCAGGCGCAGGCCGCCGGAAGCCTCCCCTTCACGCCCATGCCCGCCGCGATGGACGACACCGCGCAGGCCCCCGAGGGAGACACCGGACAAGCGCGCCTGCGGGCTGCCGCCGGCTGGCAACACCGGCGAATGTCCCGAAAGAGAACGCAGCGTGTCGGGCGACGCCCGCGATTGTCAGCCTTCGGAGACGCCCAGCTGTTCCGCGAAATCGCGGTGCACGAACTTCGCGTCGCAGTAGCCGCATTCCACCCAGCCCTTGTCGCGCGGGATCTGAAGCCAGACGCGCGGATGGCCCAGCGCGCCCTCGCCGCCGTCGCAGGCGATGCGCCAGCGATCCACGATCCTGGTCTCGGGCGGGTCGATCGGCATGCCGGCGCTCCTCGCGGTTGTGGCTCATCCCGGCCTGATCTAGACGCTTGTCTGCGCGAAGGAAAGAGCGGGGAGCATGCGATGACCGCCGCGGCGATCGAGATCGAGGGGCTGACCAAGGTCTACCGCGCCGCGGGCGGCGCAGCGGCGAAGCGCGCGCTCGACGGCGTGGACCTCAAGGTGCCGCAGGGCTCGGTCTTCGGCCTGCTGGGCCCCAACGGTGCCGGCAAGTCCACGCTGATCAACATCCTCGCCGGGCTGGTCATCAAGACCTCCGGCCGGGTCGCGATCTGGGGCTTCGACCAGGACGTGAACCCGCGCAACTCGCGCGCCGCCATCGGCGTGATGCCGCAGGAGCTGAACCTCGACCCCTTCTTCACGCCCCGCCAGGCGCTCGAGGTGCAGGCGGGGCTCTACGGCGTGCCGCGCTCGCGCCGCCGCTCCGACGAGATCCTCGAGACCGTGGGGCTTTCGGACAAGGCGCATGCCTACGCGCGCACCCTCTCGGGCGGCATGCGGCGGCGGCTTCTGCTCGCCAAGGCGCTGGTGCACGACCCGCAGGTGATCGTGCTGGACGAGCCCACAGCGGGCGTCGACATCGAGTTGCGGCAGATGCTCTGGGCCAACGTGCGGCACCTCAACGAACAGGGGCGCACCATCATCCTGACCACGCACTACCTGGAGGAAGCCGAGGAGATGTGCGACGAGATCGCCATCATCCACCACGGCCGGGTCGTCGCGCACGACACGACGCCCGCCCTGCTGTCGCGCCTCGACGCCAAGACCATGGTGATCCAGCCCGACGGCGAGGTGCCCGCCCTGCCCTCCGGCCCGGGGCTGGAGGTGACACGCCGCCCCGACGGCGCCATCGCGCTCAGCTACATGACAACGCGCACCAAGGCCGAGGCGGTACTGGAGGCCGTGCGCGCCGCCGGCATCTCGATCCGCGACGTCCGCACCGAGGAGCCGGATCTAGAGGACGTCTTCCTGTCGCTCACCCGCAGCCGCTGACAGGGACGGCGTGCCAGCCGATCGCCCGCGCCCGGTCCTTCCTCTTGCAAAAAATACCCCCGCCGGAGGCCTGGCCTTCCGTGGGGTCCCGCGCAAGCCCGGCCGGCCTTGATCCTGCCTTGAAATCCGCCGGTCAGGGTCTCGGGGCCGCGCGGGAGCGTCCGGGCGGCCGCCACACGGAACGTGGATCGGGAGGGGGATGCGGAGACGAGAGATACGGAGACGAGGGAGACGGAGCGGCCAGATCGAACAGCTCGCGGGTCGTCCGGCTTATGTCCCTGCCCGCGGGCAAACACTGCGAGGGGCGCGGTCTCCGGTTTTACAAGCGTCCCGACGACGGCGCAAAGGCCCGCGTGACGGAGCGCCCGGGGCGTCGAGCTCGAGCCCGGGTGGCTGGCCCGCGCCGCCTGCGCGCGAAGCGGCTGAGCGCGGCAGGGGCGCGCGCCTGCGGAACGGGGCGGCGCCGGCCTCCCCCGCTGCGCCGCCCCGGAACGCGAAGGCCGCCCGGGCGGGCGGCCTTCCTGTCGTCGGATCAGGCCCCGAGGTCGAAGCGGTCCGCGTTCATGACCTTCGTCCAGGCCGCCACGAAGTCCTGCACGAACTTCTCCTGGCTGTCGTCCTGGGCGTAGAGCTCGGCATAGGCGCGCAGGATGGAGTTCGAGCCGAACACCAGGTCCACCCGCGTGGCCGTCCACTTGACCTCGCCGGTCTTGCGGTCGCGGATCTCGTAGAGGTTCTCCCCCGCCGGCTTCCACGTGTAGGCCATGTCGGTCAGGTTGACGAAGAAGTCGTTCGTCAGCTGGCCTTCCCGGTCGGTGAACACGCCGTGCCTGCTGCCGCCGTGGTTGGTGCCCAGCACCCGCATCCCGCCGACGAGGCAGGTCATCTCGGGCGCGGTGAGGCCCATGAGCTGCGTGCGGTCCAGCATCAGCTCCTCCGGGCTCACGACGTATTCCTTCTTGAGCCAGTTGCGGTAGCCGTCGGCCACCGGTTCCAGCACGTCGAAGGAGTCGGCGTCGGTCATCTCGTCCGTGGCGTCGCCGCGGCCGGGCGCGAAGGGCACCGTCACGTCGAGGCCCGCGGCCCTGGCCGCCCTCTCGATGCCGACATTGCCGGCCAGCACGATCACGTCCGCGACGCTCGCGCCGGTCTCGGCCGCGATGGGCTCGAGCACGCCGAGAACGCGGGCGAGCCGTTCGGGCTCGTTGCCCTCCCAGTCCTTCTGGGGCGCCAGCCGGATGCGCGCGCCGTTGGCGCCGCCGCGCATGTCGGACTGGCGGAAGGTCCGCGCGCTGTCCCAGGCGGTCGCCACCATCTCGGCCACCGACAGCCCGCTGTCAGCGATCTTCTGCTTGACGGCGTTCACGTCGTAGCCGGTGTCGCCCGCGGGAACCGGATCCTGCCAGATGAGCTCCTCCTGCGGCACATCGGGGCCGATGTAGCGCGCCCTCGGGCCCATGTCGCGGTGGGTCAGCTTGAACCAGGCCCGGGCGAAGGCGTCGTCGAACTCTTCCGGGTTGTTGTAGAACCGCTCGGAGATCTTCCGGTACGCCGGGTCCATCTTCATGGCCATGTCCGCGTCCGTCATGATCGGGTTCAGACGGATCGACGGATCCTCGACATCGACGGGCTTGTCTTCTTCCCTGATGTCGATCGGTTCCCACTGCCACGCGCCGGCCGGGCTCTTCTTCAGCTCCCACTCGTAGTTCAGAAGCAGGTGGAAATAGCCGTTGTCCCACTGCGTGGGATGCGTGGTCCAGGCGCCCTCGATGCCGCTCGTGACCGTGTCGCGGCCCTTGCCCTTGCCGTTCGGGTTCTTCCAGCCGAGACCCTGCTCCTCGATGTTGGCGGCCTCCGGGTCGGGGCCGAGCAGCGTGGCGTCACCGTTGCCGTGGCACTTGCCGACGGTGTGGCCCCCGGCCGTGAGCGCGACGGTCTCCTCGTCGTTCATCGCCATGCGGGCGAAGGTCTCGCGCACCTGCTGCGCGGTCTTGAGCGGATCCGGATTGCCGTTCACGCCTTCCGGGTTCACATAGATCAGGCCCATCTGAACCGCGGCGAGCGGGTTCTCCATGGTCGCGGGATCGTCCAGGCTTGCATAGCGCTGGTCGGAAGGCGCAAGCCATTCCTTCTCGGCACCCCAGTAGGTGTCCTTCTCGGGGTGCCAGATGTCCTCGCGGCCATAGGCGAAGCCGAAGGTCTTGAAGCCCATCGACTCATAGGCGACGTTGCCGGCGAGGATGATGAGGTCGGCCCAGCTGATCCGGTTGCCGTACTTCTTCTTGATCGGCCAGAGCAGGCGGCGGGCCTTGTCGAGGTTGACGTTGTCCGGCCAGGAGTTCAGCGGCGCGAAACGCTGGTTGCCGGTGCCGCCGCCCCCGCGGCCGTCGGCCACGCGGTAGGAGCCTGCGGCGTGCCAGGCCATGCGGATCATCAGCCCGCCGTAGTGGCCCCAGTCGGCCGGCCACCACTCCTGGCTGTCGGTCATCAGCGCGTGCAGGTCCTTCTTCAGCGCGTGGAAGTCCAGTTTCCTGACCTCTTCGCGGTAGTTGAAGTCCGGCCCGAGCGGGTTCGTCTTGCTGTCGTGCTGGTGCAGGATGTCGAGGTTGAGGGCGTTCGGCCACCAGTCCATGTTCGAGGTGCCGACCTCGGTGATCGCGCCATGCATCACCGGGCATTTGCCCGCGGGGATGTCGTTTCCGTCCATTTGTCTCTCCGATCGTGATCGTGATGGTCTTACTGCGGCTCGGGTCGAGGACCGCCCCCCGAAGGCTGCGCGAACGCGGTTGCATCGGTCGTGCGCCCCGCGCTCGGGCCGTGTCGTGCAGGCGGTTCCTCTCTCCCTTGGAATCGTTCTAGCCAATGGCGACGATTAGAGAAAGTTGTATTTTCTGATCCATATGATAATAGAATCTTATGCATAGGCTGACGCGCCAGCAGCCGCGCCATCTCGATGCCCTCGCGCGTCACGGCGATCCCGGCCGCATCGCGGACGCCGGAGCCTGGCGTTCTCGTCTTGCAGCGCCTTCAGACGCCGGGCATCGGACAGTTCCATACCCATACCTGGCCCTGAGCATGTGAAGCCACGTCGCAGGGCCGAGCTCGTGCTTGCGGAACCGGGTCTCCTTCAGCGTCTGGACGAAAGACAGCGGCAGCCCCGCCCCGCGGGCTTTTCATCTTGCCATCGGCGCGCAGATCGCGTCGCCCGGGGCGGCCTTGTGCAGCTCGCCGCCGAACTCGGGCGCCGGATGGCGCTCCGGCAGGGCGATCCACCGGACTTGCGTGGGTTGGACCGGCGGCGGCACGAAGGTCCCCGTGGGGACATGCGGTGCCGAACGGGGGGGTCGCGCCGCCGGGGTTACTGCCGGTTCCGACGCGCCTCCGGGAAAACGAGCGTTGCCGTCTCGCCGCCGCCCTCGCGCGGCTCGAGGCAAAGGACGCCGCCGAGTCGCTCCATCGCTGCGGCGACGATGGCCAGCCCCAGACCGCTGCCGCCCGGTGACGGTTGCCGGCCGCGATAGAACCGCTCGGTCACGCGCGCCCTGTCCTGTTCGGCGATGCCGGGACCGCGATCCGCGACCGTACACTGCCACTCTCCGCCGGAGCGCGTCAGGAAAATCTCGACCTTTCCCTCCTCGGGCGACGCCAGGATCGCGTTCTCCACGAGGTTCCGCAGCGCCACCACGAAGAGGAAGGCGTCACTGCCGAACCGCGGCGCCTCCGGCGCATCCAGATCGGCAACGATCTCGACGCGACGCCTTGCTGCCGCAGGCTGCAGGTCGTCCATCACGTCGCGGGCCAGGTCGGTGGCCGACTGTGTCGGCCCGTTCCCGGTCGGGACCTCCGCATCCACCCGCGCCAGATCGAGGAGCTGCCGAACCACCCGGTCGGTGCTCTGCACGCTCTGGCCGATCCGATCCAGCGCCCGGGCGCGCGTTGCCTCGTCGGGCGCCATCGCCGCCACCTGCGCCTGCGCGCGCAGACCGGCGAGCGGCGTCTTGAGCTCATGCGCGGCGAAGAGGGTGAAGCTGCGCTCGCGCTCGCGGGCCGCCTCGACGCGCCGAAAGAGGCCGTTCAGCGCGGCCCCGACGGGGCGGATTTCGCGCACCAGCGGCGCCTCGGGCAGCGGACTGAGATCGCTTGCCGGCCGCGCGGCGAGCGCGATCGCCATCTGGTTGAGCGGCTTCAGTCCGCGCCCGACGCTGAGCCAGATGAGCCCCGCCAGCGCCGGAAAGATCAGGAGCGCCGGCAGGACGAGGCCGGTGGTGACATCCGCCACCAACCGCTCGCGCACCTGCATTCTGTCGCCCACCATCACCTGAACGCCGAGTTCGGGATTCGACATGGCGAAGACGCGCCATCTCTCTCCGTCGACCGTGGTGGTGGAGAATCCCTCGCCCTCGCCGGCGCCGGTCAGCCGCGCGTCGGGCGCGCCGCTCGACCGACCGGCAAGCACGCCGTCGAGCGACCAGATCTGACATGACAGCTGGTGCGAATAGTCGCTCGCGGCGGTCCGGAGCCCCTCGGGTCCGTCGGCGACGGCGTCCGCGACACGCGCCACGTCGATGCGGCGGTCCTCGATCAGCGAGGACACCATGCGCGCCGCCTCGGCGAGGCGGGCGTCGAGCACGCGCTCGACCTCCGCGCGAGTGGAATGCTGGATCCAGAGGACCGCGCTCAGCCAGACGGCCCCCGTCGCGGCCATCAGGATCAGGAACAGGCGGAGGCGGATCGAATTCATGGACCCGCCAGCCGGTAGCCCAAACCGCGGACCGTCTCGATGAAGTCCGCGCCGAGCTTCGCGCGCAGCTTGTGGACGTGGACCTCGACCGTGTTGCTCTCGACCCCCTCCTGCCAGCCGTAGAGCCGCTCTTCCAGTGCCGCCTTGTCGAGGATCGCGCCGGGCCGCTCCATCAGCGCCGTGAGGATCACGAATTCGCGCTGCGAAAAGGTGATATCGGACCCGTCGCGGCGCCCGCGCATCCGCGACGGGTCGACGACGAGACCGTTCCAGGACAGTTCCGCCGCGGCCCGACCCTCGCCGCGGCGGAGGATCGCGCGCAGACGCGCGCCCAGTTCGTTCAGATCGAACGGCTTGCCGAGGTAGTCGTCGGCTCCGGCGTCGAGCCCGGCGATCCGGTCGCACACCTCGTCGAGCGCGGACAGCAGCAGGACCGGCAGGCGCGATCCCGTCGCGCGAAGCTCGGCGAGGATCTCGAGGCCCGAGCCGTCGGGAAGCATCAGGTCGAGCACGACGCCGGCAAAGCCATTCTGCGCCAGCGCCTGGCGCGCATCGGCGCAGGTGGCGACCTGCTCCGGCGTGAATCCGGCAAGCCTGAGGCCCACGGTCAGACCGTCGGCCAGCGTCTCGTCGTCCTCCACGATCAGTATCCGCATGACGGTTCGGTTCTCCGTCTGTTGTCGCGCTGTCGCAGCGCAGCCTTAAGCCTGGCTTAAGGGTCGGGCTGGATCAGGCGCCGATGATGAGCGCAATCTATGTCTCCGCCGCGCTGGCCGCCATGCGTCTTGCCGCGGCCGTCGCGATCCTGACGGCCCTGACGGGTGCAGCCGCGGCTCAGGGTTTTCCGGCGAGCACGACGGCCGGCGCGCCGATCGCCGTCGAAGAGGCGTTCCGGCTCGACGTCACCAAGCGCGACGACGGCTCGCTCCTGTTCGAGTGGGAAATCGAGGAGGGCTACTACCTCTACCGCGACCACCTTGCGGCGGTCACCGCGGGCGGGGTCCCGCTGCCGCTCGAAACCGGGCCTGGCGTGGTCAAGGACGATCCCACCTTCGGCATGACCGAGGTCTACTACGACGCGGCGCAGGCGGAACTCTTCGCCGCCGAGGGTCCGGTCGAGCTTACCTATCAGGGCTGCCAGGAGGGCGGCATCTGCTATCCGCCGCAGACGGTGACGCTCGCTGCGGGCGACGGTTCCGTGTCGACCGACGATGCGTCCGGCTCAGGCGCCGCCCCGGCTACTGGCTCGTCATCGGGCACGGCCGGCGTGACGGTGGCGGAGGACGCGGGGCTGCTCGAAGGCCTGAGCGCGCGCGGCGGGCCGACGCTGGTGCTGGGCGCGTTCCTCGTCTTCGGGCTGCTGCTGGCGTTCACACCCTGCGTCTTTCCCATGCTGCCGATCCTGGCCGGGATACTCGCGGGCCAGGGCGAGGCGCTGACGGCGCGGCGCGGCGCCGCGCTTTCGCTCGCCTATGTGCTGGCGATGGCGTCGGCCTTCGCGCTGCTGGGCATCGCGGCGGCGTGGTCGGGGGCGAATCTGCAACTGGTGCTGCAGTCGCCCGCGGCGGTCGCGGTCTTCGCCACGATCTTCGTGGCGCTGGCGCTGTCGATGTTCGGGCTCTTCGAGGTGAACCTGCCCGCCTCCTGGACCACGCGAATCTCCGGGGTCGCCGGACGCGGGGGCACGCTGGGCGGGGCGGCGGCGCTTGGCTTCACCTCGGCGCTGATCGCCGGGCCCTGCGTCACCGCGCCGCTCGCCGGGGCGCTTCTCTACATCGCGAAAAGCGGGGACGTGGCGCTCGGCGCGACGGCGCTCTTCGCGATGGGCCTCGGCCATGGCGTCCCGCTGCTGCTCGTCGGCATCTTCGGGGCGCGCGTCCTGCCGCGCGCGGGCGGCTGGATGGAGGGGGCGAAGCGCGTCTTCGGCTTCGTCTTCCTGGCCCTCGCCGTCTGGCTCCTGTCGCGGCTGATCCCGGGCGAGGCGACGCTGGCGCTCTGGGCGGTGCTGCTGGTCGCCGCGGGGGTGTTCCTCGGCGCCCTCGACCGTCTGCCGCCCGACGCGGGCGCGGCACCGCGCGCGGGGCGGCTCCTGGGCGTGCTTGCCCTGCTCACCGGCGGCATCATGGCGCTCGGCGCGTCGTCGGGCGGCACGGATCCGCTGCGGCCGCTTTCGGGACTGACGCGCCCACCGGTCGAGGGTGACGTCGACGCAGAGCTCACCTTCGCGCGGGCCACCTCGTCCGAGACGCTGGCCGCGCGCCTCGCCTCGGCAGGGCCCGGCCCGGCGCTGGTCTACGTCACCGCCGACTGGTGCGTGACCTGCCGCGTCATCGAGCGGCGCGTCCTGCCCGACGCGAGCGTCCGGGCGGCGCTGGATCCGCTGACGCTGGTCAAGGCCGACGTCAGCGACTTCGGACCCGAGGGCCGGGCCATGCTCGACGAGCTTGGTGCCGTCGGTCCGCCGACGATGATCTTTCTCGACGAGCGGCGCGCCGAGGTGGCCGGCACCCGGATCGTCGGCGACGCCCGCGCGGACGACCTCATCCGCTCGGCCGAGGCGCTGCGATGAACGCCATAGCCATCGGGCCGCTGGTCTTCTCGGCCGAACGCTTCGCCGCGATTCTGGGCATCGGGCTCTTCCTGCTGGTTGCGGAGATCTGGGCGCTCTGGCGCGGGCGGGGGGCGCATATCTCTGCCTGGGCCTTCAGGGCGGTCGCGGTGGGACTTCTCTCGGCCCGCGCAGGCTTCGTTCTCGCGAATCTCGAGAGCTACCGGCAGGCGCCGCTGGACGTCTTCGCCGTCTGGCAGGGCGGGTTCGCGCCGCAGGTCGGGATAGTCGGCTTCGCCGCCGTGGTCCTCCTGTCGATCCTCCGCGGCGCGGCAGTCGTCAGGCCGCTCGTCGTCGCCGCGTTCGTCGGCGGGCTGGGCTACGAGGTGGTGGGTATCGTCTCCGGCGCCGACAGGCCGGGCCGGCTGCCGGAGGCCAGCTTCGCCGACCTCTCGGGCGCCCCGGTCACGCCCGCGGAGCGGGAGGGCAGGCCGCTGGTGCTGAACCTCTGGGCCAGCTGGTGCCCGCCCTGCGTGCGCGAGATGCCGATGATGGTCGAGGTCGCCGAGAGATTCGAGACCGTCGATTTTCTCTTCGTCAACCAGGGCGAGGCGCCGGAGCACATCAGCCGCTTCCTGCGGAGGGCGCGCATCGATGGCGACCTCGTCCTTCTCGATCCGCAGACTGCCCTCATGGAGCAGTTCGGCGCCCTGGGTCTTCCCGCCACCATCTTCTTCGACGCCCGTGGCCGCATGCAGGCAGTCCATGTGGGCGAGATCTCTCGCGCCGAGCTGACCGCACGCGTGCAGGACCTGCAAGACGATCAGCAACCCGCAGGAGACGAGACATGATCCTTTCGCGACGCAGCATCCTGGCGGGCGCCGCAGCCCTGGGCGCGGGCGGCCTGGCCGTCACTGCCCTTTCGCTTCTGCGCGGAGGCGGCCAGACGCAACCGGAAGTGGCCGGCGAGGACGTGCTCCACGACACCGACGGGCCGGTACAGGGCAATCCCGACGGCGACGTGACGATCGTCGAGTACTTCGATTACCAGTGCCCCTACTGCAAGGCGAACCACCCGGCGCTGCGCGACATCGTCGACAGGGACGGCAACCTGCGGCTGGTCATGAAGGACTGGCCGATCTTCGGCGCCGCCTCCGTCAAGGCCAGCCAGCTCGCACTCGGCGCCGTCGAGCTTGGCCTCTACCAGGCCGCGCATGACGCGCTCATGGCGACCGAGGGCAGGCTCTCGAACGCGCTGATCGAGGAGACGCTCGATGCCGCGGGTGTCGATCCCGATGCCGTCGCGCAAGCCTATCAGGAGAACAGGGCACGCTGGGACGGCTTCATGAAGCGCAACGCGCAGCAGGCGGCGGCCTTCGGCCTGCAGGGCACCCCGGCATTCATCGTGGGCACGCGCATCTACGCAGGCGCGCTGGATCACCGCGCGCTGTCCACCGCCGTCGCGCAGGCGCGAGCCACGCAAGGCGGCTGACCAGGGATGCCCCTGCCGCGATGCTTCGCAAGATCACGGCGCAAAGCGGCATCGTCGCGAGTATGCCCCCGCAGTCGCGCGATCCACGGCGACAGGGAGGATGCGTCCACGGCCTTGCGTCGCTCTTCCGATCGAGCGGCGTGCGCGTCGTCGATTGCTGGCGCGATCACGACGACGCGGATACGCTCCGGGACGATCCCCCTTCCGGCAGAACGACACGGCACCGCACAACGCAACGGCCACGCGCGGCGCTGCGCGGTTCAGCCGACGAGCAGCGCGAAGATCAGCGGAATCAGCAGAAGAAGGACCGAGCCGGCGTTACCCCAGCGGCTGAGCGCCGCTTCCAGGGCGGAAGGCGCGAGTGGGCCGGCGGGCAACCGGACCTGCCGGGCATTCTTCGCAGGCGGGAGCAGGCGCGCCGGGCCCGCGCGCCATCCGGGCCGGCCTGGCCGGACAAGACAGAGAAGGAGATCGCCCGGCGGCCGCGTCGGCAACGGCCATCTGGCGAGGAACGGTGCCAGCACGGCCGCGATGGCGACGGGCCAGAGCGCGTCGCGCAGGGTCTCCAGCCTGGCCGGATAGCCCGGTTCGAGCCCCGTCCAATCCTGCCACAAGGCCCAGGGCGCCAAGAGCGCAAGCGCGGCGAGCAGCCCCGGAAGCGAAAGACGCGCCGCCCAGCCCCGCCCGGTGCCTGATGGCTTGAGCCGGGCGAGGCGGATCAGGAACCAGATCAGCACGAGGCCGGTGAAGACCGAGCTGAGGCTCAGGAGAGTGCTCGCCCAGGGCTCCAGCTCCTGCTTGACCGCCGCCTTGGCCAGCGCCCCGCCCGTCAGCGGCGCGCCCGCGACCGAGGCCGCCGCGACCGCGCCCACCGCGAGGCAGAGCGCCCGCTGCCACCGAGCCCGCGAGATCAGCATCACGCCCACCAGCAGAAAGAGCGCCCCTTTCGCAAACCCGTGATGCATCGCGAAATAGGGCACGGCCTCGCGCGCGGCGCCGCCGGCGGCGACCAGCATCCCCATCAGCCCCATCTGGCTGACCGTGGAATAGGCGAGCACCGCCTTGGAATTGGCCTGCGTCAGCCCCCAGAGCGCGGCACCGAAGGCGCCCGCCAGGCCCAGGCCCGTCAGCAGGGGGCCGAGCGCGCCGGCGGGCGGCAGGAACAGCAAGAGCCCCATAAGCCCGGCCTTGACGATGGCGCCCGACAGCACGGCCGAGCCGGGCACCGGCGCCGCCGGATGCGCCAACGGCAGCCAGACATGCAGCGGCACGAGCCCCGCCTTGATCCCCAAGCCGATCACGAGAAGACCGGCGGCAGGGGACCCGATGGTCGCCGCCACATCCGCGATGGCGATGCCGCCCGCCCGCTGAGCGCCAAGGATCAGGCCCAGCAGGAGGGCGACCTCGCCCAGTATCGCGATGATGATATAGACGCGCCCTGCGCGGAACGCCTCGGGCGTCCTGTCATGCACGATCAGGAACCAGGAGGTCAGCGATACCGCCGCGAAGGCCACGTAGAAGGTCGCGACGTCCCGCGCCAGGAACACGCCCAGATTGCCGGCCAGCGTCAGGCACCAGAAGCCCGCGAACAGCGCCGCGTTCGGCCGCCCCGCCATCGGCTGCGCCGCAAGGCCTGCGATGCACCAGAGCACCGCCGCCATGCCGAGCAGAACGCGGCCGTCGGGCTGCAGCGCGAGGGTCACGCCCAGGAGCAGGTCGGGCGCTGTGGTGACGCCCTCGGCGCCCGCGAGCGCCAGCCAGAGCCCCGGCAGAGGCGCGAGCGGCAGAAGGCGCACCGCGTGGCGCCGGACCGGCGGCAGCGCGCTCAGACCGGTCAGCAGAAGCGGCCAGACCAGCGCCGCGAGCGGCAGAAGGGGGCCGTCGACCAGCGTCACCTCAGATACTCCCGCTCCGAGATAAGGGTGGCCCAGCCCAGCGGGCTCAGCGGCGAGGCCGCCAGCAGACCGGATGCGAGCGCGGCAAGCGCGGCCACCACTGCCGGCACCACCAGCGCAGGCACCTTCTCATCCCCGCTTGCGTCAGGCGCGGGGTCGCGGAACCACAGACGCGACAGAAGCGGCAGGAAATACGCCGCGTTGAGCAAGGTGGACGCGCCGAGCACCGCCAGCACCCAGCCCGCCCCGGCCTGCAACGCGCCGATCCCGAGATAGATCTTGGTCACGAAGCCTGCCAGCGGCGGCAGGCCGATCATGCCCAGCGCCCCCAGCGAAAAGCAGACGGAGGTCCAGGGCATGCGCCAGCCCATCCCGTCCAGCCCCGCGATTTCGCGCACGCCGGCGCGTTCGTCGTAGATGCCCGCGCAGAAGAACAGCGTGATCTTCATCAGCCCCTGGTGCACCAGATGCACGAGCCCGCCGATCACCGCGAAGGGGCTGGCGAGCGCGGCGCCGAGCACGATGTAGCTGACCTGGCTGACCGTCGAATAGGCGAGCCGCTTCTTGATCCCGGTCTGCTGCAGCGCCCGGATCGATCCCCAGAGGATGGTCGCGGACGCCAGCACGGCCAGCGGCGTGCCCACCCCGAGCTCGGAGACACGCGCCACGCCGAAGACGTCGTAGACCACCCGGACGACGCCGAAGGCCCCGGCCTTGACCACCGCGACGGCATGCAGAAGCGCCGAAACCGGCGCCGGGGCCGCCATTGCCGACGGCAGCCAGCCATGCAGCGGCACGATGGCCGCCTTCATGCCGACGCCGAGGATGAAGAGCGCGAAGATCGCCCGCTGGCTGCCCGTGTCGAGCGCGTCGAGGTCGGGCGTCTCGTCGAACAGCACCGGCCCCGTGGCGCTTTCGAGCCAGACGATCGCCACGAGCAGGAGCGTGCTGCAGGGCAGCGCGTAAAGCAGGTAGCTGCGCGCCGCCCTGAGCGATGCCGCATCCTGCTTGTGCGCGACAAGCGGCCAGGTGCTGAGCGTGAGAAGTTCGAAGAAGATGAAGAACGAGATCAGCGAGCCCGACAGCGCGATCCCCGTCGTCGCGAAGACGCAGAGGCTGAAGAAGCCGAAGAAGCGCGATTGTTCCGGCTTCGTGCCGAAATAGGCGATGGCGTAGATCGTGGTCAGCAGCCACAGCGCCGCCGACAGCGAGACGAACAGAAGCGCCAGCGCGTCGATCTTCAGCAGCAGCACGAGGCCGGGGGCGAGCGGGATCTCCGCCTCGTAGCCTGCACCGCCGGCGATGGCGATCAGCATCGCCACGATCAGCCCGACCTTCAGGACCGCGCCGCCGAGGTTCAGCGCATTGCGCATGCGGTAGCTGTCCTGCGCGAGGAAAAAGCTGATCGACGCCGGCACGAGCGACGTCAGCAACAGAAGAAGCGGCAGCAGCGCCGTCACGGCCCCGCCTCCGCCGCCGCGGGCCTGCCGATCGAGAGGATCTCGAAGGGCGCGTCCGACGCGATGCCGAGCGCGATCGCGGCCCCCGCAAGGCCGAGCGGAACGGCCTGCATCGCGCGTGCAGGCGGCAACGCGGCGCCCGGCGCATCGGCGCGTGCGAAAAGCGTGGCAAGCGGGCGATAGAGATAGGCTGCCGCCAGAAGCCCCCCGCCCGCCAGCACCAGCGCCCAGATCCACTGCCCCGCCGCGAAGGCCGAGGTCATCAACAGGTACTTGCCGGTGAAGCCGCCTGAGGGCGGCAGGCCCACCAGCGTCATGGCGGCCAGGGCGAAGGCGAAGGCCGTCATCGGCATGGCGGTGGCAAGCCCGCGCATTCCGTCGAGCCGGTCGGTGCCCGTCATGCCCATCCACTGGCCCACGGCGAGAAACATCGCCGCCTTCGCAAGGCCATGCGCAAGCGCGATGAACACGGCGCCGGTCCAGGCGCCGCCCGACCAGGGCGTCTCGGCCGAAGCGCCGCCGGCCAGCGGAAAGACCAGCAGCAGGTAGCCGATCTGCGCCACCGTGGAGTAGGCGACGAGAAGCTTCAGCCGCGTCTGCACGAGCGCTTGCAGACTGCCCCAGATCACCGCCGCGGTCCCGAGCGCGGCCATCAGGACAAGCGCCCCATCCGCCGCGCGGTCCGGCATCACCTCGAACCAGAGCCGCAGCAGGATCAGGAAGGACGCCTTCGGCACCAGCGCCGACAGCATCGCCGAGGCCGGGGCCGGTGCGGACCCGTGGGCCGGCGGCAGCCAGACGTGGAAGGGAAAAAGGGCGGTCTTGGCCATCAGCCCCGACGTCATCAGCGCCAGCGCCAGCGCATCGGTGCCCGCCGGCGACCGGGCCGCCAGAAGGCCCATGTCGAGCGTGCCATGCGCGGCATAGACCAGCACCACCCCCGCGAGATAGAGCAGCGATCCCGCCAGCGCGAAGAGCATGTAGCGCATCGCGGCCGCAAGCGCCTCCGCCTTGCCCCCGATGGCCACGAGCCCGACCGAGGCGAGGCTCAGAAGCTCGAGCCCGACATAGAGGTTGAAGAGGTCGCGCGACACGAACACCGCGTTCAGCGCCGCCCAGAGCAGCAGCATCAGCGGCCAGAAGCCGAAGGCCGCGCGCGCGCCGGCGGCGGCCGGATCGAGGGCATGGCGCGCGGCCAGCGCAGCGGCCGTCATCACCAGCACGGTCATCGCGATCAGCGCCGCTGCCAGGCCGTCGGCCTCGAGCGCGATGCCCACCGGTGGCGCCCATCCCCCGAGCGGCAGCCGCGTCGGCCCCTCAGCCGACATGCCCGCCACCAGAGCAGCCGCCGCCGCCAGCATCGCCGCGCAGAGCGCCGGGACCATGCCCCGCACCGCGCCCTGGGGCAGAACCAGGGCGGCCAGCGCCCCGGCGAGCGGCAGCGCGAGGAGGGCCACCAGAGCCGTCACCCGCGCTCGTCTTCCTCTGGCAGCATGGCCCGGCCCCGAGCCCGCGCAAGCGCCACGATCAGCCCGACGGCCAGCGCGCTTGCCGACAGGGCGACCACGATCCCTGTGATGATGAGCGCCTGCGGCACGGGGTCGGCCTCTTCGCCGCGTGCGCCCGCGGCACCCAGATAGACGAAGAGGCCCGAGCCGATGAGGTTGAAGGCCAGCACCCGCCGCAGGAGATGCCGCGCGGCGATCAGCCCGAAGAAGCCGGTTCCGACCAGCGCCGCACCGGTCAGGGCGTAGAGGGTGAGACCGCTCATGACCCCTCCGGTCCGGTCTCGGGCGGGCCGATGACGAGGAAGGCCAGCGTGACCGCGATGGACAGGGCGAGCGCGACCTCGATGGCGAAGATCGCCGCGCCCGCCACGGGCTCGGGCAGGGTCAGGAACCCGGCACCAAGCGCGGCCCCCGCGACACCCGCCGCGAGAAAGACGCCCGGCCCCGCGACCAGCGCCGCGCGCCACGCCCGCTCGGTCACCCGCGGCGGCCGGACGAGACCCGCCAGCGCCGCGACAAGCCCGACCGCGGCCAGAACGGTGCCGCCCTGGAACGCCCCGCCGGGGCGATCGGCGCCGACATAGACCACATAGGCCCCCACCAGGACCCCCACGGGTGGCAGCAAACGCCCGAAACTGGCCATGACGCCGCCCGGCCTGACATGCTGCGGCAGCCCCAGCCGCTCGGTCCAGGCGTCGTCGCGGGCCAGCATCCACAGGCCCAGCAGCGCCGCCAGCAGCACGACGCTCTCGAGGAGCGTGTCCCAGGCGCGGAAGTTGAGCAGCACGGCCGTGACCGGGTTTTCGACACCGGCACGCGGCAGGGCCTCGGCAAGCTCCGGGCCGGGCCGTGCGGGCAGCGGCAGCGCGAACCACGCCCAGGCGAGCGCCCCCGTCAGGGCGGCGGAGGCAAGCGCGGCGGCGATGTTGACGCGCCCCGGCGGCGGGTCTGCATCCGCCCCGCTGCGCGCAAGCCGCCCGAAGGCGGCGAGGAACAGGACGCCGGTCAGGCCCGCCCCGATCGCGGCCTCGGCCAGCGCCACGTCGATGGCGCCCAGCCGCACCCAGGCCAGCGACAGGAGCAGGCCGTAGACCACGAAAAAGACGATCGCTCGGAACACCCCGCGCCCCATCACCGTCGCCAGCGCGACGGCAAGGATCAGGGCGCAAAGCGCTGCATCGAAGGCCCAGGTCATCGCCCGCCCCGCTCGCGCAGCGCATGGCGCGCCACAAGCTGCGAGACCGTCCCCGCCGCCAGCAGGACCAGCGCCCAGATCAGCGCCAGAAGCGCCGCCTGGCGCCAGCTTTCGGCCTGGAAGGCGACGCCGAGCGCGATGAAGCCGAGGCCCAGATTGTCCGCCTTGGTCAGCGCGTGAAGGCGGCTGAAGATGTCGGGAAACCGCAGGAACCCCGCCGACCCCGCGAGGAAGAACAGAACGCCGAGACCGGTGAAGAGACACGTCGCGATGTCAGCCATCCCGGTCTCCGGCCAGCGGCGCGGGGTCGACATCGTCCTCCTCGGGGTCGCCGCCGCCATCGGCGCTGAGCGCCTTGACGAAGCCCACCGCCGCCAGCGCCCCGAACAGCGCGAGGATCGCCGCGACGTCGAGCGCCGCCCAGCCCTCGACCGGAGCGAGGAGCATGAGGACCGCGACGCCGCTCGTTCCGGCAAGCTGCGCCCCGGTCATGCGGTCGGCGCGCCCCGGCCCGCGCCAGATCCGCAGGAGCGCGCCGGCGAGGCTGACGAGCACGCCCGTGGCCATGAGGCTCAGCCAGGCGGTCATCCGTTCGCTCGTGTCGCGGGGTCGCCGCCGATCATCGCCGCGATGGCCGCTTCTTCCCGCGGTATGGCCGCCTCGAAGCCCGCGTCCACGTCGAGCAGGTGGATCAGCAGCCGATCGCCCTGCATGCCGGCCGCCAGCGTGCCCGGCATGAGCGACAACTCCGCGCCCAACGCGACGCGCCCGCCATCGGGCAGGCGCACCGGCACCTCGACCCAGCCGGGCGCGAGCGGCATCCGCGGGGACAGGGCACGCCGCGCCACGTCGAGCCCGCCGAGAAGCGAGGCGCCGAGGAAAGCCGGCAGGTGCCGCACGGCCCGCCACGGCGCAAGATGACGCGGTCCCGGCAGGAGCCGAAGGCTGAGCCAGACCGCGGCCGGAACTGCAACCGCCCCGACGGCGAGCGCCTTGGGCTCGGCCCCGGCGAGAACGATCCATACGGCCCCGAGAAAGGTGATACGACCGACCAGATGTCTTGCGGAAAATCCCTGCATGGCGTCAGGACACATGATCGACGCAAGCAGCGCAAGGCTTGAGTGCAGAGGCAGGCGGCCCGCGCCAGTGGCGCCGTGTCTCCGCCAAGAGGCTCTCTCGAAGCGGATCAGTCCCGAAGTCGGACAAGGCGCTCCAGATCGCGGCAGGCAGAAGGCGCGTCTTCGAATACCAGGTCGATGTCGACGAGGTCTCTTAGCCGCTCCGCAGACACATTCGTCGCCGGAGCGACGCCGATGATTGCCGATGGCACCGTGATGCGCATTGCCACCACCAGACGCACGAGCGCATCCAGCCGCTGCTCGGTGCTGAGCGAAAGGCCGATGATGTGCGGCTGCGTGTGCTCGACATGGGCGATAAGCTCATCGTGGTCCGTGTCGGTCCGAAGGTCGATTTCCCAGCCGGCTTCGCGGAACAGGTCCGCGGCGACCGTGATACCGATTCCGTGGTCCTCGCCGGGCACGGTTGCAAAGAGCGCGCATCGCCGGCCGTCCACGGCAGGGCGCGCGCCGTAAGTCTCGGCCCTCAAGGCCCGCATCAGCGCGTAGAGATGCCCTGTGCCATATGTCACGTCGAGGAAGGAATATCTGTCCTCGTCCCACCCCTGGCCGAGGCTGCGCGCCGCGGCGACGATGTATCCCAGATAGACGCCCTGCCGGGTCACGCCCTCGGCGCGCCGATCCTCGATGAACCGGAGGGCGGCATCGGGGGTCGGCCTGATGAGGGTTTCACAGAAGGCGGCGATGCTGTCGTCGCTGATCTCGGGCGCCTCGAAGCCTGGATCGTGCGGGCGCGCCGATGCCAGCCGGCGCATGATGTCCCCGGCCAGAAGCTCCACTGCATCCTCGGCGAAGGCCTTTCGCTTCGTTGCGAAAAGCGATGCCGTCCGTGAAAAGACCTCTGCGTCGAACATCGCCTTGTCCCTCGCCCACACTGCGGCATCACGTCGAGCATACCGTTGCATGCGATTCGGTCAATCGCCTCGATGACGGGCGGCCCTTGCCTCCGGGGGTGCGCGGCGCTCGCCCTGAGCGCCTGTCGCTGTTACCACGGTCCCGCAACCGGGATGCGCCTGCGGTAAAGACACAGCTTTGCCGGCGGCACGTTCAGTGATCAGAGGACTGTCATGACGCTTTTTCCGCTCTACCTCGCGATCTGCGCGGTTCCCGCCGCGGCCGGCATCCTGTTCAAGCCCGGAGCCTGGTATCGCGACCTCGACAAGCCCGCGTGGACGCCGCCCGACAAGCTGTTCCCGGTGATCTGGGCGATCCTCTACGTGTTGATGTCGCTCGCGGCGGCGCGCGTGGCGATGCAACCCGGCAGCGCCTTCGCACTCGGCCTGTGGTCCCTGCAGATCGCGATCAGCACGCTCTGGTCGGCCGTGTTCTTCGGCCTGCACCGCATCCGGACCGGGGCGGTGATCATCGCGCTGCTCTGGATCGCGGTTCTGGCCGCGACGCTGGCGTTTCTGGCCCGTGACGGAATCGCGGCGCTGATGATGGTGCCCTACCTCGCCTGGGGCAGCTTCGCACTGGCGCTCAACATCTCGGTGATGCGCCGCAATCCGCATGCCGCGGCGGCATAGGACAGGCTGCGCCTCGGACAGACAGTCGCCCCCTGCCCCATGCATGCCGCCGCAAGCCAGTCGGGCAAGGAAGCCGTGTCCGCCGGAGGGAGCCCGACGCGCGTCAACCGTGGCGCGTCGCGTATCAGGGCACGGCAAGGGCCGCAGAACTCCATGCCGCGGCGATCCAGCAGCACCGCCCGGTCCGCGACCGAAAGCGCGATGTCATGCGTGATGACGGCAATCGCGCGGGCTTCGCGCGCCAGTGCCCCGATCCGCTGCGCCAGCGCGGCCTCTGTGCCGATGCCCAGCCCGGTGTCGGCTCGTCGAGGATGAGGAGCGGCCATCGCCCGGCCTCGGCGATGAGCGCCCGAGCAACGCGGCGCTTCGGGCCCGTGACAGGGTGAAGGCCAGGCGACGCGCTCCAGCCACCGGTCGGTCAGGGTGCACCCTGTCGGCTCGGAACCATGGCCAGGCCCCTCGATCTTTGCGCCCACCGGCGCCCGTCAGGGCCAAGGGCGATAGAGTGATCCGCATGATCGAGGATCGGGCCGAGCCTGTGCGCCACGCACCATGACGCAGGGTTGGCCCGATCGTCTTGATCTGCCTCAATGTTCCCGGCAGAAGAGGCGTATAGGGCGATCTGACGAAAAGGCTTGAGAAACCAGATGAGCAAAAATGGCGGGCACAACCACGGGCACAATCACGGGCACCATGGATGGCACCCCGGCCATGGCGCGGAAGCGGGGCCGCCCGAGGGCTGGTACTATTTCGGCCCGCAACCGCCCTGGGCCGCGGCGGCGCACGGGACGGCGCCGGACACGGCGCAGCTGAAGGAGGCCTTCGACGAGCTGTCGCGCGGCGAGGTGAACGCCGAGACCCT
>NZ_JBKHAQ010000026.1:0-30240 GCF_046542825.1 Rhodosalinus sp. | reverse complement strand
CCCTTCGCGGTTCCGAAGAAGGACACGGAGGCCTGAGCCACGCGCTCCGGCGCCCGCACGATCCCGAACCGAGCCTCGCCCGCCGTCCGGCGTCCCATCCGTTGCGCGGGCGGGCCGGCAAGGATCGTCTGCCGCCCCGGGTCTTGCAGGCGGCGATTTCCTGCCGCAGCGGGCACAGGTCCGACGGCGCGACCTCGGGCAACGGCCGCGCGTTCCGCCTCGGTCGGCGCCGCGACCAAGGCGGCACCCTCCGCAGGCACGTCCGGGGCGGCCTAGGCCACGGGGTCGCTCTCGGGCAAGGACCCGAGCCGAGCGATCCGCAGGCTGTCCGGCCTGACCGTTCCCCAGCTTTCTTCCGATCCAAGTTCCGTGTCGCGCCCGTGCCAACGCTCCCGAGCGGCGGTGAGATCCTGACCGACTGGTTTCATGGCCGGATCAAAGCAGGACAAGCTGCCGCGGAAACCTTTGACACGGAAGGATACGCCTCCGGCGGGGGTATTTCTGGCAAGAGGCAGGACTAGATGCAGCGCCCTCCGTCCACCTCCATCGCCACGCCGGTGATCATGCCGGCTGCGTCGGAGCAGAGAAACGCCGCGGCCTCGCCCATGTCCTGCGGGGTCGAGAAGCGGCCCAGGGGGATGGTGGAGAGGAACTTGTCGCGCATCTCTGGCGTGTCCTCGCCCATGAAGCTTTTGAGCAGCGGGGTCTCGCCCGCCACCGGGTTCAGCGCGTTGACGCGGATGCCGTGGGGGGCAAGCTCGATCGCCATGGCCTTGGTCGCGGTGATCATCCAGCCCTTCGAGGCGTTGTACCAGTTGAGCCGCGGCCGGGGCGAGACGCCGGCGGTCGAGGCCATGTTGAGGATCGCGCCCGCGCCGCGCGCCTTCATCCCCGGCACGAGCGCCCGGGCGGTCAGGTAGACGGATTTGCAGTTTACGGTGAAGACGCGGTCGAAGTCGTCCTCGCTGACCGCTTCCATGGGGGCGGGCAGGTGCGTGATCCCTGCGTTGTTCACCAGGATGTCGGGGGTGCCGCCGAAGGCGTCGGCGGCCTTTTCCGCCATCGCGGCGACCGAGGCCGCCTCTGCCACGTTCACGCGGCAGGGCAGGGCGCCTGCGCCCAACTGACCCGCCAATGCCTCGGCGCCCTCGCCGTTGATGTCGGCGATCATCACCCGCGCGCCTTCGGCCAGAAATGTCCGCACGATCCCCGCGCCGAAGCCCGAGGCGCCCCCGGTGACGATGGCCGTCTTGCCCTCGAGTCGCATGCTCTCTCCCGTTTCTGGTCAGCCGTGCCGCGCGGCGACGGTCTTGAGCTTGGTGAAGCCGTAGAGTGCCTCGAACCCCTTCTCGCGGCCGTGGCCCGAGAGGCCGCTGCCGCCGAAGGGCAGCTCCACCCCGCCGCCCGCGCCGTAGTTGTTCAGGAAGACCTGGCCCGACCGCAGCCGCTGCGCCAGCCGCATCTGCCGCGCGCCGTCGCCGCTCCAGACCCCGGCGACGAGGCCGTAGGGGGTGCCGTTGGCGATGCTCACTGCCTCTTCCTCGTCGTCGAAGGGGATGAGCGCCTGCACCGGGCCGAAGATTTCCTCCTGCGCGAGGGGGTGCGCGGGAGGCACCGCGTCGAAGAGCACGGGCGCCACGTAATGCCCGCCCGTGGGCGCATTGGAGGCCACGCGCCCCTCCGCGGCGCGGGAAAGGTCCGCGCCCTTTTCGAGGAAGCCCTCGACAATGGCCTTCTGCCGGGCGGAAATGACGGGGCCAAGGTTGCGGTCCTCCAGCGCCGGGCCCGCCTCGAGCGCGCGGTAGCGCTCGGCCATCAGCCCGGCCACCCGGTCGTAGAGCGGGCGCTCCACGAGGATGCGGGACGAGGCGGAGCAGGTCTGCCCGGCGTTCTGGATGCCCGCGTTCACGAGGAAGGGCAGCGCCGCCTCGACATCGGCATCGGCGAAGACGATCTGCGGCGACTTGCCGCCCAGTTCCAGCGTCACGGGCACGACGTTCTGCGCAGCCGCCGTCTGGATCAGCCTGCCGGTGGCGACGGAGCCGGTGAAGCTGACGTGGTTGACGCCCGGGTGGGCGGAGAGCGCCGCGCCGGCCTCCGCGCCGGTGCCGGGCACCACGTTGAGCGCGCCCGCGGGCAGCCCTGCCTCGCGCGCAAGATCGGCGAAGGCCAGCGCGGTGAGACAGGCCTCTTCGGCCGGTTTCAGCACGCAGGCGTTGCCGGCGGCGAGTGCGGCACCGACCGAGCGACCGATGATCTGCATCGGGTAGTTCCAGGGCACGATATGCGCGGTCACGCCATGCGGCTCGCGCATGGTGTAGACGGTGTAGCCCTCGAGATAGGGGATGGTTGTCCCGTGCAGCTTGTCGGCGGCGCCGGCGTAGAACTCCATGTAGCGGGCCAGCGCCTTTGCATCCGCGCGCGCCTGCGTCAGCGGCTTGCCCACGTCGAGCGATTCGAGGCGCGCGAGGTCCTCCACGTGTTCTTCCACCAGCCGGCCGAGACGGGCCAGCACGCGGCCCCGCTCTGCGGCGGTGGCGCGGCCCCAGTCGCCCGCCAGCGCGGCGCGGGCCGCGGTCACGGCGGCGTCGATGTCTTCCGCGGTGCCCCTGGCGATGCGGGCAAGTTCGGTGCCGTCAGAGGGGTTCTCGAGCGCCAGCGTCTCGCCCGAGGCAGGCGGCACCCAGTCCCCGCCGATCAGGCAGCGGGAGGGGTCGAACCACAGGGGTGTGGGCTGGGCATCAAGGGCGGGCATGGGCAGTCTCCGGGGCCTGGCCGACCCGCGGCAGGCGCGGCGCGGCGTCGATCAGGCTTTGGGTATAGGGATGCGAGGGCGCGGAAAAGACCCGCTCGGTCGCGCCTTCCTCGACGATCTCGCCGGACTGCATCACCAGCACCCGGTCGGTCACGCGGCGCACCACGGTCAGGTCGTGGCTGATGAAGAGGTAGGACAGCTGAAACTCGCCCGAGAGCCGCGCGATCAGGTCGAGGATCTGCGCGCGCACCGAGACGTCGAGCGCCGAGACCGCCTCGTCGAAGACGATCAGCGCGGGGCGGATGATGAGCGCGCGGGCGATGGCGATGCGCTGGCGCTGGCCGCCCGAGAACTCGTGCGGGTACTTCTGCGCGTCGTCGGGCGAGAGGCCCACGGCACTCAGCGCCTCGGCCACGGCCTGCGTGCGGTCGGCGCCGGTGGGGGCGTCGTCGAGCAGGTGAAAGGGCTCGGTGATCAGCCGGTCGACCCGGTGGCGGGGGTTGAAGCTGCCGTAGGGATCCTGAAAGACCACCTGCACCTGGCGCCGCACCTCGAGGTTGGGGCGGTGCCCGGTGAAGACCGGTGCCCCGTCGATCAGGATCTCGCCGGCCTGCACCTCTTCCAGCCCCAGGATCGCGCGCGTCAGCGTGGACTTGCCGCAGCCCGACTCGCCCACGAGGCCCAGCCGCTCGCCCCGGTGCATGGTGAAGCTGACACCGCGCACGGCGCGGAAATGTTCGCGCCGCGCGAAGAGACGGCTGCGGGGCAGGGCGTAGTCGCGCACGACGCCGCGCACCTCCAGCAGCGGCGCCTCGGCCCCGGGCACGGCGGGCAGCGCAACGCGATGGTCCGAGGCCTCGAACAGCATCCGCGTGTAGGGGTGGCGCATGTTCGCAAAGAGCGCGCGGGTCTCGCCCGTCTCGACCACCTCGCCGTGGCGCATCACCACGATGCGGTCGGCCATGTCGCTGACCACGGCAAGGTCGTGGGTGATCATCAACAGACCCATGCCGAACTCGTCCACCAGCTCGCGCAGCAGGGCGAGAATCTGCGCCTGCGTGGTCACGTCGAGCGCGGTGGTGGGTTCGTCCGCGATCAGCAGTCTGGGGCGCAGCGCGATGGCCATGGCAATGACGACGCGCTGCCGCTGCCCGCCCGAAAGCTCGTGCGGGTAGCGCGAGAGGGGGAAGCGTTCGGCGGGCAGGCCCACGCGGTCCAGCATCGCGCGGGCGCGCGCCAAAGCCTCTGCGCGGGGGACGCTCTGATGGATCAGGATCGTCTCTGCCACCTGATCGCCGATGGTCTGCACCGGGTTGAGCGCGGTCATCGGCTCCTGGAAGACCATGCCCACCTCGGCCCCGCGCAGGCGGCACATCTGGGCCTCGGGGGCGTTCAGGATATCGCGCCCGTCGAGCACGATCCGCCCCGTGGTCTCGGCCGTCCCGGGCAACAGGCCCATCACGGCGAAGGCCGTCATCGACTTGCCCGAGCCGCTCTCGCCGGTCACGGCCACGATCTCGCCCGGCGCGATCGACAGCGACACGTCGCGCAGGATCGGCGTGCCGCCGATGGCGAGATCCAGGTGTTCGATCCGCAGCAGGCTCATGTGCGCGCCTTCCGCACCTTCGGGTCCAGCAGGTCGCGCAGCCCGTCCCCCATGAGGTTCAGCCCCAGGACCGTCAGCACGATGGCGAGGCCGGGGATCAGCGCGACATGCGGCGCGAGGCTGACCATGGTCTGCGCCTCGGCCAGCATCCGGCCCCAGCTGGGCGTCGGCGGCTGCGCGCCGAGGCCGACGTAGGAGAGCCCGGCCTCGGCCAGGATGCCGAGGCTGAACTGGATGGTGCCCTGCACGATCAGCAGGTTGGCCACGTTGGGGAGGATGTGCTCGGCGCTGATGCGGGTGGCGGACTTGCCGGCCACGCGGGCGGCCAGGATGAACTCGCGCTGCCAGAGGCTCAGCGCGCCGCCGCGCGTCAGCCGGGCGAAGACGGGAATGTTGAAGATGCCGATGGCGACGATGGCGTTGACGGCGGAGGCGCCGAAGACGGCGGTGATCAGGATGGCGATGACGATGGCGGGAAAGGCGAAGATCAGGTCGTTCGCCCGCATGATGAGTTCGTCCAGCAACCCGCCCTTGCGCGCCGCCGCGGCAAGGCCCAGCGGCACGCCCAGCGCCATGCCGATGCCCACGGCCAGCAGCGCCACCGCGATCGAGGTGCGCGCGCCCACCATGATCATCGACAGGATGTCGCGCCCGAAGTGATCGGTCCCCAGCGGATGCGCCCATGAGGGCGGCTGCAGCCGCGCGGGGATGTTCATCCCGTCCACCGGGTAGGGCGTCCAGACGAAGGACAACGCCGCGGCCAGCACGAAGACCGCCGAGAGCGCCACGCCGATCCACAGGCTGCGCGGCAGCGGCTGACGCCGGGCGGCGGGCGCCTGCGGCGGTGCCTGTTCACGCTCGGCAAGGCTCATGTCCGGGTCCTCAGGCGGGGATCGACCGCTGCATAGGCCAGATCGACGAGGAAATTGACCACGATCACCGCGAAGACCAGCAGCATCACCACCGATTCAACCACGATCAGGTCGCGGGCCGAGATCGACTGGAAGATCAGCCGCCCCAGTCCGGGCAGGTAGAACACCTGCTCGATGATGATCGCGCCCGCCAGCAGGAAGGCGAACTGCAGCCCGATGATGGTGAGCACCGGGATCAGCGCGTTCCTGACCCCGTGCCGCCAGAGCGCCTGCCGGCGGGTCAGCCCCTTGGCCCGCGCGGTGCGCATGAAGTCCTCGCCCAGGATGTCGATCAGCGACGAACGCATGACCCGGGCAAGGATCGCCGCCTGCGGCAGGGCAAGCGCGATGGCCGGCAGGGTCAGCGCCTTCATCCCGGCCAGGAGTCCTTCGTCCCAGCCGGGGAAGCCGCCCGCGCCGAACCAGCCCAGGTTGATCGAGAAGAGCAGCACCAGCATCATCGCGAACCAGAAGTTCGGCACCGCGACGCCAAGCTGCGTCGCGCCCATCACCGCCAGGTCGCCCGCCCTGCCGCGCCGCGCGGCGGCGTAGATGCCCGCCGGGAAGGCCAGAAGGGTGGAGAGCGCGAGCGCGTAAAGCGCCAGCGGCAGCGAGACCTGCAGCCGCTCCGCGATCATCTCGGCCACGGGCGTGCGGTAGGTATAGGAGGTGCCGAAATCGCCGGTCAGCATCCCGCCCACCCAGTCGAGATATCGCTGCCATTTCGGCACGTCGAGGCCAAGCTCGGCGCGCAGCGCCGCGACCGTCTCTGGCTGGGCGTTGATGCCCAGCATGAAGGCCGCGGGGTCGCCCGGCGCCACCTCCACCACGAGGAAGATCACCAGCGAGGCGACGGCAAGGCTTGCCGCGAGCGAGGTCAGGCGCTTGAGCGTGTAGCGCAGCATGAATTCTCCATCGGCCCCGCTTACGGGGCGCTCATCGGCCCGTGTGCGGGCCTCTTCGCGAGGCGCGCGCCGGCGCCGGGCGCGCGCTCCGCTGCGCTCACTCTTCCCAGTAGACGCCGGTCAGGTCGGTGGCCTGGGTCGGCGCGTCAGCCCACAGGCCGCGCACCCCCGCCCGGGCGACCGAGGTCATGGCAAGCTGGAAGAGGTAGCCGTTGACGTAGTCCTCGGCGATGATGCGCTGCGCATCCTGCAGCATGGCGGTCCGGCCGTCGGGGTCCGTCGTCGTGTTGAGGTCGTCCATCAGCGCCTGGAAGTCCGGGTTGTCATACTGGAAGTAGTAGTCCGGCCGGGCGTAGATGCCGATGTCCATCGGTTCGGTGTGGCTGACGATGCTGAGACCGTAGTTCTTGTTGGTGAACACTTCCTCCAGCCACTGCGCCCATTCCAGGTTGGTGATCTCCGTCTCGATCCCGACCTCGCGCAGCTGCGCTGCCACGATTTCGCCGCCGCGACGCGCGTAGGACGGCGGCGGCAGCTTGAGGGTGGTGGCGAAGCCGTCGGGATAGCCTGCATCGGCCAGAAGCTGGCGGGCAAGCTCGGGGTCGTGGGCGGAGTTGTCGGTCAGGTCCACATAGGCCGGGTGGTGCGGCGCGAAATGGCTGCCGATGGGGGTGCCGTAGCCGAACATCGCGCCGTCGATGATCGACTGCCGGTCGATGGCATGGGCGATCGCCTTGCGCACGCGGCGGTCGTCGAGCGGCGGCTGGGCGTTGTTGGTGGACAGGACCGTCTCGCCCTCGGTCGAGCCGATCAGCACCTGAAAGCGCGGGTCCGCCTCGAACTGCGGCAGGTTCTCCGGCGCGGGGAAGGCCATGAAGGCGTCGATGTCCTCTGCCATCATCGCCGCGAAGGCGGCGGTGGGATCGGAGATGAACTTGAAGGTCGCCTCTTCCAGCGCGGGCGCCTCGCCCCAGTAGTCGTCGTGGCGGGCCAGTTCGATGCTGTCGCCCTGCGTCCAGCTGACGAAGCGGAAGGGACCGGTCCCGACGGGCTTCGACTTGATCTCGCCGACGCTGTCGGGCGCCACGATCACCGCATCGCCCCAGGCCATGTTGAACAGGAACATGCCGTCCTGCTGCGAGAGAGTGACGCGCAGGGTCTGCGGGTCCACCACCTCGACGCTCTCGATCGCGGCGAAGAGCTGCTTCTGCGCATTGGTGGAATCCTCTGCGCGCGCACGGTCGAGCGTGAACTTGACGTCCTCGGCATCCATCGTCGTGCCGTCATGGAAGGTCACGCCCTCGCGCAGGGCAAAGGTGTAGGTCAGCCCGTCCTCCGAAATCTCCCAGCTTTCGGCAAGGCCCGGCACGACCTCGCCCGACTCGGTAAAGCGGGTGAGCCCCTCGAAGACGTTGGCGTAAAGCACGCTGTCGATGGCGCCCGCAGCCCCGCCCGTGGGGTCGAGATGCGGCGGCTCCAGCTGCATGGCGACCGTGATGTCGGTGCGCTGCGCCCAGGCGGGGGCGAGCCCGGCGGCCAGCGCGAGCGCGCTTGCGGCGAACAGGCGAAGGGGCTTGGTCATCTCGTTCTCTCCCTGGTCGAAGGCGCCCTGACGGCGTCTGCCGGGTCAAGCTTGGCGGATCGGCCGGACCCTGTCCAGAGCGCCCGAGGGCAATCTCAGCGGATCACGAGCCGCGGTGCGGGGCCCAGGGGAATCGGCCCCAGCCGCATGTGCCCGTCCGCGAAATCGAGCGGGATGTCCAGCGTCTCGGGGCTGCCGGAAAGCTGAGCGACGAGCGAGAGGCCGGCCTCGAGGTTGTCGGCAAGACGCTCGGGCAGCGCGCCGGTTTCGCGGGCCAGGTCGAGGATCGCGCGCCAGTTCTCGGCCCGGATCGCGACCGCGCCCTCCGGCACGCCGTTCGCGTCGACGGTGAGCCGGCCCGCGGCGCGCAGCACCAGCCGGCCCCAGACCGCCTCTGCGGTGTCGAGGTCGATCCTGCGGGGCTGTGGCCGGCGCTCCGCGATGGCGGCCGCGTCCCAGGGCGCGTCGAAGGTCACCGTCGCGTCGATGCGCAGCGCATCCAGCGTCTGCGGCAGCCGCTCGGGCGGATCGGGCGGTGCCAGCCCGTCGAGCGACAGGCCCAGCCGATACGTCGCCGCCTGCACCGGTTCGCGCGCCGCCCCGAGGTTGAGCCGCGCCAGCGCCCATGCGCCGCCCCGCTCCGGTTCGATCCGCAGGGTTTCGGCCACCAGCGTGGCGCGTTCGAGCGCGCGCGCATCTTGCGGCCGAAGCACGAGGCTTGCCCGCATGTCGTCGCTATGGATCGTGAAGCGCCGCTCGGGCGTCGCCAGCACCTGGGTGTCGGGCCAGACCGCGATCAGGTGGTTGGGCCGGTAGCTCAGGCGCGGGACCTGGAAGATCGGCGCCTGCCAGGCGAGGCCGGTGCCGGGATCGGCCAGCGCCACGTCCGTGAGCGTGGTGTCGAAGCGGTTGGGAAAGCCGCGCACCGAAAGCTCGGCATAGTCGGCCTGCCAGCCCTCGGCGCGCCGGTCCTCGAACCATTGCGTCTGGGCCTGCCGCAACTGCGAGGCGCCGAAAACCCAGTATCCCGACCAGGCCAGCGCCGCGAGGACGACGAGGATCAACAGCCGCTTCATCCGCCCATCCCCTTTGCAGACGCTGCGGCGATGGTGTTTAACCCCGCCCCGGAGAAAGGACCAGACACCGTGACGATGTGGGTTTTCGGATACGGATCGCTCTTGTGGAACCCCGGGTTCCCGGTGGCCGAACGCGTGCTTGCGCGGCTGCCCGGCTGGCACCGCAGCTTCTGCATGCGCTCGATCCACCACCGCGGCAGCATCGCGGAGCCGGGCCTGGTGCTCGCGCTGGATGCGCTCGAGGGGGCGGTCTGCAACGGCGTGGCGCTGGCCGCCGCGCCGGGGCACGAGGAGGAGACGCTGGCCTATCTGCGCGCCCGCGAGCTGATCTCGTCGGCCTATGTCGAGCGGATGCTGCATGTCGAGCTTGCCGACGGCCGATCGGTCGAAGCGGTGACCTATGTCATCGACCCTGCGCACGGGCAGTATTGCGGCAACCTGCCGCTGGAGGAGCAGGCAGCGATCATCGCGCGCGCCATCGGCGGCCGGGGGCCGAACGACGAGTATCTGCACAATACCGCGGCACATCTGGCCGAACTGGGGCTGGCCGATCCAGATCTGGAATGGCTGTCGGCACGGGTGCGCGCGCTCAAGGCTTAGTGGCTTGGCTTGACCCGCCCCGACCTATAGGGTCCGAAACAGCCGAAAAGTCGCCGGAAACCGCATCGCATGGCCAAGCCGCAACTCGAGACGGCGCCGCATTTCTCGCAACCCGTCCGACAGATCCTGTTCATGTTGCTCGTGCTGGCGCTCACGGCCATCGGCGCGGTGCTGGCCGCGCCGCGGGTGATGCCGGTCTTTCTGGCAAACCCCTGGTTCAACGGCTTCATCGGCGCGGTCTTCGTGATCGGGGTGCTGGCCTGCTTCTACCAGGTGGTCACGCTCATCGCCTCGGTCCGCTGGATCGAGGCCTTCGCCGAGGGGCGCCCGGGGATCGAGGCCGCCCCGGCGCCGCGGCTGCTGGCGCCGCTTGCCACCCTGCTGCGGTCGCGCGGCCGGGGGCGGCAGATATCGGCCACCTCCACGCGCTCGATCCTCGACAGTGTGGCAACGCGGCTGGACGAGGCGCGCGAGATCACGCGCTACATCATCAACATGCTGATCTTCCTGGGTCTGCTGGGCACCTTCTATGGGCTGGCGACCACCGTTCCGGCGGTGGTCGACACGATCCGCGGACTTGCGCCGCAGCAGGGAGAGCCGGGCACGGCCGTGTTCAACCGCCTGATGACCGGCCTCGAAAGCCAGCTGGGCGGGATGGGCGTGGCCTTCGCCTCGTCGCTGCTGGGGCTTGCCGGGTCGCTGGTGGTGGGGCTGCTGGAGCTTTTCGCGGGGCACGGGCAGAACCGTTTCTATCGCGAACTCGAGGAATGGCTCAGCTCGATCACGCGCCTGGGCTATTCCTCCGAGGGCGAAGGCGAGGTCGACGAGGAAGCGGTGATCGCCGTCATCGACCACATGGCCGAGCAGATGGAAATGCTGCAGACCATGTTCGCGCAGTCCGACGAGAGCCGCGCCAGCGTGGACGCGAAGCTGTCGCAACTCGCCGACTCGGTCGAGCGGATGACCGAGCGGATCGAGGCCGCCTCGCCCTCGACCGCCGCGCTGATGCGCGTGGCCGAAGGGCAGGAGCGGCTGGCCGACGTGATGCAGGGGATTGAGCGCGGGGCTGAGGGCGGCTTCGACACCGAAAGCCGGATGCGCCTGCGCTCGATCGACGTGCAGCTTCTGCGCCTGCTCGAAGAGATGTCCGCCGGCCGGCAGGAAAGCATCGCGGAACTGCGCAGCGAGATCGCGGCGCTCACCCACGCCGTGGGTCAGCTTGGCGCGCGAATGCCGTCGGGCACGGGGCCGCGGCTGCGGGCGCGGACGACGCAGCAGGGGCAGGTTCCCCCCCAGCGCGAGGCGAAGGGCGGGGAGGGCTAGCGCATGGCGCTCGCACGCCGCAACGGGCAGCGTTTCCAGAACTCGATCTGGCCCGGCTTCGTCGATGCGATGACCGGCCTGCTGCTGGTGCTGATCTTCGTGCTGACGATCTTCATGGTCGTGCAATACGTGCTGACCGAAGAGATCAGCGGGCAGGAATCCGAACTCGACACGCTGTCGCAGGAGGTGGGCACGCTGGCGCGTGCGTTGGGGCTGGCGCAGCGCCAGAATGCGGAGCTGGAGGACCGGGTGGGCGAGCTGTCGGCCACGCTGGACGCGGCCGAGGACGAGGCGAGCCGGCAGGAGGCGCTGATCGCCTCGCTCCGGACCCGGACCGAAGAGCAGGCAGCGGCGCTTGAGGGCGCGGGCGCCCGCATCGCCAGCTTCGAGGAACAGGTCGCAAGCCTGCTGGCCGAGCGCGAGGATGCGCAGGCCCGGATCGCCACGCTGGAGGAGTCGCAGGCCGAGCTGACCTCGGAACGCGACGCGCTGGAAACCGCGCTGGCCAGCGCGCGCAGCGAGATCGACGCACAGGCCGAGGAAGCGCGCCTTGCCGCTGCCCGGCGCGAGGCGCTGGAGGCGCTGGTCGCGGACCTGCGCGAGGAGACTGCAGAGGGAGAGCAGGCGCGGCTGGCGCTCTCGGGCCGCGTCGAGGAGCTGCAAGAGGCCCTGACCGCCGAGGAGGAAGCGCGCCTTGCAGAAGCCGCCGCCGCAGAGGCCCTGCGCGACCGGCTCGAGAACAGCGAGGCGGAACTGACCGCCATGACGCTGGCGCTGGAGGAAGAGCGCCGCCGCGCGGAAGAGACGCTGACGCTGCTCGCCGCGGCGGAAGCCGCGCAGGAGGATCTGAACGCGAAGCTCGCCGCCGCCCTGCTGGCGCAGGAGGGGCTCGAGGCCGATCTTGCCGCCATGACGGAAGAGCGGGACGCGTCGCAGGCCACGGCGGAGCGCACCGCCGGCGAAGTGGAGCGCCTGCGCGCCGACCTGGCCGCCGCGGAGGACGCGGCGGACACCCGCGCGAACCGCATCGCCACGCTCGAAGAGCGTCTGGCGGCGGCGCTCGCGGCGGGGGATGCCGCGACCGCGCGCGCGGAAGCGGCGGAAACAGAGGCGGCGGAGCGCGAAACGCGCCTGTCCTCGATGGAGGCCGACCTCGCCGCGGCGATTGCCGCAGAGGCGCGTGCCCGCGCCCGTGCCGAACAGGCGGAGGCCGCGGCCGCGCAGGCACGTGCCACGGGCGAGGAGCGGCTGACCGACCTGGAGGCGGCACTTGCCGCGGCGTTGCTGGAGGCCGACACGCAGGCGCAGGCGGCAGAGACCGCCCGCACCGAAGCGGCGAAGACGCAAGCCGCGCTGGACGAGGCGCGCGCAGAGGCCGAGGCAACCGGCGCGGCGCTGGCCACCGCGCGGCAGGCCGCCGAGAGCGCGGATGCAGAGGCGGCAGACCTCCGCGCGCGCCTGGCCTCTGCGCTGGAACGCATTGCCGCGCGGGGGCAGGCCGAGGAGGCGCTGCGCGACCGGCTTGCCGCGGCGCAGGCCCGTGCGGAGGCCGCCGAGGACGAGCTGGCCGCCAGCCGGGCAGACATCGCGGCGGCAGGATCGACAGAGGAGACCCTGCGCGGCGACCTCGCCGCCGCGGAGGCGCGTGCAGAGCGCGCAGCGGCCGATCTCGCCACCACCCGCGCGGAGCTGGAAGAGGCACGCGCGCAGTTGGCCGAGACCCGCGCCGAGGCAGAGGCCGCCGGCACCGAACGCACCGATCTGGAACGCCAGCTGACCGAGGCGCTGGCCGCCGTCGTCGCGGCGCAAAGCGCCGAGGACGAACTGGGCCGGCGGCTGGCCGCCGCGCTGGCAGAACAGCGGCAGGTCGAAGCGGATGCCGCCGAGACGCGCGAACGCCTTGCAGCGGCGCTGGCCGCGCAGCGCAGCGCGGAGGCGGAAGTCGAGGATCTGCGGTCCCGGCTGGAGGACGCCGCCGCCGCGCGACTGGCCGCGGAGCAGGGCCAGGGCGAGCGCGATCAGCTCCTGGCCGTGGCCAACCGGGAACTGGAGGAGCAGCGCGCGGCGGCGACGGAGGCGCAGCGCCAGACCGCCCTGCTGAACCAGCAGGTCCGCGAACTCAGCCGCCAGCTCGCGCGCCTGCAGGGGCTGATCGACGCCTCGCGCGAAGCGGACGCGGCGCAGCAGGTGCGAATCGAGTCGCTCGGGGCCGAACTCAACGCGGCGCTCGCCCGCGCCGCGGCAGAGGAACGCCGCCGCCGCCAGCTCGAGGAGGAGCGCGCGCGTCTGCTGGAGGCCGAGAAGGAGGATCTGGAACGCTACCGCTCGGAGTTCTTCGGACGGCTGCGCGCGATCCTCGGTGCGCAGCAGGGCGTGCAGATCGAAGGCGACCGTTTCGTCTTTCCCTCCGAGGTTCTCTTTGCCCCCGGTCAGGCGGAGCTTTCGCGCGAGGGACGCGCCGAGATCGGGCAGGTGGCCGAGATCCTGAAGGGCGTCATGAACCGGATCCCGGACGAGATCGACTGGGTGCTGCGCGTGGACGGGCATACCGACAACGTGCCGCTGATCGCCAGCGCGGAATTCGAGGACAACTGGGAACTGAGCCAGGCGCGCGCGCTGTCCGTCGTGCGCTACCTGATCGACGCGCACGACATTCCGCCGGAGCGGCTGTCGGCCAACGGCTTCGGGGAGTATCAGCCGATCGACCCGCGCGACACGGCGGAGGCGCGGGCGCGCAACCGGCGCATCGAGCTGAAGCTGACCGAGCGGTGAGAGGTGGCTCGGGGGCGCTGCCCCCGTCCGGCTGCGCCGGACTCCCCCGGGGTATTTCGGGACCATTGAAGGACAACCGGGGCGGCGCCCGGGATGCGCGCCACACGAAGCTCAGAGCATCCTGATCGCGTCCTTGTCGATGGCCAGCAGGTAGCCGCGGCGCGCGATGTTGCGCACCAGAAGCTCGCTCACCAGCTGGTTGCCCAGCCCGTCGCGCAGGCGCTTGATGCGGGTGGCGCCGGCGGCTTCGTCGCAGTCGGCCGCAGGGCGTCCGGTGATCACCGCCTCGAGGTCCGCGCCGCTGAGCATCTCGTCGTCGAGCCGTGCCTCGGCGAGGGCGGCCAGAGTCTCCATCGCGGCGTCGGTGAGCTTGAGCGCGATGTTGTTGAGATAGACGGTATTCTCTTCCCGGCTCAGGATCAGCGAGTTGACCTGGATGCCGGCGCGCTCGATCTGCGCCATGCGCCGGTTGAGCGCGAGCAGCAGGACCAGGAAGACGATCGCGGCGAGCAGCATCGCCGCGGAGAAGACCAGCAGGACGAGGATCACCACCCGGTAGCCTGCCAGCGTCTCCGAGAAGGCGCTGCCGCTCTGGGCGAGGATTTCCAGCAGCCTGATCTCGGCCTGGCCGGTCAGGTCGTCGTTCTCGACAAAGATGCGCTCGACCCGGGCGTTGAAGGCGTCTGCATCGGGCAGCACCGCCAGCAGCAGCACCGCCGCCCCGGCCAGCAGCAGCGCGATGCCCGCCAGACCGGCCCAGACGAGGCGCGCGCCCGCCCGCGGACGCTCAGTAGCGGAGGAAATGGGCGCCGGCATTCTCCCGCCTCTCCTCCAGTCCCTCCGCGCCGAAGACCGACACCACGGTCAGCAGCCGCCAGCCCGCCGCGGCGAGGCGGGGGGCCAGTTCCCGCGCCGCCTGTCTGGGCGTGCAGGCCCGCTCGATCCGCGCCACGCCGTAGTGCAGCGCGAAGGGCCGGTCCTGTCGGGCCTTGTAGTCGGCGTAGCACTCGGCCTGCGCCGCAGAGGCGAAGACTGCGAGGATGAGGACGAGCGAAAGCGTGATGCGCATGGGCGGGAGACTGCGCCGGGGACGCGCGTCTTTCAATGACCGAGGGGCCGCGCAGCGCGGTTATCGGATAACGCGGGGCGGTCATTGCCTGTCTGTCGCGGGGCGCCGCAGCGTGAGCGCATCGGGTTCGGCGGGCGCACCGCTGCCGGACCGGGAGATGCAGAACACGAAAGGAGACACCCATGCTCAGACAGGCTCTTGCCCTGGTGGCGGCCGCGGCCCTTGCTGCCGGGGCGCTCGCGCCCTCTCCGGCCCGCGCGGCGAGCGAGGAGGACATCGCGAAGATCCTCGCCGGGCTGGCGGCGCTTGCGATCGTCGGCAAGGCGCTGTCGGACCGCGACCGGGATGACGACGACAAGCCGCCGGTGATCGCGCCGCACCGGCCCAAGCCCAAGGATCACTACCGCCCGCGCCACGACGCGAAGACCGTGCCGGTGCGCTGCCTGCGCACCTACGAGACGCGGCAGGGCGTGCGGCGGGTGGTGATGCGCGGCTGTGCCGAACGGACGGTCGCCGAACCCTGGAAGCTGCCGCGCCAGTGCCTGTTTCGCGTGCAGACGCGGCACGGGCCGGCGGAGGTCTACGGGGGGCGCTGCCTGCGGAAGAGTGGCTACCGGCTGCGCACCGCGGGATCCTGAGGCCGGCGTCCGCCCCGGGGCCCGAGCCGGGGGCGGGCCTTGGCAGGGTCCGCCCCTTCGGGATTCGCCGGTTGACCGCCCGGCGGCACGCGGTCATGTGGCGGCATGGAGTCGCCGGATCTGAGTTTCGAACGGGCCGCGCTGGCCCGCGGCGCGCGCTTCGTCGTGGGGATCGACGAGGTGGGGCGCGGCCCGCTTGCCGGGCCGGTGACGGCGGCGGCGGTGCTGCTCGATCTCGACTGCGTGCCCGACGGGATCGACGACTCCAAGCGCCTGACACCGGCGCGGCGCCGCGATCTGGCGACAGAACTGGCCGCCTGCGCGACCGTCAGCGTGGCCCATGCCAGCGTCGAGGAGATCGATACGCTGAACATCCTGGCCGCGGCGGAGCTTGCCATGTGCCGGGCGGTGGCGGCGCTGCCGCTGGTGCCCTGCCACCTGCTGATCGACGGCAACCGCGTGCCGCAGGGCCTGCCCTGCGGGGCAGAGGCGGTTGTGGGCGGCGACGGGCGCGTGCTGTCGATCGCCGCGGCATCGATCGCGGCCAAGGTCGCGCGCGACACGATCATGGTGGAGCTTGCGCAACAGTTTCCCGGCTACGGCTGGGAGACGAACATGGGCTATTCGTCAAAAGGCCACATCGCGGCGCTTCAAGATCTGGGAGTGACCCCTCACCATAGACGATCCTTCGCGCCCGTGCACAAGATATTGTATCAAGGCAAAAGCGTAAGTCTCTGATTCGAAAAAGAAATTGACCTGATTCGCCGGCTCGCGCATCCTTGGGCGCGCAAGCGACGAGCGCGGCGAACCGCGCCGGGGACAGAGGCAGAGACGACGATGAAAGACATGACGCGCGGGGCCGTGGCCCCGCGGAACACGATTCTGCGCGGCGACTGCATCGAGCAAATGGCGCGGCTGCCCGAGGCCAGCATCGACCTGATCTTTGCCGATCCGCCCTACAACCTGCAGCTGCGGGGCGACCTGCATCGCCCGGACAACTCCCGCGTCGATGCGGTGGACGACGCCTGGGACCGTTTCGACAGCTTCGCGGCCTATGACGCCTTCACCCGTGCGTGGCTGGCAGAGGCGCGGCGCGTGCTGAAGCCCTGTGGCGCGATCTGGGTCATCGGCTCCTATCACAACATCTTTCGCGTGGGCGCCGCGCTGCAGGACGCGGGCTTCTGGATCCTGAACGACGTGGTCTGGCGCAAGTCGAACCCGATGCCGAACTTCCGCGGCAAGCGGTTCACCAACGCGCACGAGACGATGATCTGGGCCAGCCGCGCGGAGGGCGCGCGCTACACCTTCAACTACGAGGCGCTCAAGGCGCTGAACGAGGGTATCCAGATGCGCTCTGACTGGGTGCTGCCGCTCTGCACCGGGCACGAGCGGCTGAAGGACGAGAGCGGAGAGAAGGCGCATCCGACGCAGAAGCCCGAGGCGCTGCTGCATCGCGTGCTGGTGGGCTGCACCAACCCCGGCGACGTGGTGCTCGATCCCTTCTTCGGGACGGGCACGACGGGGGCCGTCGCGCGGATGCTGGGGCGCGACTACATCGGGATCGAGCGCGACGAGGGGTATATCCGGCTGGCCGAGAAGCGGCTGGCGGCGGTGCGCCCCTACGACCGCTCGGCGCTGGAGGTGAGCGCGTCGAAGCGCGCCGCGCCGCGCGTGCCCTTCGGCCAACTCGTCGAGCGCGGCATGCTGCGGCCGGGCGAGGTGCTGACCTCGGTCAGCGGCAAGGCGGCGAAGGTCCGCGCCGACGGCACGCTGGTGGCCGACGGGGTCAACGGCTCGATCCACCAGGTCGGCGCGGCGCTGGAGGGGGCGCCGTCCTGCAACGGCTGGACCTACTGGTGCTTCCGCCGCGACGGGCAGGTGGTGCCCATCGACGTGCTGCGCCAGCAACTGCGCTCGGAGATGGGGGAGCGGCCAGGCTGAGACAGGGGGAAGGCGCGCCGCGCGGTCCCCTGCCCGCCGCCTGAGGGCACCACCTGGCCCCGGCCGTTGCGCCGGGGCCTTTTTCTTGCGCACGGCGCTCTATGTCCTTCGTAAGGACAAGGGAGCGCATGATGGAGCGAATTCTTGTGATCGGGGCGAGCCGCGGCATCGGGCTGCAGGTCGTCCGGCAGGGGCTGGAGCGCGGGCTGCGCGTCCGTGCGATGGCGCGCAGTGCCGAGGGCATGGCGGAGGCCGAGGGGCTGGAGCGTTTTCCGGGCGATGCCACGGACGCGCAGGACCTGACCCGCGCGCTCGAGGAGCAGGAGGCGGTGATCCTGGCGCTGGGCGTGCCGCCGGGGCTGGGCTTCGTCTATCGGCCCGTCACGCTGTTTTCGCGGGCGACCGGCGCGCTTCTGCCGCTGATGGAAGAGCAGGGGCCGCGGCGTTTGCTGGCCGTCACGGGGTTCGGCGCGGGCGACAGCAATGCCGCTCTCTCCATGCTGGAGCGCGTGCCCTTCCGCGCGATCATGGGCCGCGCCTACGACGACAAGACCCGGCAGGAGGAGGCGATCCGCGCCAGCGCGCTGGACTGGACCATCGCGCGCCCCGGCATCCTGACCAACGGGCCGCGCACCGGGCGCTACAAGGTGCTGACAGAGCCGTCGGAATGGCGCAACGGCATGATCGCGCGCGCCGACGTGGCCGAGTTCCTGCTCGACGCCGCGCAGACGGAAAGCCATCTGCGCGAGGCGCCGGTGCTGGTGCGGTGAGGCCGCATTGGGGCTTTGCCCCGGCGGACCCTGCGGCCTACTCCCGCGGAGCATCCCGGGACCGTCGAAAAAGGCGCGCGCTCAGCGCGGCATCGGGGTCGCCGCCTTGTTGTAGGGGTGCCAGTCGTTGATCTCGGGGTAGTAGCGGCGGCGCCAGGCCTTCACCCGCGGGTTCATCACGCGGCGCCAGAGCGGCGGGATCATCGCGGCCACGGTCATCACCGGGTAGCCGTAGGGCAATTGCGGCGCCTCGTCCTCGGTATAGGTCTGCAGCAGCGGAAAGCGCCGGTCGGGCTTGTAGTGGTGATCAGAGTGGCGCTGCAGGTTGATCAGCAGCCAGTTCGAGGCGCGATGCGCGGCGTTCCAGCTGTGGCGCGGCTTGACGTGTTCGTATTTCCCCTCGCCCAGGTGCTTGCGGGTGAGCCCGTAGTGCTCGACGTAGTTCACCAGTTCCAGCTGCCAGACAGCGATGAAGGCCTGCCAGACGAAAAGCGCGAGCCCCACCCAGCCGGCCAGCGCGAAAGCCAGCCCCAGCATGACCGCCTGCAGCGCCCAGTAGCGCCAGAAGGGGTTCCCGGCCGACCACCACGGCTTGCCCTTGCGCGCGAGCATGTCGCGCTCCGCCTTGAAGGCCGAGGTCAGGCTCTGCCGCAGCACGCGCGGGAAGAAGCGGTGGAAACCCTCGTTGTAGCGCGCGGTCACCGGGTCGCGCGGCGTGCCGACGTAGCGGTGATGCACCAGCAGGTGCTCTGACCGGAAATGCGAATAGAGCACCATGGCAAGCAGGATGTCGCCCAGCCACCGTTCCCACCTGTTCCGCTGGTGCATCAACTCGTGGGAATAGTTGATGCCGATGGTGCCAGTGATGACCCCCATGCCGAAAAACAGCCCGATCGTCTCCAGCGCGCCCATGTGCCCGGCGCGGGGCACATACCACAGAAGGCCAAAGAGCGTGCCCGCCTGCACCGCGGGCCAGATGCGCGTGACGAGGGTGTAAGCGCCCAGCGCACTTTCCGGTGTTTCCGGATCGGCGTTGCCGGTGTCCTGGCCCAGCGCCATGTCGACCGCGGCGAAGAGATACCATGTGACCACCGGCAGCAGCAGCACGGTCCAGCCGCCATACAGCGCCCCGATCCACGCCAGCGGGATCAGCGCCAGCGACATCCAGAAGGGAAGGGCGCGCCACCAGCGCGCCACCTGAGCCGCGGGGATGGTATGAAGCTGTTGCATGGTGCCCGACCTGTTTTGCCGGGAATATATCCGCTCCGCCCCGGCTGCGCCATGCGGCGCGTCAGCCGCCGCGCGCAAGATCGAAAGCCTTGCGCATCACCGTGGGCAGGTCGGAGGGGCGGAACTCTTCCTGCGGCAGGAAGATGCCGCGCGCGGGCGCCCGGTCCATGGGCACAAGCGCCGTGCGCAGCGCCAGTCGCAGGTGGAAATGGGTGAAGGTGTGGCGCACCTCGGCACCGGCATCGCGCCACTCGGCCCGGATCGGCGGCGCGGGGGCGGGCGCATCCTCGACCCAGTCGGAACCCGGCCAGCCCAGCATCCCGCCCAGAAGCCCCTTTTCCGGCCGCCGTTCCAGCAGCCAGGCGCCGTCCACCCGCCGGGCGAGATAGGCGATGCCGTGGCGCACCGGCTTGGCCTTCTTCGGCGTCTTGGCAGGCAGGTCCGGCGCGCTGCCGGCCAGCCGGCCAAGGCAGCCGTCGCGCCAAGGGCAGATCCCGCAGGCCGGGCGGCGCGGTGTGCAGATCGTGGCGCCAAGGTCCATCACGGCCTGCGCGTAGCACCCCGGTCGCGCCTGCGGCGTAAGCTCCGCGGCGCGCGCGGTCAGCTCGGGCTTTGCCGCCGGCAGCGGCGTGCGGATGTCGAAGAGGCGCGCCATCACCCGCTCGACGTTGCCGTCCACCACCGTCTCCGCCCGGTCGAAGGCGATGGCGGCGATCGCGGCTGCGGTGTAGGGGCCGATGCCCGGCAGCTTTCGCAAGGCATCGAGAGTGCCGGGAAAGCGCCCGCCGTGCTCTTCGGCCACCACGCGCGCGCATTTCAGCAGGTTGCGCGCGCGGGCGTAATACCCAAGGCCCGCCCATTCGCCCATCACCCGCGCGTCGTCCGCCGCGGCCAGCGCCTCGACCGTGGGCCAGAGCGTCGTGAAGCGGTGGAAATGGTCGCGCACCGCGGCGACGGTGGTCTGCTGCAGCATCACCTCGCTCAGCCAGACGCGGTAGGGATCGGGGCGCTGGCCGGCCGCGCGCGCGGCCGGTCCCACCCGCCAGGGCAGTTCGCGCCCGTGCCGGTCGTACCACGCCAGAAGCTCTGCGGCGGGTTCACGCAGGGTTGACATCGCGCGCGGGCTCCTTTCTGCGATATGGGCTGGCACGGGCGGCTCGGACCACTAGAATAGCCGCGACCCGGAGGAGGCCAAGCGTGACCGACAGGCCGATCAGAGGGCGGGGATTCGCCCGCGCCGCAAGCGTCCTGCAGCCGCACATCCGCAAGGCGGCGGAGGGACGCGGCTTTGCCGTCACGCGGGTGCTCACCCATTGGGAAGAGGTCGCGGGCGCCGAGATCGCGCGCCTTGCCCGTCCCGTCAAGATCAGCCACACAGGCCCCGGCTTCGGCGCGACGCTCGTCCTGCTGACCACCGGCGCCAATGCGCCGCTCGTCGAGATGCAGAAGGAGCGGCTGCGCGAGCGGATCAACGCCGCCTACGGTTACAACGCCATCGCGCGGCTGCGGGTGACGCAGACCTCGCCCACCGGCTTCGCCGAGGCGCAGGCGCAGTTCGCGCCGCCCGCACCCGCGCCGCAGCCGGGACCCGACCCCGCGCGCGAAGCGCGCGCGGCAGAGATCGCCGCGCCCGTGCAGGACGACCGCCTGCGCGCCGCGCTCGAGGACCTTGGCCGCGCGGTGCTGTCGCGCGGCGCCGCCACCCCCTGACCAAGAGGACCCGCATGACCTTCAAGCTTCTGACCGCCGCGCTCGCGCTCTCACTGGCCGCCGGCTGGACCACGTTGCAGCCCTCGCCCGTCGCCGCGCAGGAAGCGGAGGCCGAGGCGCCGGAAGTCGTCGAGATGGCGCTGGGCGAGGCCGACGCGCCGGTCGAGGTGATCGAATACGCCTCCTACACCTGTCCGCACTGCGGCACCTTCCACGAGAACGTGCTGCCGCGGCTCAAGGAGGAGTACATCGACACCGGCAAGGTACGCTTCGTCTACCGCGAAGCCTATTTCGACAAATATGGCATGTGGGCCTCGATGATCGCGCGCTGCGGCGGCGAAGAGCGGTTCTTCGGCATCACGGACCTGCTCTACGAGGCGCAGGGCGACTGGTCGCGCGCCGGCAGCGACGTGGCGGTGGCCGAGGAGTTGCGCAGGATCGGCCGCCTTGCCGGGCTGGGCGAGGATCGGATCGAGGCCTGCCTCAACGACGCCGACAAGCTGCGCGCGCTGGTGGGCTGGTATCAGGGGAACGTCGAGGAGCATGGCATCGACTCGACCCCCAGCTTCGTGATCGACGGCGAAACCTACGGCAACATGAGCTACGCCGACTTCTCGGAACTTCTCGACGAGAAGCTGGGCGACGAATGAGCGCGCCCCTCGAGGGCATTCGCGTCGTCGAACTTGCGCGCATCCTGGCCGGTCCCTGGGCGGGCCAGGTGCTGGCCGACCTGGGCGCGGAGGTGATCAAGGTCGAAAGCCCCGAAGGCGACGACACCCGCCGCTGGGGGCCGCCCTTCATCGAGCGCGACGGGGACCGGGAGGCCGCCTATTTCCACGCCTGCAACCGCGGCAAGGCCAGCGTGATCGCGGATTTCCGCACCGAGGCGGGCCGCGACAAGGTGCACGCCCTCGTGCGCGGGGCCGACGTGGTGATCGAGAATTTCAAGGTCGGCGGGCTCGCGAAATACGGGCTCGACTACGCGACGCTCTCGGAAGATCAGCCCCGGCTGGTCTGGTGTTCGATCACCGGCTTCGGACAGGACGGCCCCTACGCCCACCGCGCGGGCTACGACTATATCATCCAGGGGATGTCGGGTCTGATGTCGATCACCGGGGCGGCCGACGGCCCGCCGCTGCGCGCCGGCGTGGCGGTCACGGACCTGTTCACCGGGGTCTATTCCGCGGTGGCGATCCTTGCCGCGCTGCATCAGCGCCAGTCCACGGGGCGGGGGCAGATGATCGACATGGCGCTCATGGACACGGCCGTCGCGGTCACCGCGAACCAGGCGATGAACTACCTTGTCACCGGCAAGCCGCCGGGGCGGACAGGGAACGTGCATCCCAACCTCTCGCCCTACGAGGTGTTTCCCTGCGCCGACGGGCACGTCATCATCGCCACGGGCAACGACGCGCAGTTCCGCAGGCTTTGCGACCTTCTGCGCCTGCCGGGACTGGCCGAGGCGCCGGATTACGCCACGAACGCCGACCGGGTGACGCACCGCGCCGCGCTCTTCGAGGCGCTGGCCGCGGCCACGCGCGGCTGGGTCAAGGCCGATCTGCTCGCGGCCTGCGAGGCCGGGAGCGTGCCGGCCGGGCCGATCAACGACATGGCCGAGGTCTTCGCCGACCCGCAGGTAGAGGCGCGTGGCATGAAGGTGACGCTGGATGGCGTGCCCGGTGTGCGCGGACCCTTCCGCTTTTCGGACGCCGAGCTGAAGCTCGAGCGCCCCTCGCCCCGCCTGGGCGAGGATGATCGAGCCGCGCGGCCAGGCGGGCTGGAAGGCGCTTGAAGCGCCTTGCGCCGGTCCCCCTTGTTCGCGCGGGGTCCAAGCGGCCCGGAGGGAAGCGGTTTGCAAAACCGCTTCAAGGCGCTTTCAAGCGCCTTTCCCGGGGTCCCTAAGGCGCGCAAGCGCCCGGTCGAGCGGCTCCCAGTCGTCGAGTGACAGCCGCACCGGCAGCGTCAGCACCTCCATCCGGAACTCGCGCGGCAGCCGCACCGCGTCCTTCTCGGTGGTGACCAGTCGCGCCCCTGCTGCCGACGCTTCGCGTGACAACCGTGTCAGAAGCGCGGCCCCCAACCGCTGATGGTCGTCGAGCGCATGGGTCGCGACAAGCTCCGCCCCGAGGCTGCGCAGGGTCGCAAAGAACTTTTCCGGGTGGCCGATCCCCGCGAAGGCCAGCGCCCGCAGCCCGTTCCACTCCATGCCGGTGGGCAGCGGCTCCAGCCGCCCGGTCAGATGCGGCAGCGTGATCGCCGGACCCCATCGCCGCGCGAACGCCTCCTGGGCGGAGTCCGGGCCGATGGACAGAAGCAGGTCGCTGCGCGCGAGGCCTGCTGCCACGGGCTCGCGCAGCGGCCCCGCCGGCAGGCAGCGCCCGTTGCCGAAGCCCAGCGCTGCATCGACGACGACGACCGAGAGATCCTTCGCGAGCGACGGGTTCTGGAACCCGTCGTCCAGCAGGATGGCCGCCGCCCCGGCCGCGGCCGCCGCTCGGGCGCCTGCCGCACGATCCCTGGCGACCCAGACCGGGCCGAAGGCCGCCGCGAGCAGCGGCTCGTCGCCCACGTCGTCCGCGCCGTGGCGCCGCGGGTCCACCCGCACCGGGCCCGTCAGCCTGCCGCCGTGCCCGCGCGAGACGACATGCGCCTCGATCCCGCGCTCCGCCAGCCGCTGCAGCAGCGCCACGACCGTGGGCGTCTTGCCGGCGCCGCCGACGTTCAGGTTGCCCACGCAGATCACCGGCACGCCGACCCGCGCACCCGGGCCGCGTGCCACGCGCCGCGCCGTCGCCTGCGCGGTCAGCCAGCCCAGCGGGGCAAGCGCCCTTGCGCGCCAGTCGGGCCGCAGGGGATCGGTAAACCAGAAGCCTGGCGCGCGCATCAGGTGCCGCCCCCTCCGGTCATGCCGTCTGTCCAAGGTCGAGCGTGTCGAGCACCAGATCGGTGATCCGGTCGGTGACTTCCGCCCCGGCCGAGACGATCTGCCATCCTGCCTGTGCCATCGCCGCGGCACGGTCCGGCGCGATCAGATGGGACAGCGCGTCGGACAGGCTGGCCGCATCGCCCGCGATTCGCGCGGCGCCCCCCGCCAGAAGGCGCGAGCAGGCGTCGATGTGGTGATCCATGTTCGGTCCGCAGATCACGGCGGATCCCAGCGCCGCAGGCTCATAGGGATCGCGTCCGCCGTGCCCGGCTTCGAGCGAGCTTGCCATGAAGGTCACCGGGGACAGCCGATACCAGAGTCCCATTTCGCCACGCGTGTCGGCCAGATAGACCTGCGTTGCGTCGTCGGGCAATTCTCCGGCAGAGCGGCGCACGGCGAGCAGGCCTGCGGCGGAGATGTCGGCGGCCGCAGCATCGGCGTCGGCTGGCTTGTCGGGCACGAGAATCAGCAGCAGGCGGTGTGCCAGCCGCAGCGTGGCGCGGTGCGCCTGCAGCACCGGTGCCACTTCGGCCGGTTGCGTCATTGCGGCGAGCCAGACGGGCCGTGTCGCGAGCAATCCGGAGAAGCTGTCGAACGCGGCTTCGTCGCAGGGCAGGGGGCCGCTTCCCTCCTGCAGCAGACCGATCACCGAGATGCGATCAGACGGTATGCCGAGACGTCGCAGCCGGCGGGCGGCCCCGTCATCGCGCGCCAGGGCCGCATCGAAGCGGCCGAAGGCATCGCCCCGCAGGGTGAGGAGCCACGTCAGGCCGCCGTCCAGATCGCGCTCGTCGGCATCGACGAGGAAGAGCGGCACGCCTGCCTTGGACGCCGCGCCCAGCAGCGCGGCCCGCGGGGCGCCGCCGCTCCACAGGCAGCAGTCGGGCGCCCAGTGCCGCATGAAGCGCTGGGCCTCGCCGACGCCCTCTGCGGGCAGCGGCTGCCAGAGCGCTGCGCCGCGCAGTCGCGGCGGCGGCGGCACATCCGGGGCGGCGGTATAGAGCAGGGTCAGGCCCGGTCGCTGTCCGGCGAGCCGCTGGCCCAGCCGCAACAGGGGCCCGCGCCGCTGTGCTCCGGTAACGTGCAGCCAGACCAGTTCGCCGGGTGGGCGCGGGGGCCGGTCCGGCACGCCGTCGCCGCCGCGCGCGGCGCGTGCCTGGCGGCGGAACAGGCCCGCCAGTCCCTGCGCTGCGCCCAGCGCTCAGCCCTCCAGTTCCTCGGTCGGCGAGGCAGGCATCGCCTCGTCGCGCAGACGGTGAAGATGGGCTATGAAATACCGCATGTGGGCGTTGTCCACCGTGCGCTGTGCCTCGGCCTTCCAGGCGTCGTAGGCGGTCTTGTAGTCGGGAAAGATGCCGACGATGTGGATGTCGTCCACATCGCGGAACTTCGTGCCGCCCGGGTCTTCCAGCTCGCCTCCGAAGACGAGGTGCAGGCGTTGGGCCATGTGCCGCGCTCCCCTCTGCTTTCCGCGCAGGACCCTAAAGCCCCGTCGCGCCGATGCAAAGGCTCCCCGCAGGGCAGGACGGCAAGCGCTGCGACGGAACCGCCGCGCTCCGGGTCGCATGCATGGGTCAGTCGCCCTCCGGTCGAGGCGACAGGCGCACCGCGCATGCCACCCGTCCCGTCCGCCCGCGCAGTCCGTCCCGCCGCCGCCTCGGCGCCGGCACAGGGCGGCCTCCGGCACGGTCGAAGGCACGCCCGCGGCGGGGCAGGCGCCGGTCCGTGGCGGCGGGCGGAAACGGGGCCCGCCAAGCTGGTGGCGCGGGGCGGAACCGGGCCGCGCCGTGCAGATCGCTGCCGTCTCCGCCGATCCGGCGTAACGATCCGCGGGATGCGCTGGCGAGTTGCCTCGTGGCAGCGGGCGCCAGGGCGCCTTCGTGGCCATCGCACCTTCGGCCGCGCGTCCGCGGCCAGGGACACCGCGATCGCTGCGCTGCCTTCCCGCGACACCTGTCTCGCGCCCTGCATCGCAGGGTGCCAGGGCGAGCAACCGGTCGCCTCGGGCGGCGTGCACGCGCGGATGACGCCCGGCGGGAAGGGCGGGATCGTGGCCGGCCTTGGGGGTTCGACGTGCGTCGAGGCGCGCTTTTCGGCGAGGCTTGCGGTGCGCGGCGCGCGCAGCGAAGGAAAAAGAGCGGTGCGCGGAGCGAAGGAAAAAAGGCCGGGCTGACAAGCCCGGCCAGGTCCAACAGGGAGGTGCATGTCGTGACCCGGACATGCGCGGGATCCGATAGAGCCAGATAAATGGATACTGCGGCTTTGTGACTTTGATCTGGCGCAAGTGCGGTGCTTTTTTTCGCGCCCTGCCGCCGGTCAGCTCACCAGCCGGTATCCGCCCGACTCCGTCACCAGAAGCTGCGCGTTCGCCGGGTCGGGCTCGATCTTCTGTCGCAGCCGGTAGATATGCGTCTCGAGCGTGTGGGTCGTGACGCCGGCGTTGTAGCCCCAGACCTCGTGCAGCAGCACGTCCCGCGCCACGACGCCTTCCGGCGAGCGGTAGAGGAATTTGAGGATGTTCGTCTCCTTCTCGGTCAGGCGGATCTTGCGGTCGTCCTCGGTGACCAGCATCTTCATCGCCGGCTTGAAGGTGTAGGGGCCGAGCGCAAAGATCGCATCCTCCGACTGCTCGTGCTGGCGCAGTTGCGCACGGATGCGGGCGAGCAGCACGGGAAACTTGAAGGGCTTGGTGACGTAGTCGTTGGCGCCTGCATCGAGGCCCAGGATTGTGTCCGCATCGCTGTCATGACCCGTCAGCATCAGGATCGGGCATTTCACGCCCTGCTTGCGCATCAGGCGGCACAACTCGCGCCCGTCGGTGTCGGGCAGGCCCACGTCGAGGATGATCAGGTCGAAGATCTGGGACTTGGCCCGCTCCATTGCCTGCGCCCCGCTCGCGGCCTCGAAGACCTCGAAGTCCTCGGTCATCACCAGCTGTTCGCTCAGCGCCTCGCGCAGGTCGTCGTCGTCGTCCACCAGCAGGATGTTTCTGAGCTGCGGCATGTTTCTTCCCTCCTGTTTCGCGGGAAATGCGCAGACGGACGCCCCCCGGCAATATTTGCTGCAATCCTCTCACGCCCATGTGTTACGCAGAGCCGAATTGTTTCACGGGCATCGGGCCTTACATCCACGGCACGCGCTCTTTAGGAACCCGGCATGAGCATCGCCCCCGATCTGACGGAACTCCTCGCCCGCGCGCGGGCCGATCTGCGGATGGGCGTGGGGGTGGTCCTGACGGGCGCGGGCGCGAGCGCTCTGGTCATGGCGGCCGAAACGCTGCACGCCGCCCGGCTGGAGGCCGTGCGCGCGATGGCGGGTGAGACGGTTCTGGCCATCACCGCCCGGCGGGCGGGCACGCTGAAGGCGCGCGCCTATGACGGCGATCTCGCGCGCGTGCGGCTTCCGCCCGACGCGGACCATCGTTGGGTGCGCGCGGTGGCCGACCCGGCCGATGATCTGACACATCCGATGAAGGGGCCGCTGCTGTCCGCCCGCAGCGGCGAGGCGGCGTTGCATCGCACCGCTCTGCGACTGGTGAAATCCGCGCATCTGCTGCCCGCGGCGGTGGTGACCGATCTGCCCGACGGCGCGGGCTTCGCGCGCGCGCACCGGCTGACCCTGCTGCCCGCCGCGCTGGCCGACCCGCTGCTGGCGGCGGCAAGCCCGCTGGCGCCCGTGGCACAGGCGCGCGTCCCGGTCGAGGCGGCGGGCGCCGGGCGCCTGCATGTCTTTCGCCCCGCCGACGGCGGCGAAGAGCACTACGCCTTCGAGGTCGGACAGCCGCGCCGTGACGCGCCGGTGCTCGCCCGGCTGCACTCGGCCTGCTTCACGGGCGACGTGCTTGGCTCGCTCAAGTGCGACTGCGGCCCGCAGTTGCGCGCGGCGCTGGCGCAGATGGGCGCCGCGGGCGCCGGCGTGCTGCTCTACCTCAACCAGGAGGGGCGGGGCATCGGGCTGGCCAACAAGCTCCGCGCCTATTCGCTGCAGGATCAGGGCTTCGACACGGTCGAGGCGAATCACCGGCTGGGGTTCGAGGATGACGAGCGCGACTTTCGCATCGGCGCGGACATCCTGCGGCGGATGGGCTTCGGGTCGGTGCGGCTGATGACCAACAACCCCCGCAAGGTCGAGATGATGCAGGCCGAAGGCATCGCCGTGGCCGAGCGCGTCCCGCTGCGCGTCGGGCACACCGCCGAGAACGCGGGCTACCTCAGGACCAAGGCCGCGAAGTCGGGGCACCTGCTGTGACGCCTGCGGACATGGTGCTTGGCCCGCGCGGGCTGCGCTTTCGCGGGCGTGTCTTTCCCTGTGCGATCGGGAGCGGCGGGCTGACGGGCGACAAGCGCGAAGGGGACGGGGCGACGCCGCGCGGCGTGCATCGGATCGTGGGGATGCTCTATCGCCCGGACCGGATGGCGCGGCCCACCGACTGGGCGGTGCCGATCCGGCCGGGCGACCTGTGGTCCGACGATCCGCGCGACGAGGAGTACAACCTGATGATCCGCGCGCCGCACCCCTGGAGCCACGAGGCGCTGCGGCGGCCCGATCCGCTCTATGATCTCGTGTTGCTGACGGACTGGAACTGGCCGCGCGCGGAGCGCGGGCGCGGCTCGGCGATCTTCGTGCACGCCTGGCGGCGGCCCGGATATCCGACCGCCGGCTGCGTGGCGCTTGACCCCCGGCATCTGCGCTGGATCGCGCCGCGGATCGGCTATGCGACGCGGCTGATCGTGGGCTGAGGGGCCGCTCGGTGCGCGCTGGCGCGCGCGTCTCGCGATGAGCGCCCGCGAGGGCGCGAAGAGCGCTCAGCCCGGCCGCGCGCCGAAGATCGCGCTGCCCACCCGGACATGGGTGGCGCCCAGCGCGATCGCCTGCTCGAAATCGCCCGACATCCCCATCGACAGCCCGTCCAGCCCGTTGCGCGCGGCGATCTTCGCCAGCAGCGCGAAATGCAGCGACGGCGCCTCGTCCACCGGCGGGATGCACATCAGCCCCACCACCGGCAGGCCGAGGGCGCGGCAGTCCGCCACGAAGCCGTCCGCCTCGGCCGGCAGCACGCCGGCCTTCTGCGGCTCTTCGCCCGTGTTCACCTGCACGAAAAGCTCGGGGCAGTGGCCCAGCTCGTCCGCCAGCCGCGCCAGCGTCTGCGCCAGCCTGGGCCGGTCCACCGAATGGATCGCCTGCGCAAGCTCCATCGCCTGCCGCGCCTTGTTGGTCTGCAACGGTCCGATCAGGTGCAGCGCGATATCGTCGTAGCGTTCGCGGAGCGCCGGCCAGCGCCCGGCGGCCTCCTGCACCCGGTTCTCGCCGAAGTCGCGGTGGCCCTCGCGCAGCACCGCCTCGATCCGGTGCTCGGGCTGTTGCTTCGACACGGCGATCAGCGTGACCGCGCCCGGCGCGCGGCCGGCCTTCGCCTCTGCCTGCGCGATGCGGTGGCGGATCTCTGCAAGCGACATGGGCGGTCTCCCTCCGGTTGCCCGGCAGATGCCACCATGCCCCGCAAAAGGAAAGGGGCGGGCCCGCGGGCCCGCCCCCTGTCACGTCCGATCAGCGAAGGGATCAGAAGTTGAACTGCAGACCGAGGTCGGCGGTCAGCTTGTCGTTCCACGGATCGACCACACCGCCGCGGATCGTGGCGCCGCCGCCCAGGTCGTGGACGAAGCCGACGCCGTAGGAGTCGCCGCCGTCGCCATCCACTTCCTCGTCGGTGGCGAAGAAGGCCGAGACGGTCGTCGCAGCACCGGCATCGAAGTCGCCGCCGATGACATACTTCTGTGCGCCGTCGTTGTCGGCGGCCTTGAAGGTGACGCTGGCGGGGCCAAGGTCGCCGATCACGATGAACTGCACGCGGTCATCGGTGTCGTCGGTCGAATCCTGCCAGCCCAGCGACACGGTCCAGTCGTTGAATGTATAGGCACCGCCGAGCGAGATACGCTCTTCACCACCGCTGTTCGACAGGTCCGAGTAGGACCCGATGAACGAGAAGTCGCCCATGCCGTAGCCGACCCGCACGCCGTTAGAACCAGCGCCGGTGGAGCTGTAGGTGTCCCAACTGTCGCCTTTCGAGGCCGACTTGGCAGCGAGGTTGTGGAAGCCCAGGCCCGAGAGGCCGAGCGACTGCTCGAACACGCCGGGCAGTTCGGCGATCGCACCTCCGATGTTGCCGACCTGCACCGACAGGCCCTCGTAGGCGACCCCGAACTGGGCGCCGTTCGGATCTGCGGTGTTGGCAGTGCCGTCACCGTCGAGGTCGTCATCCGCCTGCATCCGGACAAGTGCGCTGAACTCCAGGCCGTTGTCGGCAGTTGCGCTGGCGTTGATGTCCAGACGGAAGCGGCTCTCGATACGGGTCTCCAGGTCGGCGTCCTCGTCATACAGGATGCCGAAGCGGCCGAAGCCGCTGAAGCTGACGTCTGCGGCGGCCAT
>NZ_JBKHAQ010000139.1:0-6542 GCF_046542825.1 Rhodosalinus sp. | reverse complement strand
TCGAGCCGCGCGCGCGCCTGGTCGAAGACGGCAGGCACAAGGTTGGTGCCGTGGCGCACGCGGCCGGTATCGGGCGCCACCTCGCCCATCAGCATCTTCAGAAGCGTCGTCTTGCCCACGCCGTTGGGTCCGACGAAGGCCACCCGGTCGCCCCGCAGGACGCGCAGCGAGGTCTCGCGCAGGATCAGTTTCTCTCCGTAGCGTTTTGAAATTCCTTCCGCCTCTATGACCAGCTTGCCGGATTTCGGCCCGGATTCGAGCGCCATCGCCGCGGTGCCCTCGCGCCGGATCATCGCGGCGCGTTCGGCCCGCAGCGCCTGCAGCGCGCGCACCCGGCCCTGGTTGCGCTTGCGCCGGGCGCTGATGCCCTCGACGGCCCAGCGCGCCTCGGCGCGGATCTTTCGATCCATCTTGTGGCGCGCCTGATCCTCTTCCTCCCAGACCTTCTCGCGCCAGGCCTCGAAGCGGTCGAAGCCGATGTCGGCGCGCCGCACCACGCCACGGTCCAGCCAGAGCACGCCGCGCGCCAGCGCCGCCAGGAAGGCGCGGTCGTGGCTGATCAGCACCACGGATCCCTTCCAGTGCTTGAGCCGCGCCTCGAGCCAGCGGATCGCGGAAATGTCCAGATGGTTGGTCGGCTCGTCGAGCAACAGAAGCTCCGGCGCGCCGGCCAGCACGCGGGCCAGCGCCGCGCGCCGCCGTTCGCCGCCCGAGGCCGCATCGACGGCGCGGTCCAGCGCCACGTCGAGCCCTTCGGCCGACTGTTCGACGCGCCAGTGCTCCTCGGGCGGCAGCCCGACGGCGGCGTATTCGCCCAGCGTGGCGAAGCCGTCCATCTCCGGTTCCTGCTCCAGATAGCCGGGCACGACGCCCTGCGCGAGCGTGCGCTTGCCCGCGTCGGGCTCCACCAGCCCCGCCATGACCTTCATCAGGGTGGACTTGCCGGAGCCGTTGCGGCCGACCAGCGCCAGCCGCTCGCCCGGCTGCACCGTCAGGTCGACGCCCGCGAAAAGCGGCGCCCCCCCGTGGCCCAGTTCGATACCCGATAGCTGAAGAAGCGGCGCCGCCATGCGCGGCAGCTAAGCGGGCCGAGGCGCGGCGTCAACGCCCCTCGCTGCTGCACGGCCATCAGGCCAAGGCACGCGACACATGCCTGCGAACGCGCCTACTGCGCCGCCGCCCGCATCAACCGCTTGCGCGCGGGCGGGATCGCGCCGACCTCGACCCCGGTGAAGACATGCAGGGTGTTCATGTGATCGTCGACCACCGCGTGGTCGCTGACCCATCCGCCCATCAACAGGTAACTCTTCAGCAGCGGCGGCATCCGCCGCATCGCGATCCGCGCGTCGGGCTTGCGCTTGAGCCGCGCGGCGAAGCGAAAGACGTTGGGCGCCTTCACCCGCGGCAGCCAGCGCTTGGGGCCGAGGTGGCGCTCCTTCAGCATCGCGAAGGCATCGAGGTAGGCCCCTGCATCCGTTCCCTTGAAGGAGGCGCAGCCGAACAGCAGCTTGACCTCCTCTTCGTCGACGTAGCGGGTCAGCGCCGCCCAGGCGATCCGCAGGATGTCGGGATCCTGCGCCTCGGGGTGGATGCAGAAGCGGCCCATCTCCACGATCGGCCCCTCGAAATCCGCAAGCGGCGAAAGCTCGTAATACTGCGCCGAATAACTCTGCGTGATCTCGCCGCCATGCGCGAGCGGCAGGATGCGGAAGCAGCACACAAGCCGCCCGCTCGCGACCTCCTCGACCAGGACGTGGCTGCAGCGGTCGTCGAAGGAATCGGCGTCGATCGCGGCGGAGTCGTCCTGCGCCGAGTCACCGGCGAAGGCCACGTAGCGCAGACGCTGCGCGGCGCGCAGGTCCGCGTCCGTGCCGGCGAGGCGCGCGCGGTATCGCCCCTTCTGCAAGCCGAACATGCCCACACCCTTCTGCCCGAGACCAGCCTATGACGCGCGCGGATGGCAGGCAAGCCAGACGAACGCGCGGCACCGGCAACGCGGCTGTCCCATGGCTCAGTTATTTAGAAACTGCGCGGGCGAGAAGCCGCCCAAGCGGCTCAGAAGCTGCCGGATGAAACCGACATTGCCGCCTGTTTCGGTGACCCGCCGCTCCAGTGGCACCACCTGGCCATCGTCAAGACCGAAACGCTCCACGTTGGTGACGGTTCCGCCCTCGTTGAAGCTGACCGCGACGACCTGGCGGTCGATCTCTTCCGGCGCGCGCCAGGCGAACCGGCGCATCCGGCTGGACACATAGTAGAAGCCGCGATCGTCGATCAGCCCGGCGGTGGTGGGGGCCCCCAGCGTCTCGCGCACCGTGTCGCGCGTGTCGCGCCCCACCTCGATCTGCGCGAGATCCTCGGGCAGCGGGACATATCCGTGATCGCGATACTGCGCCGAACAGCCGGCAAGCGACGCCGTCACGGCGACAAGCGCCAGCGCCCTCGCACCGCCAATCCTGCCAAACATCGCCACCCCTCGCCCGGTTTTCAAGGCCCGTTGCCCCGCTTACATAGCCAAGACGATACGTGCAAGAAAGCCCTCTGGAAAGGAGCGCCCCCAGAATGGCCCCAGACCGCCACACCGCCCCCGGCACCCGGCTGCGCCTCGGGGCCCTGCCGACCAGCGCGCCCACCGCGTTCGAGATCGTCCCCGACGCCGCGGCGCGTGCGGAGATCGCGGACCGGCTGGGCCTGACGAAGCTTTCGAAGCTGCGGTTCGCGGGAACGCTGCAGCCGGAAGGGCGCGGCGACTGGCAGCTGGCGGCGGAGCTTGGCGCCACCGTGGTCCAGCCCTGCAGCGTGACGCTGGCACCTGTGACAACGCGGATCGATGCAGGTGTCGAGCGCCGGTTTCTTGCCGACCTGCCCGAACCGGAGGCGACGTCCGAGACCGAGATGCCGGAGGACGAAACGGTCGAGGCGCTGCCCGATATCCTGGATCTGTCGCGCGTGATGGAAGAGGCGCTGTCGCTGGAACTGCCGGAATATCCGCGCGCGCCGGAGGCCGCCTTCGAGGGACGAACGGCGACGCCGCCCGGCGCCGCGCCGATCACCGACGCGGAGACCAGGCCCTTCGCCGGCCTTGCGGCGCTGCGCGACAAGCTTTCGGACAAGGAGTGAGCGGCCGGAAAACGCGCTTGCGCCGCGGCGGAATCGCTGTATTTTCCGCGTCTCACCCGAATTCGGGCTTGCCCTTGTCGTCGTGCCGCGCCTATGTGCGCCAGACATCTGCCCCGCCCCTGCCGCGGAGCGGCAGGCCGCCCCCGAAACGAACCGAGGTCCGATCATGGCCGTTCAACAGAACAAAGTTTCGAAATCGCGCCGCAACATGCGCCGCTCGCATCATGCGCTCTCGGGTGCCAACCCGAACGAATGTCCCAACTGCGGCGAACTCAAGCGCCCGCACCACGTCTGCCCGTCCTGCGGCCATTACGCGGACCGCGAGGTCGTGGCGATGGTCGAAGAGGTCGATCTGGACGAGGACGCCGCCTGAGGCAGCCACGGCACGGGTCCCGCGCATGACAGCCCCCGAGCATCGCACGGCCGGGACAGGCACTGACCCTCGCGGCACGGTCATCAGCGTGGATGCCATGGGGGGCGACCAGGGGCCCGCGGCGGTGGTCGCGGGGCTGGATCGGTCGGCCAGGAAAAACCCCCTGATCCGCTTCATCCTGCATGGCCCGCAGGAGGAACTCGCGCGGCTCGTTTCCAAGCGCCGGCATCTTGGCGGGCGTGTCGAGATTCGCGATGCCGCGGGCGTCGTGAAGATGACCGACAAGCCCAGCCAGGTGATGCGCCACGGGCAGGACACTTCGATGTGGTCCGCGCTCGAGTCGGTGCGCAACGGCGAGGCGACGGTCTGCGTGAGCTGCGGCAACACCGGCGCGCTGATGCTGTTGTCGGTGGTGCGCCTGCGCAAGCTGCCGGGCGTGAACCGCCCGGCGATCGCCGTGCTCTGGCCCTCGCGCAACCCGCAGGGCTTCAACGTGATGCTGGACGTGGGCGCCGATATACGCGCCGATGCGCGGGACCTGCTGCAATACGCGCTGATGGGCGCCTCCTACGCGCGCAACGGTCTGCATCTGGCCCGGCCGCGGGTGGGGCTGCTGAACGTGGGCACCGAAGAGCACAAGGGCCGCGCCGAACTGCACGACGCGCACGATTTGATCGAGGCGCAGGCGGCCGAGGCCAGCTACGATTTCGTGGGCTTCGTCGAAGGCGGCGACATTCCCGGCGACCGCGCCGACGTGATCGTGACCGACGGCTTCACCGGCAATGTCGCGATCAAGACCGGCGAGGGCACCGCGAAGCTGGTGGGCGACCTGCTGCGCGAGGCCTTCGCGTACACGCCGCTGTCACGCCTCGCCTCGCTGCTGGCCTACACGTCGCTGCGACGCCTGCAGAAGCGGATCGATCCGCGCAGAGTGAACGGCGGCGTCTTCCTCGGGCTCAACGGCACGGTGGTCAAATCCCACGGCTCCGCCGACGCGACCGGGGTCTCTGCCGCGGTGAAACTCGCCTTCCAGCTGGCGCAGTCGGGCTTTTCCGAGCGCCTTGCGCAGCGGATCGCGGGGTCCGGCAGGGCAGAGTTCGCCTCCGGCGGCGACGACCAGAAGGACGGAATACACGCATGACACGCCGCGCCATCGTCACGGGCGTCGGGCATTACCTGCCGGACAAGGTTGTCGAGAACAGCCATTTCGAGTCTTTCCTCGACACGTCGGACGAATGGATTCGCTCGCGCTCCGGCATCGAGCGGCGGCATTTCGCGGCAGAGGGGCAGACGACCTCGGACATGGCGGCGCGCGCGGCGCGCGCCGCGCTCGCGGCCGCGGGGCGGCAGCCCGACGAGGTCGATGCGATCCTGCTGGCCACCTCGACGGCCGATCTCACCTTTCCCTCCGCCGCCACGATGGTGCAGGCACAGCTCGGCATGACCCGCGGCTTCGCCTTCGACATCCAGGCGGTCTGCGCGGGCTTCGTCTTCGCGCTGGCCAATGCCTCGGCGCTGATCGCCTGCGGACAGGCCACGCGCATACTCGTGATCGGATCCGAATCCTTCTCGAAGCTCATGGACTGGTCCGATCGCACGACCTGCGTGCTCTTCGGAGACGGCGCAGGCGCCGTGCTGCTGGAGGCGAGCGAAGGCGCCGGCACTTCCGACGACCGCGGAATCCTGTCCACCGACCTGCACTCGGACGGGCGCCACCGCGACATCCTCTATGTCGACGGGGGCGTCTCGACCGGGACGGTCGGGCACCTGAAGATGCAGGGCAAGGAGGTGTTCCGCCACGCCATCGACAAGCTGGCCGCAACCGCCCATGCCTCGATGGACAAGGCCGGCGTCACCAGCGCCGACGTGGACTGGATCGTGCCGCATCAGGCCAACATCCGCATCATCCAGGGCACCGCAAAGAAGATGCAGATGCCGATGGACAACGTGATCGTCACCGTTCAGGATCATGGCAACACCTCCGCCGCCTCGATCCCGCTGGCGCTTTCGGTGGGCGCCGAGCGCGGCCAGATCAAGCGCGGCGACCTTCTCGTGACCGAGGCGATCGGCGGCGGGCTGGCCTGGGGCTCCGTCGTGTTGCGCTGGTAGCGCGGACCGGAGGTGCAGGCGAGGCGGCGTCATTCAAAGATCGGCACGGCCCAAACCCCGGCGTTGACAGCGATTTTCACCTGCCTCTAATCTCACGCATCAGTGAACAGGGGGACGGACATGGGAAAGACGCTGACGCGCATGGATCTGAGCGAGGCGGTGTTCCGCGAGGTCGGGCTGTCGCGCAACGAGTCCGCGGAACTGGTCGAAAGCGTTCTGGCGCACATCTCCGACTCGCTGGTGCGCGGCGAGCAGGTCAAGATCTCTTCCTTCGGCACCTTCAGCGTCCGCCAGAAGGCCGCGCGCGTCGGCCGCAACCCCAAGACCGGCGAGGAGGTGCCGATCCAGCCCCGCCGGGTGCTCACCTTCCGCCCCTCGCACCTGATGAAGGACCGCGTGGCGGCGGGCAACCGCAGCTGACAGGAGGCCCCGCGCCATGCCGGAAAAGTCGCCCGACGCCTTCCGCACGATCAGCGAGGTGGCGGAGTGGCTGGACACTCCGGCGCATGTCCTGCGCTTCTGGGAAAGCAAGTTCCCGCAGGTGAAGCCGGTCAAACGCGCCGGCGGGCGGCGCTACTACCGCCCCTCGGACATGGCGCTGATCGGCGGCATAAAGCGGCTGCTGCACGACGAGGGCATGACCATCAAGGGCGTGCAGAAGCTCCTGCGCGAGCAGGGCGTGCGCCATGTGGCCAGCCTGTCGCCACCGATCGAGGACACCGGCGAAACCCTGGAGGCCGGGACGGGCGGAACCGTGCTGCCCTTCGAAGCGAAGGCACGACGCAGCGTGCCGCAGGATGCCGAGACCATCGAAGCGGCAGCGGCTGCCGATCCGCCGCAACGCCACGAGGCGCCGACGGAGACGGCCGGAACACCTGCCGAGGAACGCGCCGGAGACGCATCTGCCGCGACGACCGCCGGCTCCGACACGTCGGCGGAC
>NZ_JBKHAQ010000138.1:0-6570 GCF_046542825.1 Rhodosalinus sp. | reverse complement strand
CGCCACGCCCTTCATCGGCACCCGCTTCCGCCGGCTCGCGCCGGCGCGGGCGACCTCGACGGCCACGGGCTGGCCGGGATCGCCCGGGTCGACCGGCCGCATCCGGCGAAGACCCTGCGCGTCTGGCGCCATCTGCCGGGCCCCCGACGCCTCGAACCGGTCGCCGATCTGAGGGGCGTGACCAACCACCGCATCGGCAAGACCGACATCTCCGGCGGCCTGCGCGACTGCGGCGCAGGCCCCGAGATCGTGGTCGCCGACGCCGACTGGCGCCGGCTCCTGGCGGTCATGCGCGAGCCCGGCCGCCTCACGGATCGGGATATCGGTGCGCACAAGGTCCGCGCCGGCCTCGCCGCCGCACTCGCCTCGCCGGGAACTGACCCGACCGCCTGTGCCCGATCCTTCCTCTTGCCCGAAATACCCCGGGGGGAGTCCGGCGCAGCCGGACGGGGGGCAGCGCCCCCCTCGCGCCCTGTCAGCCGGCGCGGCGGCCGCCCAGGGCGCGCCAGCCGATGTCGGCGCGGAACTGGCCCCCCGGCCAGTCCACGCCCCGCACCATGGCATAGGCGCGCTCCGCCGCCTCGGCCAGTGTCGTCCCGCGCGCAGTCAGGTTCAGCACCCGCCCCCCGGCCGAGACGAAGCGCCCGCCCTCCCGCGCCGTGCCGGCATGGAAGCACTGGTGAAAGCTGTCCTCGGGCAGCGCCTCCAGCCCGCCGATGGGCTCGCCCCTCGCATAAGGGCCGGGATACCCCTCTGCCGCCATCACCACCGTCATCGCGTGGTCATCCGCCCAGGTAACGCGGCAACCGTCGAGCCGCCCCTCCGCCACCGCGTGCATCAGGTCCAGCGCCTGCGCGCCCAGCCGCAGCATCAGCGCCTGGCATTCCGGGTCGCCGAAGCGGACGTTGAATTCCACCAGCCGCGGGGTGCCGTCCGCGATCATCAGCCCGACATAGAGCACGCCGGAATAGGGCGTGCCGCGGCGCGCCATCTCGGCCACCACGGGCCGCACGATCCGGTCGAGCGCGCGCGCCTCCACTTCGGGCGTCATCACGGGCGCGGGGGAATAGGCGCCCATCCCCCCGGTGTTGGGCCCGGTGTCGCCTTCGCCCACGCGCTTGTGGTCCTGCGCGGTGCCGATGGGCAGCACCGTCTCGCCGTCGACCAGCACGAAGAAGCTCGCCTCCTCGCCCTGCATGAACTCCTCGATCACCACTTCGGCGCCGGCCGTCCCGTGGGCGCCACCGAACATCGCCTCGACCGCCGCCTCCGCCTCTGCCACGGTCTCGGCCACGACCACGCCCTTGCCGGCGGCCAGCCCGTCGGCCTTGACCACGATGGGTGCCCCCTGCGCGCGGACGTGGGCCGCGGCCGCCGCCGGGTCCGAGAACCGCGCCCAGGCCGCCGTGGGCGCGCCGCAGGCATCGCAGACCTCCTTGGTGAAGGCCTTGGAGGCTTCGAGTCGCGCCGCCGCGGCAGAGGGGCCGAAGACCGCGAAGCCCGCCTCGCGCAGACGGTCGGCCACGCCCGCGGCGAGCGGCGCCTCCGGTCCGACGATCACGAGGTCGACCGCCTCCTCCTCGCACAGCGACAGAACCGCCGGCGCATCGCAGGGGTCGAGCGCGGCGCAGGTGGCGATCTGCGCGATGCCGGCGTTGCCCGGTGCCACGATCAGCTTGTCGCATTTGGGATTCTGCAGCGCCGCCCAGGCCAGCGCATGTTCCCGCCCGCCGCCGCCCAGAATGAGGATGTTCATCGCGCGCCCCGTCCCCCGGTGAGCCCTGATCGCGGGCCTCGTAGCCGCGGCGCCCGCCCGTGGCAAGGCAGGAGGGAACGGGGGGCCGGGGCCGCGGGTTGCGCAAGGGACAGTAAGGGAACATCCCGAAAGGAGACCACGCATGGCCCGTCTGAGCGGAAAGACCGTCGCGATCCTTGCCACCCATGGCTTCGAGCAGTCCGAGCTGGAGCACCCGCGCGAGGCGCTGGCCCAGGCCGGCGCGACCGTGCACGTCGTGTCGCCCGAGACCGACGACATCACCGCCTGGAAGGGCTCCGACTGGGGCGGCAAGGTTGCGGTGGACCGTCCGCTCAAACTGGCCGACGCGGGCGAATACGATGCGCTCGTGCTGCCCGGTGGCCAGATCAATCCGGACATCCTGCGCACCAAGCCCGAAGCGGTGGATTTCCTGCGCGAGATCTGGCGCGCGGGCAAACCCGTGGCGGCGATCTGCCACGGGCCCTGGATGCTGGTCGAGGCCGGCATCGCCAGGGGCCGCAAGCTCACCTCCTATCCCTCGATCCGCACGGACGTGCAGAACGCCGGCGGCCACTGGGAAGACGGCGAAGTGGTGGTTGACGAAGGCCTCGTCACCAGCCGCAACCCCGACGACCTGCCCGCCTTTTCCGAGAAGTTGATCGAAGAGATCGAGGCCGGTCACAGCTACAGCCGCGCCGCGTGAGGTGCGCGCCGGCCGGCGGTTGGCCGTCTGCACCCTCTGCCCCCGCGCGCATCGGACCGATTTCTGCATGGGGCGGCGCAGGGTCTGCCACCGTTGGCGCCCCGACGGGCTGTCCCCGTGGCGAAAGCCGCACACGCGATCTGCGCCGTTTCGTCGGTTGCCGACCGCCAGCTCGGAGCGCGCCGGTGGACGAGCGCGGCACAGCGGCAAGAGCGCACTTGCGAGGGCGCACTGGCGAGGGCTGACCAGCAAGGATGCAGCCGTGCTGGCGAAATCGCCGCAAAGCTGCATCCCCGGCGTTCCCCGTCGCGCGATGCGCCGGCGCGGACGACCTGGCCGCTTCCCCTCCGCCGTGCGATCGGGCATGGTCCCGCCCATGTCCGACCTGATCGAGGATGCCGGCCCGGCTGACAGGGCCAACGCGCCGGAGTTCACCGTCTCGGAGATTTCCGGTGCGGTGAAGCGCGTGGTCGAGGGCGAGTTTCCGCATGTTCGCGTGCGCGGCGAGCTGGGCCGCGTCACGCGCCCGCGTTCCGGCCACGTCTATCTTGACCTCAAGGACGAGCGCGCGGTGCTTTCGGCGGTGATCTGGAAGGGCACCGCGGCGCGGCTTGCCACCCAGCCGGAGGAAGGGCTGGAGGTGGTGGCGACCGGGCGACTGACCACCTTTCCCGGCCAGTCGCGTTATCAGCTGGTGATCGAGGATCTGCGCCCGGCGGGGCAGGGCGCGCTGATGGCGCTGCTGGAGAACCGCAAGAAGATGCTGGCGGCAGAGGGGCTTTTCGACGCGGCGCGCAAGCGCCCGCTGCCCTGGCTGCCGGAGGTGATCGGGGTTGTCACGTCACCCTCGGGCGCCGTGATCCGCGACATCCTGCACCGGCTGCGCGACCGCTTCCCCCGGCATGTTCTGATCTGGCCCGTCGCGGTGCAGGGCGCCAACTGCGCGCCCGAGGTGGCCAACGCCATCCGCGGTTTCAACGCGCTGGCGCGTGGCGGGCCGATCCCGCGCCCCGACCTGCTGATCGTGGCGCGCGGCGGCGGCTCGGTCGAGGACCTCTGGGGCTTCAACGAGGAGATCGTCGCGCGCGCCGCCGCCGACAGCGCGATCCCGCTGATCTCCGCCGTCGGGCACGAGACGGACACCACGTTGATCGACTTCGTGGCCGACCGCCGCGCGCCCACGCCGACCGCCGCCGCGGAACTGGCCGTGCCCGTGCGGCTGGAGCTTCTGGCCGCGACCGAGGCGCTGGGCGGGCGGCTTGCGCATTGCGTCACTGCCGCGATGGCGCGCCGCGGCGAGCGGCTGCGCGATCTCGCCCGCGGGCTCCCGCGCCCCGAAACGCTGCTGGACTGGCCGCGCCAGCGGCTCGATTCGCTGGGCGACCGGCTGCCCGCCGGGCTGCGCGCCTCGGTGCAGGCGCGGCGCGTGGCGCTGTCCGAGGCGGGCGGCAGCCTGCGACCCGGCCTGCTCACCCGCGCGCTGGCGGGCGAGCGGCGGCGGCTCGATGCCTGCGGCCCGCGCCTTGCGCCTGCGCTCTCGCGGCGGGTGGAGGCCGGGCGCGAGGCGCTGGCGCGGCGCGCCGACCGGCTGAGCCTGCGCCCCATCGAGGCCGAGATCGCCCGCGGCCGCCAGCGGTTGAGCGAGCAGGGCGCGCGGCTCGACGCGGCCTTCGCCCGTGGGGTCGAGGCACAGCGCCGGCGGCTGGAGACCGCCGACCGCCTGCGCGAGACGCTGGGCTACACCGCGACGCTCAGGCGCGGCTACGCCGTGGTGCGCGGCGACGGCGCGGTCCTCACGCGCAAGTCACAGGCGGAACAGGCCCGCGCGCTGGAGATCGAGTTCGCCGACGGGCGGCTCGCGGTCGGCGGGCGGACCCGAAAACCCGCGCGCGGCGACGAGCCTCCGGAGCAGGGCGAACTCTTCTGAGCCGCTCCTCGGGACCCTGCGGGCCCTCGTCGCGGCTGCGGCGCCAGCGAAGAGGCCTGCCAAGGCCGATGAGCGCCCCTCTGCGCCGCAGAAGCGCCGGCGGCGCCTCCGTCACCAGCACGCCGAGACGTTGCGCTCCTGCCGCATCGGCAGATGCTTGTGAACCTCCGTCGCTGACCGGCAGACCCGCGGCCCGCGTCGGCGCATCATGCACCGACCTCGGGGCCCAGGCACTGCATCGGTTCCTCGCCCTCTTCCGCCTCGTAGAGAGGCACGCTGCTCTCGTCCTCGAAGATCGCGAGCAGCCCCTCGGGGCCGCGGTAGAAGCGCCAGCACTGCGGGCCGATCTCGTCCTCGTATTCGAAGCAGATCATGCCGCGGGAATCCTCGTACCAGACCCCCTCGATGCAGCGCCCGTCGAGAAAGGACCAGGTGACCTCGCGGTTGTCGCGGTATTCCTCGACGCCGTAGGGCTGGCCGTTCTGGCCGAAGTAGAGCGTCTTGCCGCGGGTATAGGCGTCGAACTCCTCTGCGCTGAGCTCGTCGAGCGCGGCGAGGGGCGTGGCGAAAATGGCGAAGGCAAGGGCGAGGGCACGGAACGGCATGGCGCAATCCTGCCATGCCGGGGGCGCATTGTTAATCGCTTTCGCGCGGGATCGGCGCCGGCCCGCCGGTGTCGAGCGGGCGCAGCAGGTAGCGCACGGTCTTGCCCGGCGCCGGGCTGCCCTCGCCCACGCGGGCAAAGCCCATGCGGGCATGAAAGGCGTCGGAGACCGGGTTGGGCGGCACGCGGTTGACCTCGCAGGCGACACGCGCCCGGCCAGAGGCGCGGGCGGCCTCGAAAAGCGCGGCGTAAAGCTGCCGCCCCATGCCCTCGCCGCGCCGGTCCCCGGCCACGACGATCCGGTCGACATAGACGAATCGGTCATATCGGTCGCAAAACCAGCGGAAGTTCGGACTGGCGTAGTCCGCGCTCTCGTCGAAGGCGATGAGGAAGGCGGAGCCGTCCTCGGGCGCCCAGGCGGCAAAAGCCGCGCGGCACAGATCGGCCAGCGCCTCGGTCGTGAGCGGCGATGTCTGTTCGGCATGCGCGTCGTTGAGCGCGCGCAGGCGGGTGAGCAGCGCCTGCGGCGCCCGCGCCAGATCGACAAGCTGCCGCATCACGCGCCCTGCCGCGCCATGACGCGCCGGGCCCGATGGTCCATCAGCTGCCGCCAGGCGGGCGGCCAGAGCGCGATGGTCGCCATCACCGGCAGACTCTGGGGCAGCCTTGGCATGTCCTCTTCCAGCGCCAGTTCCGGCCACGGCCGGGCAGGGTGCGCGTGATGGTCGGAATGGCGCGGGGCGTTCAGCATCATCGCCGCCGACTGACGGTGCGGCGCGTTCCAGGAATGCTGCGGGCCGACCGGCTCCGCCCGCCCCTCCGCGCCCGCGCGGCGCGTCAGCCCGTAGTGCTGCACGTAGTCCGACAGCAGAAGCTGCGCCTGCGCGTAGGCGGCGAGTCCCAGCAGCGCGGCCAGCCCGCCCGGCCCACCGATGAGCAGGGCCAGCAATCCCGCCACCGCCGCGCCGCCCAGCCATATCGCATAGGGGTGCAGACCGCGCGGACCGCTGCGTCGCGCCCGCAGCGCCTCTTCCGCGCGCCAGCCTTCGCGGAAGCTGCCCCACCAGGCGCGCGGCAGGAAGCCCCAGTAGCTGCGCCCCAGCGGCGCCGAGTTGGGATCGCGCGGCGTGGCGACATGGACGTGATGCACCAGCCGGTGCGCCGAGACGTGATGCCCGAAGAGCAGCGAGACGTAGATCGCCGCGCCCAGCCGCCGCAACGCCCGCCCGGAGGCATGGATCAGCTCGTGCGCGGCCGAGTTCGAGATCTGTCCGAAGAAGAGGCCGAAGCCGAAGAAGGCGACGCCGCGCTCCAGCGCCGACAACCCGCTCGGCCCGCCCACGCCCCAGATGGCGAGCCCCCACAAAAGAAAGTGGACGCTTCCCAGCGCGACCGTCAGCGCACGGCCTTCGCCGGCGCCCTGCGGGGCGGGGGCGCGGCCCAGACGGTCGAGCGCGAAGGTCAGCACCGTCATCCACAAAAGGGCCGCCGCACCCCACGCGCCGCCCGCCAGCACGGCGAGCGCGAGCAGGAGGGCGGGCACAAGGGTGGCAATGGCGAAACGGGGCATGGGCGTGAAC
>NZ_JBKHAQ010000025.1:0-30632 GCF_046542825.1 Rhodosalinus sp. | reverse complement strand
TCCCCTACGGGCTGCCACTGTTCCATTTTAGCCATTGACATTAAGGCACTTTCTTCCGGAGGTGTCCCATGATCCTTGGCGCGTGGGACACCTTGTGCCCGGCATGCGCGCTCGACGAGGTCAAAACCGCTCTTGGCGAGCCCTTGATTGACGATCCGTATCGCTTGCTCTTTCCGGATGCCGTGAAGGCTGCGACGCGCCGCATCCTCGAACATGTCATGGTCTCCGAGACGATCCGTCCCGGCGAGGTCATCGGCACGGGCACGGTGGACACCGGCTGCGGGCCGGAGGTGCGGCGGCAGCTTGCCCCTTGCGACGAGATCGAACTCGAGATCGAAGGGATCGGCGAGCTGCGCAACCGCATGGTCAGCCGGCTGACAGAAGGTGCTCCCTGATCGCCGGCAGCACGCGCTCGCGGCACGGCCGTCCGTGGAACAGGCCGAAGTGGCCGCAGTCTGGCACGACGATCCGCGCGCGCCGACGGGGCGGCAGTGCGATGCAGAGATCGTGCGCCGCAGCGGTCTGACCGGGCGCGGCGATGTCGTCCAGCGCGCCCTCGACCGTGATCAGCGTCGTGTGCTGCAGCGCCTCGGGCCGCACGGTCCGCCCCCGGCAGGTCAGCCGGCCCTTCGTGATGGCGCAGATGTGGAACACCTGTTCGAGGTTCTCGGCGAAATGCCGGGCGTCCACGTCCATCACCGAGGTATAGAGATCGCCGAAGGGCGCCACGCCCGGGTCGGCGCCGTCGTCGGCGCGGAACTTGCGTGCAAGTTCGCCGTCGCGTTCCCGATCCCGTGCAAGATAGGCGCGCAACCCGGCCAGCTGCGTCGCGGCCGGATAGACCCGCCGCCCCTGCCCGGCGAAGCCGCGCGGCACCGGCGCCATCGCGCCCATGCGATACCAGAGCATCGGCCAGCGGCGGATCAGGCGCACGACCGCGGTGGGGTTGGCCATGGGATCGACCGGGGCGGCCATCAGCACCAGCGCCTGAGGCGCGCGGTGCGGGGCCTCTTCCGCCAACCGGGCCGTGGCGGCCAGCGCCGGCACCCCGCCCTGGCACAGCGCCAGCACGTTCAGGCCCGGACCAAGCTCCCGGATCGCGCGCTCGACGGTCAGGATGTTGTCCTCGAACCCGAAGCTGCCGAAGGGTTGCGGCACATGCCGCACGTTGGTCCAGTCCAGCAGGGACACGTCGAAATCGGGCAGCAGACCGATCACGACATCGCGCATCAGCATGGCGAAATGCCCCGAGAGCGGCGGCACGACGAGCAGGCCGGGCCGCGGCCCGGCCGCGGAAAGGCGGAACGAGACCAGCGTGTGGAAAGCCGAGGCAGACAGATCGCGCTCCTCGACCTGCGCTGTCCCGCCGGCCAACGTCAGGCCGTCCAGCGCGAGACTGCGGCGCGCCGGCTGATCCGCTCCCCGGTGCAATGGCGCCCGCTGCCCAACCGTGCCGGTTGCGGCCTCGGACGGGCCTTGCCCGCTTTCCATCGGTTTCCCCCCTTTGCCTGTCAGACCCGCCCCCAGGCGGCGACAGGCCGTCGGTCACGCTTCGGCTGTGCCCTACAGGGGCAGGTCAACCGAAACGCGTCCGCCCACGCGCATAGACTGACCTTGCGGCAGTTTCACGGCGATTCGCCTTGACCTATGTCACGCACGGCGCGTGGCCGTTCCGGCGCGCCGGTCTGCGTGCGTTGTCGCACCGGCGCCTCATGTCGCCGGGTCAGGCCGCTCAGAACATCGGCACGCCGGAGGCCGGAAAGACGAAGCAGCGGTCGCGCCGGACGGTCAGCCACAGCGGCGTGCCCGGCTTCGGCAGGAAGACGTTGGGCACGGTCGCCTTCAGGACCGAGCCGTCAAAGTCCATGCGGAATTCCACAAGGCTCTCGTTGCCCAGAAACCGCGCGCGTTCCACCACGCCGCGGGCGGCCACGCCTTCGCGCGCCGTGGGGTGGGGGCCTTGCCCGTTCCGGTCGAAATCGATGCCCACGTGCTGCGGGCGAAAGACGATGTCCACCTCGGCCCCGTCCGGCACGCCCGGGGCCAGGAACTGGCCGAAGGGCGTATCGGTCAACGCGCCGTTCACCGTGCCGCGGATCACGTTGATGTCGCTGAAGAAGGCGACAGCCGCCTTGTCCGCGGGCGCGTTGTAGATGTTGTAGGGCGCACCGCGCTGCACGATCCGGCCGTCGCGCATCAGCGCGATCTCGTCGGCCATGCGCATCGCCTCCTGCGGCTCGTGGGTGACCAGCAGGACGGCGGCATCCTCTTCCTTGAGCAGCTTCAGCGTGTCGTCACGGATGCCGTCGCGCAGCCGGTTGTCGAGCCCCGAGAACGGCTCGTCCATCAGCATGACGCGGGGCCGCGGCGCCAGCGCGCGGGCCAGCGCCACGCGCTGCTGTTCGCCCCCCGACAGGGCATGCGGGTAATCATCCGCATAATGCGCCAGTTCCACCCGCTCCAGCAGTTCCATCACCCGCGCGCGGCGGGCGGGCTTTGCGCCCCTCAGCCCGAAGCCCACGTTCTCGGCCACGGTCAGATGCGGGAAGAGCGCGAAGTCCTGGAACATCAGCCCGATCGAGCGGCGTTCGGGCGGCAAGCGGGTGACCGTGTCGCAGATCAGCTCGCCGTCGACGCGGATCTCGCCCGCGTCCTGCATCTCCACCCCCGCGATGATGCGCAGCGTGGTGGACTTGCCGCAGCCCGACGGCCCCAGCAGGCAGGTCACCTGCCCCGGCCGGATGGCGAGCGAGACGTCGTCGACCACGCGCCGCCCGCCATAGCTGCGCACGAGCCCGCGGATGTCGAGACGGGGGGAATCGGTTTGCACGCAGGCCTTTCGCGGTTAATCCGAGCGAATTCCTCGGCTTCGCGGGCAGATAGCAATCCGGGCGCCGCCACGCAAGGTGGGGCGCCCGACGGCCGCCCGCCATGCTCAGATCGTGAAGTTCGTGCCGCCACCGTCGAGCAGCAGGTTCTGCCCCACGATGAAGCCCGCCTGTTGCGAGCAGAGAAAGACGCAGGCCGCGCCGAACTCTTCCGCCGTACCGTAGCGGCGGGCGGGGATCGTGGCCTCGCGGCGTGCGCGGGCCTCCTCGATCGTGATGCCCTCGCGCTCGGCCACCGGGCCGTCCAGCGCCTGCGCCCGGTCGGTCGCGTGGATGCCGGGCAGCAGGTTGTTGATCGTCACGCCCGCATGGGCCACCTGCCGCGCGGTGCCCGCCACATAGCCCGTCAACCCGGTGCGCGCGGCGTTCGACAGGCCCAGCTGCGGGATCGGCGCCTTGACCGACTGCGAGGTGATGTTCACCACCCGGCCCCAGCCGCGCGCCATCATGCCCGGCAGGAGCGCGGTCATCAGCGCGATGGGTGCCAGCATGTTGGCGTCGAGCGCGCGGATGAAGTCGTCCCGGCCCCAGTCCGACCAGACCCCCGGTGGCGGCCCGCCCGCGTTGGTGACCAGGATATCCACATCGCCCGCCACCTCCAGCACGCGCGCGCGTCCGTCCTCCGTGGTGATGTCCGCGGCCACGGTCACCACCTCGACGCCATGCGCATCGCGAATCGCCTGCGCGGTGGCCTCCAGCGCCTCGGCCCCCCGCGCGTTCATCACCAGGTTCGCACCTTCGGCCGCCAGCGCCTCGGCGCAGCCGCGTCCCAGCCCCTTGCTCGAGGCGCAGACCAGCGCCCGCTTTCCCCTGATCCCCATATCCATCGCGCGCCCTCCCGTCCGTGTCGCTGTCCGGCGCAGGTAGCACCGCCCGCCGGCCTGCGCCAGCAAAACGCCTTCGGCCCTCCACCCGCCCGACGCATTTCCATGGCAGGCCGGAGAGGATAGTCTCGTGCTCTCGCATTCGAACGAGTCGCCCATGCCCGCCGACCGACCGCCACTGCAGCTTCCCGTTTTCGAGGCCCGCCTCCTGACCGTGGTGGAGGGTGCCAACCTCGGGGATCCGCTGGGCTTTGCGGATGAGCTCGTCCCCGACGACGTCTATGAACTGGCCGGCGACGCGCAGCCGGGACGGCTTGCCGCCGAAACCGCCGAGGGCAGGACTTTCGCGGTCGCGCATGGCTCCGGGCTGGGCCGGCCCGGCGCGCCCCTGCACCTCGACAGCTGCCTCACGCTGATGGGCGCGGACGGCGTGCCGGCAGAGGCGCTGGTGCTGGTCGAGCTCGACACGGAGGGCTGCGTCGCGGCCGTCTACCTGCACCCGATGGCGCGCCTGCTGCCCCGCGTGCCCTACAGGCTGGTGGGGATCGACCGCGCCTCTGCCCGCCGCCGCTTTGCCGAGCTGGGTTGCGTGTCCTTCTCGCGCGGCACGCGGATCACGCTGGCCTCGGGCGCGCAGCTGCCCATCGAGGAGCTGCGCGAGGGCGACCGCGTGCTCACCCGCGACGACGGCGCGCAACCGGTGCGCTGGATCGGCCAGAGCACGCTGCGCGCGACCGGCGCCTTCGCGCCCATCGTCATCACCGCGGGCGCGCTGCACAACACGGGCGATCTGGTGGTCAGCCCCGATCACCGGCTCTTCGTCTGGCAGCGCGAGGATGCGCTGGGCGCGGGCCGGGCAGAGGTGCTGGTGCGTGCCCGGCACCTGGTGAACGGCACGACCGTCTTCGTCCGCGAGGGCGGCTTCGTCGACCACTTCCAGCTGCTCTTCGACCGGCATCAGATCATCTATGCAGAGGGGATCGCCGCCGAATCGCTGCTGATCGACAGCCGGACGCGGCCGGTCCTGCCCGCCGCGCTCGACAAGGCGCTGGCAAACCGGTTGCCTGCCCATGGCCGCGCGGCGCATCTCGATTTCGAGGTGCAGGAAGGGCTGCTGCGCCGGCCCGACACGGTCGAGCTGCTGCGTCGCGCCTCCAGGCGCTGACGCCTGCGGGACGGCGGGCGGGGCGCCTTTCGCGCAGCGAAACAGCGCCGTCCCGCCGCGCCAGATTGCGCGCACCCCGCCCCTCGCCTATATGCCGCGCCATGCTCGACGCGCGCCCCAACCGCCCCGACCTGCCGGCCGAGATCGCCCGGCGCCGGACCTTCGCCATCATCTCGCACCCCGACGCGGGCAAGACCACGCTGACGGAGAAGTTCCTGCTCTACGGCGGCGCGATCCAGATGGCGGGGCAGGTGCGCGCCAAGGGCGAGGCGCGGCGCACGCGCTCGGACTTCATGAAGATGGAGCAGGACCGCGGCATCTCGGTCTCGGCCTCGGCGATGTCCTTCGACTACAGGGGCTTCCGCTTCAACCTGGTGGACACGCCCGGCCACTCGGACTTTTCCGAGGACACCTATCGCACGCTCACCGCGGTGGACGCGGCGGTGATGGTCATCGACGGCGCCAAGGGCGTCGAGAGCCAGACGCGCAAGCTCTTCGAGGTCTGCCGCCTGCGCGACCTGCCGATCCTGACCTTCTGCAACAAGATGGACCGCGAGAGCCGCGACAGCTTCGAGATCATCGACGAGATCCAGGAAAACCTCGCCATCGACGTGACGCCCGCCTCCTGGCCCATCGGCATGGGGCAGGATTTCCTTGGCTGTTACGACCTGTTGCGCGACCGGCTGGAGCTGATGGACCGCGCCGACCGCAACCGCGTGGCCGAGTCGATCGAGATTTCGGGCCTGGACGATCCGCTGCTGGACCGGCATGTGCCCGCGCAGCTGCTCGACAAGCTCCGCGAAGAGGTCGAGATGGCGCGCGAACTGCTGCCGCCGCTCGACCTTCAGGCGGTGCAGGAGGGGCACCTGACACCCATCTGGTTCGGCTCCGCGATCAACTCCTTCGGGGTCAAGGAGCTGATGGACGGCATCGGCGCCTACGCCCCCGAGCCGCAGCCCGCGCGCGCCGAGCCGCGCCAGATCGCCCCGGAAGAGAGCAAGGTCGCGGGCTTCGTCTTCAAGGTGCAGGCCAACATGGACCCCAAACACCGCGACCGGGTGGCCTTTGTCCGCCTCGCCTCGGGGCACTTCAGGCGCGGCATGAAGCTCACCCACGTCCGGTCGAAGAAGCCGATGACCGTCTCGGCGCCCGTGCTCTTCCTCGCCTCCGACCGGGAGCTTGCGGAAGAGGCCTGGGCCGGCGACATCATCGGTATCCCCAACCACGGCCAGCTTCGCATCGGCGACACGCTGACCGAGGGCGAGGCGCTGCGTGTCACCGGCCTCCCCTCCTTCGCGCCCGAGCTTCTGCAGAGTTGCCGCGCGGGCGACCCGATGAAGGCCAAGCACCTCGAGAAGGCGCTGATGCAGTTCGCCGAGGAAGGCGCGGCCAAGGTCTTCAAGCCGGTGATCGGCTCGGGCTTCATCGTGGGCGTGGTGGGGGCGCTGCAGTTCGACGTGCTGGCCAGCCGGATCGAGCTGGAATACGGCCTGCCCGTGCGCTTCGAGCCGTCGCAGTTCACCTCGGCCCGCTGGGTCTCGGGCGACAAGGCGGCGCTGGAGCGCTTCGCGGGCGCCAACAAGCAGCACATGGCCACCGACAACGACGGCGACATGGTCTATCTCACGCGGCTGCAATGGGACATCGACCGGGTCGAGCGCGACTGGCCCGACCTGCGGCTTTCCGACACGAAGGAAATGCAGGTCTGACGCGAACCGAGTCCTTCCCTCGGGCGATATCGTCGCGCGCCCCGGGCGCGGCGACCTGACGGGCGGGCGCACGGGCCGGCAGGCGGGGCCAGGCGGCGCGCCCGCGCTGCGCTGACGCCACGGCCGTTCCTTGCGCGTCTCGCCGCAAAGGATCGCCCGGCGGTCCACGCGACTGCCCGCCGACGCCCTTGCCGCGAGGGGCCTCGAGGCGCGACACTGCGCCGGAATTGCCACCTGGCCGCCACGCTGCCGTCAAGCGCCGCGGCCAGATCATCGCGTCAGGAGGCGCCAGGCATGCGCGAGACGGACGGCCAGACCCCCTGCACCTATCCCGGCGGCATCGCCGCGGTGCTGGAAGAGATGGAGGCGCGGCGCGCGCCGCTGGGCTTCGCCCCGGGCGAGGCGCTGCCGCCACTCGACGCCGATCTCGCCGCGCTCAGGGCCGCCCGCGTGCCCGCGCCCGAGGCGGACCCGCTGCGCCGTGCGGCGCATGGCTCGTCCAACCACCGCAAGTTCCTCGACCTGCGCGCGGAGCTAGAGGGGCGGTCCGAACTTGCCTGCCTGCACGGGCTGCTCGTGGCGCACCTGCGAAAGCGCGCGCAGCCGTCCCACACGGCGGCGCTCTTCCTGCGGCTGTGGACGGAAGAGGCCGAGCATCTGCTCGAAGAACTCGACCTGCGCTGGCAGGTCTCGGCGCTGACCACCTTCGGCGAGCATGGCGCGACAGAGGCGCAGCGCACCGTGGGCGAGGCGCTGTCGGTGCTCTTCGGCATGATGAAGCTTTACGAGACCGAGCGGCGCTATTCCGGCTTTCCACCCAACAAGAGCTTTCGCCTGAAAGGCCGCAGCCGCGTGGGCCTGCCGCTGGGGATGGACGCCTATTCGCTGGACGCGGGCGGGCTGGACGTGAACATGCTGGGCCGGCTCTGGCACATGGCCGAAGGCGACGCGGTGATCCGCCCGCTTGCCCACAACATGCTGGACCGGCTGATGCACGACCCGCGCACCGTCTTTCGCCGCCTGCGCCGGATGCGCACGCGCAAGGCGCGGCGCGCGGCGCGGGCCGCCGCCGAATGAGCGCGCGGGCCACCTGGGGCGTGATCGCCACGATCAAGGCGCCCGACGACGAGATCCTCGCCTTCGCCGCGCATCACCTCGATCTGGGGGCGCATCGGCTCTACCTCTACCTCGACGACGAGGCGCCGCAGGCGCAGGCGCATCTCGAGGCGCATCCGAAGGTCCGCGTCGTGCGCACCGACGATGCCTGGTGGGCGAAACGGCGCGGTCGCCCCGAGAAGCACCAGACGCGGCAGTTCGTCAACGCGCGCCACGCGCTCAACCGCAAGCAGGGGTGCGACTGGCTTGCCCATATCGACGTGGACGAATTCCTGTGGCCCGAGGGCGACATCGGCGCGCTTCTGGGGGCGCTGCCGGCGGACTGCCTGACCGCGCGCGTCCGCCCGATCGAGGCGCTGGCCGATCCCGAGGGCGGCTTTCCCACGTTCTTCAAGGGCACGCACGTCGCGCGCGCGGCGCGGCAGGAGGCGGCAGAGCGGGTTCATGGCGGCTGGGCCACGCATCTTCCGGGCGGCTTCCTGAGCCATGTGCAGGGCAAGCTCTTCGTCCGGCACGGTCACGGCCTGAAGCTCAGGATCCACAACGCCATGCAGGGCGAGGTCGAGAACCCGGGGCTGCGCGAACTCGACGCCGTGCGCCTTTGCCACCTGCACGCCCCCTCGTGGGAGCGGTTCCGCGCGCATTACCGCTATCGCCTTGCGCGCGGATCCTACCGCGACGAGTTGCGCCCGCAGGCCGGACCCGACGGCCTGAACCTGCATACCCTCTTCCGCCGGATCGAGGCGGAGCGAGGCGAGGCCGGCCTGCGCGAGATGTTCCGCGAGGTGGCAGAGGCGCAGCCCGCGTTGCTGGCGCGGCTCGAAGCCGAGGGATTGCTTCACCGCTGCGACCTGCGGCTGGCCGAGAAGGTCGCGCGCCACTTCCCCGAGCGGCCGCCGCGGCACGGCGGCCACAGCACGGCCGTTTAGGCGCCCTGCGGCAACTGCGCACTTCCCTCGCCCTTTCGCTCGATTTAACCTTTCGAAAACCCGGATTAAGGATTTCGAAATATGAAGGATCACGCCCTGCCCGCGATGCCCGACACGCATCAGGCCGAGCCCATCCCCGAGGCCGCGCGGGCCGAGATCGAGCGCCTTCTGCTTTCGGGCGATCTTTTCCGCTACACCGCGCCGGAGGATGCCCCCGTGGCCCTGCTGGAGCGCGAGTTCGCCGCGATGATGGGCGTGCGCTTCGCGCTCGCCGTCTCGAGCTGTTCTGCCGCGCTCTTCCTGTCGCTCAAGGCGCTGGACCTGCCACGCGGCGCGCGAGTGCTGATTCCGGGTTTCACCTTCGCCGCGGTGCCCTCGGCCATCGTGCACGCCGACTGCGTGCCGGTGCTCTGCGAGGTGGGGATGGATTACCGCATCGACCTGGACGACTTCGCGGCGAAGCTGCCGGGCGTCGATGCCGTGATGATCAGCCACATGCGCGGCCACACCAGCGACATGGACCGGATCGTGGAACTGGCGCAGGCGCAGGGCCTGCCGGTGATCGAGGACGCGGCGCATTCGCTGGGCACGCTCTGGGACGGGCGCAGGATCGGCACCATCGGGCGCGTGGGCTGCTTCAGCTTCCAGAGCTACAAGCTGGTGAACGGCGGCGAGGGCGGGATGCTGGTGACCGACGATGCCGACCTTGTCGCGCGCGCGGTCATCATGTCCGGCGCCTACGAGCACAACTGGAAGAAGCACGGCGCACTGCAGGCCCCCTTCGAGACCTGGCAGAACAGGCTGCCGCTCTACAACATGCGGATGTCGAACCTGGCCGCGGCGGTGATCCGCCCTCAGCTGGCCGAGATCCCGCGCCGGGTGCGCGACGGCCGCGCCGGGCATGATTTCGTGGCGGAACGGCTGAACGAAAGCCCGTGGATCGCGGTGCCCCCTGCCCTGCCGAAGGAGGCGCGCGCGCCCGATTCGATCCAGTTCAACCTTGTCGGCATGACGCGGGACGAGCGCGCGGCCTTCGCCGACGCAGCAGCAGGACTGGGCGTGAAGGTGCAGGTCTTCGGCCTGAGCCGCGACAACGCGCGCGCCTTCTGGAACTGGGAGTTCCTGCCCGAGCGGGTCGAACTGCCGCGCACGCGCGCGATGCTGGAGGTCGCCTGCGACGTGCGCCTGCCCGCGCGCCTCTCGCGGGAGGACCTGACCGCCATCGCGGAAGCACTCGTTGCCGCGGCGGAAGAGGTGATGGCGCCGGGCCGCGCCTGCGGCACCTGAACGCCCGCCGTCAGGTCAGCTTGTCGAGCTTCGATTTCATCTCGGCAAGCTGGCGGCGCATCTCCTCGAGTTCCCGTCTCTCGTCACGCGCCCCGGCGCCCTCGTCTTCCGGCGCCGGGCCGGACCAGTTGCCCATGCCACCGGTCATCGCCTTGAGAAACGCCTCCTGCTGCGCGCGCATCGCGTCGTAGCCGGGCATGGCGCTGATCGGGTTCATCTTTTCCATGTTCTCCATCATCTTCGCCTGGCCCTCGCGGAACATGTCGAAGGACATTGCAAGGAATTGCGGCATCATGGACTGCGCGCTGTCTGTATAGCTGCGAACCAGGTCCGTCAGCACGTTGACGGGCAGCACGTGTTCGCCCTTCGATTCGTGCTCGGCGATGATCTGGAGGAGGTATTGCCGGGTCAGGTCATCGCCCGATTTCAGATCGACGATCTGCACATTCCGCCCGGCGCGGATGAAGCCCGCGATGTCCTCGAGCGTGACATAATCGCTGGTTTCGGTGTTGTAGAGCCGGCGGCTGGCGTAACGCTTGATCAGCAGCGGTTTTTCGGTTTCGGCCACGCGCTCCCCCCTCGCTCTGCGCCATGCCGTGCGGCATCGCGGAAAGAGCGTAGTTGACGCCCGGACAAATTGAAAGGGGCGGGCATGCCCCGTGGCACACCCGCCCCCGTTCACGACTGACGCGCCGGGGCGCGCCCGCGGGCTTACTTCGCCGCGGTCGAGGCCTTCTTGGCCGCCGTCGTCATGTCTGCCGCGGCCTTCTTCATGGCCGAGGAGGCGTCTTCGGAGAAATCCTTGCCCGCCGCCATCATCAGCTCGACGGTGTCCATCTGGACCTTCTTCGCGATCTCGGCGAAGGCGGCCATGTGCTCGGCGGTGACTTCGGCCTGCGCCGAGGCGAAATCGGTCATCGCCTTGGCATAGTCGGCGGGCTCCGACTTGGCCTTGGCCATGTCGCCCATCTTGGTCAGGACATCCTTCATCCACTTCGCCTGCAGCTCGGTGGACTTCTCTGCCGCCTCGATGGCGACACTGCTGAGCTTCTCGTTCAGCGTCGCCGCGGTCTTGAAGCTGTTTTCCATCGCGGCGGTGTCGACGGGGAAGGCAGCCATCATGTCCTTCATCATCTGGGTCATGTCGGGGTTTGCGGTCTTGGCGGTGGCCATGGTCGTGATCCTCTCTCAAATCTCGTCAGCAGTCCGGTGCCGGCCCTCCCGGCGACGGTGACGAGGAAAATATGGATGCTGCGCCGCAGCATTTCAAGGCATGATTGCTGCGGCGCAGCAATTTCTCGAAACCTATGTCAGTCAATCGGTTGGCGGCGCCACGACATAGGTTCCGGGCGCATCGCCAAGCGGCGGATGTGCCGAATCGCCCGGAGTGCGTGCCGCCACCCACTTGCCCGAACGCTTTGCCAGCCACGCGTCCCAGCGCGGCCACCACGAGCCCTCGTGGAACTCGGCCGTCTCGCGCCAGGCCGCGTGGTCAAGCGACAGGCCGGCGTTGGTGTAATGGCCGTATTTCCGCTTGCTGGGCGGGTTGACGATGCCCGCGATATGCCCCGACTGCGACAGAATGAAGGATTTCGACCGGCTGCCCATCGCCTGCACCCCGCGGTAGCAGTCCCTCCAGGCGGCGATGTGGTCGGTCTCGCAGGCGACGGAACACAGCGGCACGTCCACGTCGCGCAGGCGCAGACGCTCGCCAAGCAACTCGAGGCCCTCCTCGGCAAAGGCGTTGTCCTGGCAGAGCCGCCGCAGATACTGGATCGCCATCTTCGCCGGCAGGTTGGCGCCGTCCCCGTTCCAGTAGAGCAGGTCGAAGGCCGGCGGCGTCTCGCCCATCATGTAGCTGCGGATCGCGGGACCGTAGACAAGGTCGCGCGAGCGCAGGAAGGAAAAGGTGCGCGCCATCACATGGCTGGGCAGGACGCCGTGTTTCTCTGCCTCGGCCTCGATCGCGTCCACGAAATCGTCCTGCAGGAAGGGCGTGAATTCGCCCTGGTCCGAGAAATCCGTCAGCGCGGTGAGAAAGGTGGCCGACTTGACCGACCTGTCCCCGCGCTTCCTCAGCAGCGACAGCGTCAACGCCAGCGTCGTGCCGGCGATGCAGTAGCCCACGACGTTGATCCGATCCTGCCCGGTCATTGCCTTGACCTCGCGGATCGCGGTCAGGAAGCCGTCCTCGATGTAGTCCTCGATGCCCGTCTCGGCGTAGGACGGCCCCGGGTTGACCCAGCTGACCATGTAGAGGGTATAGCCCTGCTCGGTCAGCCATTTCACGAGGCTGTTCTTCGGCTTGAGGTCGAGGATGTAGAACTTGTTGATCCAGGGCGGGAAGATCAGCAGCGGCGTCTCGCGCTGCTGCTCGGTGGCCGGGGCATACTGGATCAGTTCCATCATGCGGTTGCGATAGACGATCTTGCCGGGAGAGGTGCCGATGTTCTCGCCCACCCTGAATGCCTTCTCGTCGGCCAGCCGCACGACCAGGTCGCCGCCGTTCGCCTCCAGATCCGCGACGAGGTTCTCAAGCCCCCTCACCAGGCTCTCTCCCTCGGTCTCGATCGCCCTTTCCAGCGCGTCGGGATTGGTGCCGAAGAAATTGGTGGGCGACATCATCTCGACGATCTGGCGCGAGAAATAGCGCAGGCGGCGCTTTTCCGTCTCGTCGAGGTCGTCGATGGCGCTGACGGCCTCGTCCACCGCCTGCGCGTAGATCATGTACTGCTGCTTGACGAAGTTGAAATAGGGGTGCGTCTTCCACAGCGCGTTCGTGAAGCGCGGATCGTCGGGCGTGTCGTCCTCGGGGGGCGCGAGACTGCCCTGCGCGAGTTGCTTCTGCGCCTCGACGAAATGCGCCAGCGACCTGCCCCAGTAGCCGATCTGTTGCTCCAGCAGCTTGCCGGGGTTCTGCATCCACTCGGCCCACCAGGCCGCCGCGGCCCTTGCGTAAAGGTCGCCGCTGGGGGCGTGCAGGCCGGGGTGGGCGGGGGGCCTGCTTCCCAGCGCCCGGATGAAGCGCTGTGTCAGTTCCTCCACTTTCTTCAGGTTTTCCTGCATCCGGTCGGCACCGACGGTTGCCGCTTCGTCCTTGGTTGTCATCTTAATGGTTTCCACCTATCGTCGCTGCCGTGCAGCATGAGTTGCCGGGAGCGCCGGGGCAAGGTTATGCAGGCCGCTCGGTCTGCCCTCACGGGCGCATCGGGCCGGACAAAGGGAGACCCTGATGCGATACATGGTGACCTACGATCTCATGGAATCGATCCGTAACACAAATCAATGGTTGGGCGCGACCGCCAAGGCCTTGGCATCCTATCCCGCGATGGCCATGACGCCCAACCCGATCGTGCAATGGACGGGGGCCTGGGGCGAGGTGACCGAACGCTCCTTCGAACGCATGGTCGCCAAGCCCGACTGGGGCATCCCTGCCTTCACCTGCGAGGACGGGCGCGACCATCTCGTCCGGGTCGAGACGGTGCTCGAGAAACCCTTTGGCAACCTGATCCATTTCCGCGTCCTGGGACGGCCGGAACAGCCGCGCAAGATCCTGCTGGTGGCGCCGATGTCCGGGCACTATGCGACGCTGCTGCGCTCCACGGTGAAAAGCCTGATCGTCAACTGCGAGGTCTATGTCACCGACTGGCACAACGCGCGCGACATCCCCGTGAGCTGCGGCAAGTTCGACATCGAGGACTATACCCTCTACCTCGTGGACTTCCTGCGCGAGATGGGGCCGGACACCCATTTGATCGCGGTCTGTCAGCCCGCGCCGCTGGCGCTGGCCGCCACGGCCTACCTGGCCGAGGAAGACCCCGAGGCGCAGCCGCGCACGCTGACCCTGATCGGCGGCCCGATCGACCCCGACGCGACGCCCACCGATGTCACCGACTTCGGCCGCCGCGTCACCATGGGCCAGCTCGAGGAGACGCTGATCCAGCGCGTGGGCTTCAAGTACAAGGGCGTGGGGCGCATGGTCTATCCGGGCCTCCTGCAACTCGCCTCCTTCATGTCGATGAACGCCGACCGGCACGCGCGCGCCTTCCGCGACCAGATCCTGCGCGTGGCGCGCGCAGAGGCGTCCGACCACGACCCGCACAACCGGTTCTACGACGAATACCTTGCCGTCATGGACATGACGGCCGAGTTCTACCTCTCGACCGTCGAGCGAATCTTCAAGCGCCGCGAGATCGCCAAGAACGAATTCGTGGTGGCGGGCAAGCCCGTCGATATCGGCAAGATCGATAGCGTCGCTGTCAAGACCGTCGAGGGTGCGAACGACGACATCTCGGCGCCCGGCCAGTGCGTGGCGGCACTCGACCTGCTGACCGGTCTGCCTACGTCGAAGAAGGCCAGCCATGTGGAGCCCGACGCCGGGCATTACGGCATCTTCGCCGGCAAGAGCTGGCGCAACAACATCCGCCCCCTGGTGCTCGATTTCATCGATTCGAACAGCGGCGCGCCGCAGCGCAAGGCAGAGGCAGTCGCCTGAAGCCGCGCGCGCACGACATTACGGCGGCCGAGCCTCCGGCCCGGCCCCTGTGACGCCGAGCGGAACGAGCCAGAGGCCGTTTCAACCGAATGACGCCGCCCGGCAGGAAGCCGGTCGCACCGCTTGAGATCGGCAGCAACCCCACGGTGAGATGCGTGCCCGGCAACAGGTTGCGCCCGGCTCCACAACCGCCCGGCTCCACAACCGCCCTGCTCCACAAGCGCGCGGCGCGCAGTCTCGCGCGCCGGCCCCGCGCCGGTCGGCAGGCTCCCCCCGGGTCACGCAGGCGTCAGCATGCCCTTTTCCCGCGCCAGCACCTGCATCCGTTGCTGCAGTTTCTCGAAGGCGCGCACCTCGATCTGGCGGATGCGCTCGCGGCTGACGCCGTAGTGCCCCGACAGTTCCTCCAGCGTGACGGGGTCGTCGGTGAGCCGGCGCTGGGTGAGGATGTCCTTCTCGCGGTCGTTCAGCACGTCCATCGCCTGCGCCAGAAGCTCGCGGCGCTGCTCGAGTTCGTCGCGCTCCTCGTAATCGGTCGCCTGGTCGGCACCCTCGTCCTCGAGCCAGTCCTGCCACTGGAGCGAGCCTTCGCCCTCCTGACCGACCTGCGCGTTGAGCGAGGCATCGCCGCCCGACAGGCGCCGGTTCATCGAAATCACCTCGGCCTCGGTCACGCCAAGGTCCGTTGCGATCTTCTTCACAGCCTCCGGGCGCAGGTCTCCCTCTTCCAGCGCGCCGATGCGCGCCTTGGCCTTGCGGAGGTTGAAGAACAGCTTTTTCTGCGCGCTGGTCGTGCCCAGCTTCACCAGGGACCAGGAGCGCAGGATATATTCCTGGATCGACGCGCGGATCCACCACATCGCATAGGTCGCGAGGCGAAAGCCCTTTTCCGGGTCGAACCGCTTGACCGCCTGCATCAGGCCCACGTTCGCCTCCGAGATGACCTCGGCCGTCGGCAGGCCGTAGCCGCGGTAGCCCATCGCGATCTTGGCCGCCAGTCGCAGGTGCGAGGTGACCAGCTTGTGCGCCGCCTCGGTGTCCTGGTCCTCGACCCAGCGCTTGGCGAGCATGTACTCTTCTTCCGGTTCCAGAAGCGGGAACTTCCGGATCTCCTGAAGATAGCGGTTGAGCCCCTGCTCCGGGCTGGGGGCCGGCAGATTGCCATAGTTCGCCATTGTCAACCTCTCCTGCGAGCCCCACAGCAATGTTGCGAGGCTTAACATAAGTAGTGAACCGCTCGGTTCACTTCAAGACCTGCCGCGGACCACTGTCACTGATCTGCAGCAGTCGCGTCGTCTGTGGAAGAAGAACACGCCAGCGTGTCAGGAGTTTCACGCAGACGTGGCAAAAGGCGCCGGTTTGTTTCAAAAGCGCTCACAACAAGGGGGCCAGCGTCGCCATCAGGTTCTGCAGCGCCCGCCGCCCCACCGACCAGTCCGCCACCTCGGCGCGGGTCACCGTCCGCGACCGGGCGACATACGCTGCCTGCCGCGCGTCGAGCGCCGCGACAAACCCGCGGTCGGCGGCAAGCAGGCTGTTCTCGAAGTTGAGTTCGAAGCTGCGCCGGTCGAGGTTGGCCGACCCGATCAGCGCGGCCTCTCCGTCCATCGTGATGATCTTCGAATGCAGCAGACCGTCGGGATATTCGTGGATCTCGACGCCCGCGCGCAGCAACTGCGGATAATAGCTGCGGCTGGCAAGGCCCACCACGAGGCTGTCGTTGCGCTGCGGCAGGATCATGGTGACATGCACCCCCCTGAGCGCCGCCGCGCAGATCGACTGCTGCACCATTTCGTTCGGCACATAATAGGGTGTGGTGATGACCAGCCGCTCGCGCGCCGCGGCGAAGAGCGCCGCGGCGGTGTCTGGGACCGTCTCGAAGCCGTCGTCGGGACCCGTTCCCATAGCCACGGCGGCAACCGCGCCTCCGGACGCCGGCGCCATGGCCCGTTCCAGAAGGCCGCCCAGATCCTCGCCGGTGTGCAATTCCCAGTCCTCGGCGAACAGGCGCTGCAACTGCCAGGTGATCGGCCCCTCGATCCGGGCGAGGATGTCGACCCAGGGCGCGTATTTCCGTTTCGGCAGAAAGCCCGGATCGGCGCAGTTCTGACTGCCCACATAGGCGATGCGCCCGTCGATCACCGCGATCTTGCGGTGGTTGCGGATGTCCACCCGCGCGAAGAACATGTGCAGCAGCGCAACCCGGAATCCGAAGGCAAGGCCGGTCCTGACGCCCGCCTTCGCCAGATCGGCCCAGGCCTGCGACTGCGCCAGCTTGCGCGAGCCCAGCGCGTCCACCATCACCCGGCAGGTCACGCCACGCCCGGCCGCGCGGCGCACGGCCTCCAGCACGCGGGTGCCGTTGCCGTCCTCGAGCCAGATGTAGAACAGCAGGTGGACGTGATCCCGCGCCGCGTCGATGTCGGCGACGAGGCGAAGGATGGCGTCATCGGAATCGGCGGCAAGCTCCGCGACATTGCCGGGCACCGGGTCGAACCCGTTCGACGCGGCGGCGCGGGCAAAGGCCTGCGTCGCCGGCAGATCGGCGGGGCGCACCGGCCGCACGCCGGGCACCGCGCGCGGCAGCCGCGCCTCGATCGCCTTGAGCTGCTCCAGCTTGCGGCGGCCGAAATCGACCTCTCCGAACAGGAAATAGAGCACGATCCCCACACCCGGCAGCGCGAAGACGCAGATGATCCACGCCAGCCTTGCCGCCGGTGCCCGCTTCTCGCGCAGCAGGATGCGGAACAGCGTGGCGATCTGCGCCGCAAAGAAGGCCAGCAGAACCAACACGATGAAGAAGGCGCTACCGTCCATGCGCCCTCTCTCCGCGGAGCGCCGCCAGAAGTCCGGCCATGTCGGACGGCAGCGGCGCCTCGAACCGCAGGCGTCCGCCCGTCACCGGATGCAGGAAGCCAAGCACCGCGGCGTGCAGCGCCTGCCGCGCGAAGCCTGCCGCTGCCTCGGCCCCGTCGGCCGGCAGCGCACACTGCCGCAGCTTGCGCCGCCCGCCGTAGAGCGGATCGCCGATCAGCCCGTGCCCGACATGCGCCAGATGCACCCGGATCTGGTGGGTGCGCCCGGTCTCGAGCCAGCAGTCGACGAGAGCCGCGGCGGGCGGCGCGCCGAAGCGTTCGGCGACCTTCAGCCGCGTGACCGCGTGCCGCCCGCCCGATTTCAGCACCGCCTGGCGCTGCCGGTCGTGCGGGTGACGGCCGAGGCGCGTCTCGATCCGCAGGATGCCGCCCGGCTCCGCCGTGACGCCCGGCAGGCCCATCAGCCGGGGCTCGGCCGGATCGGGCACCCCGTGCGCCGCCGCGCGGTAGAGCCGCTCGACGCTGTGCGCGGCGAACTGCGCGGCAAGACCCTGATGCGCGCGGTCGGTCTTGGCGGCGACCAGAACGCCGCTTGTGTCCTTGTCCAGCCGGTGCACGATGCCGGGCCGTTCCTCGCCGCCGATGCCGGACAGGCTGTCGCCGCAATGCGCCATCAGCGCGTTGACCAGCGTGCCGCCGGGGGTGCCGGGCGCGGGATGCACCGCCATGCCGGCGGGCTTGTCGATCACGATCAGATCCGCGTCCTCGTGCAGCACGGCCAGCGGGATGTCCTCCGCTGCCAGGTCCGCGCGCGGGCGCACGGCCAGCGCGATTTCCACCTCGGCCCCGGGGATCGCGCGCGCGGAGGCGTCGGTCGCCACCGCGCCGCCCACGCGCACCGCCCCCTCGGCCAGCAGCTTCGCCAGCCGCGAGCGCGACAGCCCGGCCCCGGCTGGCGCCGCGGCGGAAAGCGCCTTATCAAGGCGGGGCGGCGGATCGTCGCCAAGATGGAAGCGGACGGTCTCTGAGGCCATGAACGAGGCGCCCCGGCAAGAGGAGGAACCCGCGCAGCTCAGGTTTCTGCGCCGGCTGGTCACCGCGCTGACGGCAACCATGGTCGTGGGGCTTCTAGTGGTGATCGGGCTGCTTGTCATCCGCCTGACGGACCGCGCGCCGGTACTTCCCGAGGTGATCGCGCTGCCCGGCGACGCGAAGGCCGTGGCGCTCACGCAGGGGCCGGGCTGGTATGCCGTGGTGACGGACGACGACCGCATCCTGATCTACGACCGCGACACCGGCGCGCTTGTCCAGACCGTGCAGGTCGAAACCGGGGGGTGAGGCGCCCTGCGGTCCTCCGGGCGCGCGCCGGGCCGGCCGGGCGCCCGCGCTGCTGGCGCTGCTGCTGATGCTGGGGATCGTCGGCGTGAGCCTGTCGCGACCCGTGCCCGTCGCCACCCGCGCGGATCCCGCCCGCTAGCGCCGGTCCGCGAAGAAGGCGCGCAGGAGCGCCGCGGCCTCGGCCTCTGCCAGCCCCTCGTAGACCTCTGGGCGGTGGTGCGCCTGCGGGTGGGAAAAGACCCGCGCGCCATGCGCCACGCCGCCGGACTTCGGGTCCGCCGCGCCATAGTAGAGCCGCGCGATGCGGGCGAACGCGATGGCCTGCGCACACATCGCGCAGGGCTCCAGCGTGACGTAAAGCGCGTGCCCCGGCAGCCGCTCGGACCCAGCCGCGGCGCAGGCCGCGCGCAGCGCGAGCATCTCGGCGTGCGCCGAGGGATCGGCCAGTTCGCGCGTGCGGTTGCCGGCGCGCGCCACCTCGCGGCCCTGCGGATCGACCACCACGGCGCCCACAGGCACCTCGCCGCGGGCGGCGGCGGCGCGCGCCTCTTCGAGCGCCGCCTGCATGTGCGAACGGAACGGCATGGGGCGCAATAGGGCCGCGCGCGGCGCTTGCGCAAGGGGCGCGCGACGCCTAGAGGCGGGGGATGGCACGCAAGGACGACATCCCCAGGACCGGCGAGCGCATCGCCAAGGTACTCGCCCGCGCCGGCGTGGCCAGCCGGCGCGAGGCCGAGCGCCTGATCGCCGAGGGGCGCGTCACGGTCAACGGCCGGCAGATCGAGCGCGCGGCGCTGAACGTCGTGCCGGCAGACCGCATCGCCGTGGACGGGCGCGAGATCGGCGCGCCCGAGCCGGTGCGCCTGTGGCTCTACCACAAGCCCACGGGCCTCGTGAGCACCACGAAGGACGAACAGGGCCGCCCCACCATCTTCGACGATCTGCCAGAGGACATGCCGAGGGTGATGAGCGTGGGGCGGCTGGACCTCAATTCCGAGGGGCTGCTGCTGCTGACCAACGACGGCGCGGTGAAGCGAAAGCTGGAGCTGCCCTCGACCGGCTGGACCCGGCGCTACCGCGTGCGGGTGAACGGCCGGCCGGACGACGCGCGGCTCGATCCGCTGCGCCGGGGGCTGGAGATCGACGGCGAACGCTTTCAGCCGATGACCGTGCGGCTCGACCGCCAGCAGGGCGCCAACGCCTGGCTGACGATCGGCCTGCGCGAGGGAAAGAACCGCGAGATCCGCCGCGCGATGGAGGCGGTGGGCCTGTCCGTCAACCGACTGATCCGGGTGGCCTATGGCCCCTTCCAGCTTGGCGAGCTGAAACCGGGTGCCGTCGAGGAGGTCAAGCCCCGCATCGTGCGCGACCAGCTCGGGCTGGCGGATGCGGAGGCAGAGACGGCGCCGAAGCGCCAAAGGTTGAGGCCGACCGCGAAGAAGGGCGCGCCCGGCGACAGGCCCGGATCCGCCCGCAAGGGCCGTCCGGCACCGAAAGAGGGCGCGCCGCCGGGCAAGGCGCGCGCGACCGGACCGGCGGCGAAGGGCAAGGCCGCGCCGGGTCGCCCCCGGCAGGACGCCTCCTCAGGGCCGGAAAAGCCGCGCACCGGCCAGCGGAGCGGACGCGGCACGCCAACGGGACCGCGCGGCGGCAGACCGCGCGGCGGGGGGCGCGGCACCTAGCCCTTCGCCTGCCGAACACCTATGTTGCCCGCGCAAGCCGATGGGAGCCACGCGTGTCGCGCCTGATCCTCGTTCTTCTGCTCGCCGCGGTGCTGACCGCGGCCGCCGCGATCACGGTGTCGCTGGTCTCGGAGACGGGCGAGCGGACGGGGCGCGCAATGGGCCGGCCCGGCGGGCGGCTGAACGCCGTGCAGCGCGTGGCCTACGCCCTGCTGATGGCCGTGATGCTGGGCACCGCCGCGGGCTGGCTGGGGGCAGAGTGATGGCCCGGCGCTACGGCGGCAAGCACAGTCCCGATCCTCGCGCGGACGGGTCCGAGGCGAAGGAGGCGGCCAAGCGGCTGTCCACCACGCCGACCCGCTTTCGCATCGACCCTGGCGGCGCGCGGGTGAACTTCCTCTACCTGCCGGCGGCGGTGCTGGCCTTCATGTCGCTGGGCGGCGGGCCGGAGCGGCTGGCGCTCGGCCTCGTCGGCGGGGCGCTCTGGGCGCTCGCGGCCTGGCTCACCCGCGAGGGGCTGCGCGCCGAGGCCGCCTATCACGACCGCAAGGTCGCCCGGCGCCCCGCCCTGCCCCGCAAGATCCTTGCCAGCCTGCTGACCGGTGCGGGCACCGTGATCGCCGCAGGCATCGGCGGCACCGACCTTCTGGGCGCGGCACTCTACGGTGTGATCGGAACCGCCCTGCACGTCACCGCCTTCGGGATCGACCCACTGTCCGACAAGGGCGTGGAAGGCGTGGACCGGTTCCAGCAGGACCGCGTGGCCCGGGCCGTGGACGAGGCAGAGGGCCTGCTGGCCGAGATGCGCCACACGGTCGCCCGGCTGGGCGACCGGCCGCTGGAGACGCGCGTGGAGCGGTTCGAGCGCACCGCGCAGCAGCTCTTTCGCACCGTCGAGCAGGATCCGCGCGACCTGACCTCGGCGCGGCGCTTCCTGTCGGTCTATCTGATGGGCGCACGCGACGCGACGGCGAAATATGCAGGCATCGCCGAACGCGGCCGGAACGAGGCGGCGCGGCGCGACTACCTTTCGCTGCTCGACGATCTGGAGCAGAATTTCGCCGCGCGGACGCGGAAACTCTTGCAGAACGACCGCGCCGACCTGAACGTCGAGATCGAGGTCCTGCGGGACCGGCTCAAACGCGAAGGGTTGCGCACCGAGTACAGCGAAGAGTGAGGATCAGTTCATGTCAGAGAAAGTGCGCAGCGAGGCCGCCCAGACCGCAGGCGCCGTCGAGGAGGTGACCGCCGTGACGCTGCCCGACCCGCAGGAGGCCGAAGCCATCGTGCCGCTCGCACAGGCAGACCCGCAGACCTCGTCCGAGATCCGCCGCCGGATGGACGAGATCGACATAAGCGACACGAACTCGATCGTCTCCTTCGGCTCTGCCGCGCAGGCGGAACTGCAGGAAATCAGCCAGTCCATGCTGGCCGACGTCCGCAACAAGGACGTGGGGCCCGCAGGCGACTCGCTGCGCGGCATCGTGACCACGATCCGGGGCTTTTCCGTCTCCGAACTCGACGTGCGGCGCGAGCGCACCCTCTGGGAGCGTCTGCTGGGCCGGACCGCGCCCTTCGCCAAGTTCACCGCCCGCTTCGAGGAGGTGCAGGGGCAGATCGACCGGATCACCGAGGATCTGCTCAGGCACGAGCACAGGCTGCTCAAGGACATCAAGTCGCTCGACCTGCTCTACGAGAAGACGCTGGCCTTCTACGACGAGCTCGCGCTTTACATCGCCGCGGGAGAGGCGAAGCTGCAGGAGCTCGACACCAAGGACATCCCCGCGCGCGAAAAGGCCGTGCAGGAGGCGCCGGAGGAGGCGCAGGTCATGAAGGCGCAGGAGCTGCGCGACCTGCGCGCCGCGCGCGACGATCTCGAACGCCGGGTGCACGACCTGAAGCTGACGCGCCAGGTCACGATGCAGTCCCTGCCCTCGATCCGGCTGGTGCAGGAGAACGACAAGAGCCTGGTGACCAGGATCAACTCGACGCTGGTGAACACCGTGCCGCTCTGGGAAACGCAGCTGGCGCAGGCGGTCACCATCCAGCGATCGGCCGAGGCCGCGGCGGCCGTGAAGGAGGCCAGCGACCTGACCAACGAGCTTCTGACCGCCAACGCCGAGAACCTGCGCGAGAGCAACCGCGCGATCCGGCAGGAGATGGAGCGCGGCGTGTTCGACATCGAGGCGGTGAAGAAGGCGAACCAGGATCTGATCGCCACGATCGAGGAGAGCCTGCAGATCGCCGACGAGGGCAAGGCCCGCCGCACCGCCGCCGAAGCGGAACTTCAAAAGATGGAGACGGAATTGCGGGACACCCTGAAATCCGCCAAGTCGCGTGCCCGCGGGGGCGGCAGCGTGCCCCGGGGCGCGGCCTCGGGCGCGGAGGCGTCGACGACGTGATCTCGCTGCGCCTGAGCTTCTTTGCCGCGGCTGCGTCGCTGGCGCTGCTGACCGGCTGCGAACCCGCACTGCCCCCTGCACCGCCGCCGCAGCAGCAGCAGGCCGGCGCCACTGTGCCCATGCGCCCGGACCCGCCACCCGTGCGCCGTTCGGACGAAAGCCGCGCGCTTTCAGCCTATTACCAGCGGCTGCAGCAGGACCTCCTCGCGCGTGGCCTGTTGCGCACCGACGGCGGCGGGCCGGACACGCCCTATGGCGCGCGGGAGATCCTGGCCAATTTCGAGCGCATCGCCTTTTATGACGAATATGCCCGGGGGTCAGGGCTGAGGCGTGCCTCGTCCGAGCCGACGCGCCTGAAGCGCTGGCCCGGCCCGGTGCGGATGACGATGGAGTTCGGCGCGACGGTGGACCGCGCCCAGCGGACCCGTGACGAGAACGAGTTGCGCAGCTTTGCCGCGCGGCTGGCGCGGGTGACCCGGCACCCGATCAGCGTCTCTGACCCGGCGTCGGCCAATTTCCATGTGCTCGTCATGGGCGAGGATGACCGCGGCGAGGCGATCGACCGCATCCGCCAGCTGGTGCCCAACATCGACCCTGCCGCGCTGGACATCTTTCGCCGGCTGCCCCGCTCGATCCACTGCCTGGTGCTGGCCTTTTCGGCCGAGCCCGACGGATACGATTATGCGCAGGCCATCGCCTTCATCCGGGCCGAGCATCCGGACCTGATGCGCCGGTCGTGCATCCACGAGGAAGTGGCACAGGGCCTTGGCCTGCCGAACGACAGCCCGCGCGCCAGACCCTCCATCTTCAACGACGATGACGAGTTCGCGCTTCTCACGAGCCACGACGAGGTGCTGCTGCGAATCCTCTACGATCCGCGCCTTGCGCCCGGCATGTCGCTGGACGCGGCGCGCCCGATCCTGCGCGATATCGTGAACGACCTGGGGCAGGGCTGAGGCGCGGCGCCGCTGGCCCGGGGCACACGCCCGGACCGGCGGCGCGGCGCGACGGTCAGTTCGACGGTCAGTTCATCTGTCCGCCCTGGCCACGCCCCGCGCCGTGCATCGGCTGGCGTTCAAGATCCACCGGCACCTCGACGGTAACTTCGCCGGCCGTCTCGAATTCCAGCGTGAGCATCACGCTGTCGCCCTGTTCTAAGGGCTCGGACAGCCCGAGGAACATGACGTGATGCCCGCCACGCCGCATCTCGAGCGTGCCGCCTGCGGGCACATCGAACCCCTCCTCGACGTGGATCATGCGCATCACGCCCATGTCGTCCTCGCGGTGGGTGTGCAGTTCCGTGCGCTTGGCCACGTCCGAGGCGGCGGCGATCAGCCGGTCGTTCGCCCCGCCGTGATTCTCGATCACCATGAAGGCCGCGCCCGAGGCGGCCATCGCGCCGGAACTGCGGGCATAGGCGTCCCTGACGGTGATGTCGTCCGTCGCGGCGGCGGGAAGGGCTGCCAGCGCAAGCGCACCGGCAAGGAAGTGTGTCCTGAGCGGCATGGGCCGTCTCCTCTGTCACGAAGTCCGGATGGGTGTGTCAGTCGCGGATCAGAGGTGGCGTGGCGGATCGCGTGCGGCGCCGGCACGCGCCCCGTGCCCGCGCGGCGCGGGCAGCGCGGCAAAGGCCGCGGCATCCGCCGTCGCATCTGTCGGGCGGGCCACCTCCGGCGTGGCAGACGACGGCGCGGCAAGGCTTGCCACCGCGTCCGGGCAGACATGCGCCGGCCCCGTCGGCTTGCCCTCGGCGTCGATTTCGATGGTGACGAGACCGCCGCCAGTGCAGATCACCACGGCGCCCGCCGGGACGTTCTGGGTGCGCGCCAGTGCAGCGGATTGCGCCGTGACGACGAGCGTCAGCGCCAGAAGCAGCGCAAGCAGGGGGGACCGGATGGTCATGCGCGGAGCCTTACAACAACGCGCGGCAGGCTTCCATGCGACAGTCACGCCTGAGCGAAAGTCATGAGTCCCCAACGGGACGGGAACCCCCACGTCAAACGGGTAAGGGCCCCAAGTGTTCACAAGCCCGCGCGACTCGATCCCGCCGAACGCCGGTCGGCGTCAGGATCATGCCCGACCCGATCGGTCGACACGCCCGCGTCCGGTCACGCCTCGGCGGACGTCCGCGCGGCCTCGATCTCGCGCTTGACCTTCAGCGCCCGCGGCGACAGTTCCGCGTCCTTCGCCTTTGCGAGGAAGGCGTCGAGGCCGCCGCGGTGATCCACCGTCCGCAGCGCCGACGCCGAGATCCGCAGCTTGACGCCGCGGCCCAGCGTCTCGGACTGCAGGGTCACGTCGTTCAGGTTCGGCAGAAAGCGGCGCTTCGTCTTGTTGTTGGCGTGGCTGACGTTGTTGCCCACCATCGGGCCTTTTCCGGTCAGTTCGCAGCGGCGCGACATGGCATCCTCGTGGCTTGGCGAGACATGGCTCGACGAAAAATGGCGCCGCCCGGCCCTCGGCGGGGGCGCCCGGAAACTCGTTCGCGCGTTCAACACCACTGCCCCGGGGGTGTCAAGCCGGAATCGCCACGCCCGCGCGGGTCGGCGCCGGGGCGATGCCGCATGAGCGTCGGCATCCTCCCGGGCGACGCGGCGGGACTTCGCGGGCGCGCTCAGAGATCGGCAAGGATGTCGGCCGCCGCCCCCTCCGGCGTCATCTCGCCCGCGCGGACACGCGCGGTCATCTCGGCCATGCGCGCGCGCGTCGCCGGGTCGCGGGTGAGCCGCGCCAGCAGCCCCTCGCGCACCTCGGCGGCAAACCAGGCCTCGTCCTGCGCGGCGCGTCGAGCGGCGAAATGCCCGTGCCTGCGCCGCCAGTCGGCCAGGGCCTGCATCTCGGCCCAGGCCGCGTCAAGGCCCTCGCCGGTCAGGGCGGAGACGGTCAGCGCCTTCGGGAAATCCTCGGGGTCCTCGGGGCGCCTGCGCAGCAATCGAAGCGCCCCGGCATAGTCCGCGCAGGTGCGCACGGCCGCGGCTTTCAGGTCCCCGTCGGCCTTGTTGACCAGGATGAGATCGGCCATCTCCATGATCCCGCGCTTCACGCCCTGCAACTCGTCGCCCCCGGCCGGCGCCAGCAGCAGCACGAAGAGGTCCGACATCTCGGCAACCGCGGTCTCGGACTGTCCCACGCCTACGGTCTCGATCAGCACCACGTCGAAGCCCGCCGCCTCGCAGAGCGCCACGGCCTCGCGGGTGCGGCGCGCCACGCCACCCAGCTGCGTCCGGGCCGGCGAGGGACGGATGAAAGCCTCGGGCGCGCGTGACAGCCGCTCCATGCGCGTCTTGTCGCCAAGGATCGAGCCGCCCGAGCGCGCGCTCGACGGATCCACGGCGAGCACGGCCACCCGCAGACCGCGCGCGACCAGCATCAGCCCGAAGGCCTCGATGAAGCTCGACTTGCCCACACCGGGCGTGCCGGACAGGCCGATCCGCAGCGCTTCGCGCTCCTCGCGCTTCAGGGCCTCCAGCAGCTCGACGGCCTGGCTGCGGTGATCCTCGCGCCCGCTTTCCACCAGCGTGATCGCGCGGGCCAGCGCACGCCGGTCTCCCTCCGCGACGCCGCGGGCGAGGCTGTCGATGTCCATGCGCGGCCTCCGCGTCTGTCCGGGACGCCCCCGGCGGTGGGCACTGTCCACGCGCGGGCGGCCGGGCGCAAGGGCCTTGCAAGGCCCTTGAAGCCGCTTTTCAAGCGGCTTCCGCCGGCCTCTGGACGCGCGGACGCGCCCGGCCCATAACCGCGGATCATGCCTGCAACCCTTCCGATCGACGCCGTGCTGCCGGAACTTCTGGCGACGCTGCGGCAAGGTGCCCGCGCCGTCCTGGAGGCTCCGCCCGGCGCGGGCAAGACCACGCGGGTCCCCCTCGCGCTGCACGACGCGGGACTCGCCCCGGGCCGAATCGTGATGCTCGAGCCGCGTCGCCTTGCCGCGCGCGCCGCCGCGGAACGCATGGCCGAGACGCTGGGCGAACCCGTGGGGCGGACCGTGGGCTACCGCATCCGCGGCGAGAGCGCCGTTTCGCCGGAAACGCGCATCGAGGTCGTGACCGAGGGCGTGCTCACCCGGATGATCCAGTCCGATCCGGAACTCGCGGGCATCGGCGCCGTGATCTTCGACGAGATTCACGAGCGCTCGCTCGCTGCCGACCTGGGCCTCGCCCTCTGCCTCGAGATCGCGGGCGCGCTGCGCGAGGACCTTGTCCTGCTCGCGATGTCGGCGACGCTGGAAACCGGACCGCTTGCGGCGCTCATGGACGCGCCGGTGATCCGGGCCGAAGGCCGCAGCTTTCCGGTCGAGACCCGCTGGCTCGATCGCCCGTTGCCGGCCGGCACGCGCTTCGAACCCGCGCTTGCCGATCTGGTCGCAAGGAGCGTGGAAGAGACAGAGGGCGGCGTGCTCGTCTTCCTGCCGGGCGAGGCGGAAATCCGCCGCCTCGCCGCGCTGCTCGACGGCAGACTGCCGGCCGACTGCGCGATCCGCCCGCTTTACGGCGCGCTCCCTCTCTCGGCCCAGCGCGCCGCGATCCGGCCCGCGCGCCACGGCCGCAAGGTGGTCCTGTCGACGTCGGTCGCGGAAACCTCGCTCACCATCGAGGATGTGCGCGTGGTGGTCGACGGCGGCCGCGCCCGGCGGGCCCGCTTCGACCCCGGTTCCGGCATGACCCGGCTGCTCACCGAACGGGTCACGCGGGCCGAGGCCATGCAGCGCGCGGGCCGGGCCGGGCGGGTGGCACCGGGGAGATGCTACCGCCTCTGGTCGAAGGGCGAGGAGGGTGCCCTCGCCGCGTACCCCCCGGCCGAGATCGAGGTGGCGGACCTCGCGGGACTTGCGCTGGAACTCGCGCTCTGGGGGGCCGCGCCGGAGGCGCTGCCCTTTCCGACGCCACCGCCGCCGGCGGCTTACGAAGAGGCCGTCGCGCTCCTGACGTTGCTTGGCGCGCTCGACGCCCGCGGGCGCATCACGCCGCACGGCCGGCGCCTGGCTGCGCTGCCGCTGCACCCGCGGCTGGGGCACATGCTGACGCTCGGAGGCTCCAGGGCCGCGCCGCTGGCCGCGTTGCTGGCGGATCGCGACCCGCTGCCGCGGGCCGCGCCCGTGGACCTCGCCCTGCGGCTCGAGGCCCTGCACAACCCGCATAGTTTCGCGCGCTCCCGGCCCTGGACGCCGAATCGCGGCGCCGTGGACCGCATCCGCGCCGAGGCAGCGCGGCTGGCGAAAATCGTCCCGAAGGACGAGGACGGTTCAGAGGCACCGACGCTCGGGGGCATGGCGGCGCTCGCCTACCCCGACCGTATCGCCCTGCGGCGAAAGGGGGACGCACCCCGCTTCCTGCTCAGCGGCGGCAAGGGTGCACGGTTGCCGGAGGACGATCCGCTTGCGGGGCAACGCCTGATCGTCGCCACCGACCTGGACGGTGACCCGCGCGAGGCGCGCATCCGCCAGGCCGCGCCGATCGCCGAAAGCGAGCTGCGGGCGCTTTTCGCCGACAGGATCACCTGGGTGGACCTGTGCCACTGGTCGCGCCGCGAGCGGCGCGTGGTGGCGCGACAGCAGGAGCGGCTGGGCGCCATCGCGCTCGACGACCGGATCTGGCACGATGCGCCGCAGGAGACGGTCGCGCGCGCCATGCTGGACGGGGTGCGCAAGCTTGGCCTTCCGCTTTCCGCCGCGGCCCGGCGGCTGCAGGCGCGCGTCGCCGCCGGCCGGGCAGCGGGCCACGACCTTCCGGACCTTTCGGAAGAGGCGCTGCTGGCACGACCGGAGGAGTGGCTCCTGCCCTTCCTCCCCGGCGTGCGGACGGCAGAGGCATGGCAGTCTTTCGACCTTCTGCCGGCATTGCGCGCAGCTCTTGGATGGGAGGCGGAACAGACGCTGGACCGCGTGGTGCCCGCCACCTTCCGCACGCCGCTCGGGCGCGAGGTGCCGATCGACTACGCGGGCGCGGTGCCTCAGATCGAGGTGCGGCTGCAGGAAATGTTCGGCCAGGCGACCCATCCGGAGGTTGCCGGCAGCCCGCTCGGGATCACGCTGCTGTCGCCCGCCGGCCGGCCGCTGCAGACGACAGCGGACCTGCCGGGTTTCTGGGCCTCTTCCTATGCCGAGGTGCGCAAGGAGATGCGCGGGCGCTATCCGAAGCATCCCTGGCCGGAGGATCCCCTGACCGCGGTCCCGACGCTGAAGACGAAGCGCAACCGCGGCTGAACGAAGAGTTTCGAAAGCCCGGACTAGTCAGGCCGCACCGAAACGAGTATCCAGGCGGCGCAAGGTATCGCAAATCCTTGATGTCATCTTTACATTCCCGTAACGGAAACGTATATACAAAGCCTTACAGTCGGGGCGAACCCGGCGGGAGCAGGAAGCGACAATGACCCGGCCTCCCGGCGACAACTGGAGCGGCTTTTCCGATGCGGCGGCTGCCGGAACCCTGCACCGGCAGGTGGCCGCACTCTGCTATCGGGGCAGCGATGCAGACCGCGAGGTGCTGCTGATCACCAGCCGCGGCACCGGCAGATGGGTGCTGCCGAAGGGCTGGCCGATCGCGGGGCTCGACGCGCCCGGCAGCGCCCGCCAGGAAGCCTGGGAAGAGGCCGGCGTGATCGCCGCCGACAGCCCGATGGTGCCGCTGGGCCAGTATCGCTATGTCAAGCGCAACCGCCACATGCCCGATCTGCTGGTCGAGGTTCAGGTCTTCGCGCTCGAGGTCGCACGCCTCGCCGACAGGTTTCCGGAGGAGCAGGAACGGCGCCGCGCCTGGATGTCGCCGGCAAGGGCAGCGAAGGTCGTGGCCGAACCGGACCTGGCGGCGCTGATCGCCGCCTTCTGATCTCGCGCGGCGGTAGCGGTTTACAAACCGCTTCCGCCGCGACCTCCCGGGATTGCTCGCGACCCCGCGGCGGGGCGGCGAAGGCGCTTCCAAGCGCCTTCAAGCGGTTTGCAAACCGCTTGGCGCCCGCGCGGCGCCTTGTCTCACACGCCCAGGCACCAGCGCAGGATCGCCTTCTGCGCGTGCAGACGGTTCTCGGCCTCGTCGAAGATGACCGACTGCGGGCCGTCCATGACATCGGAGGTCGCCTCCTCCTCTCGATGCGCGGGAAGGCAGTGCATGAAGAGCGCGTCGGGCTTCGCTTCCGCCATCAGCCGCGCGTTGACCTGGTAGGGTCGCAGCAGGTTGTGCCGCCGCTCGCGCGCCGACTGCGCGTCGTGCATCGACACCCAGGTGTCGGTCACGACCAGATCGGCGTCCTTCGCCGCGACGAGCGGATCGCGCTCGATCCGCACCGTGGCGCCCCTGTCACGCGCGAAACGAATCCAGTCTTCCTCGGGGTCGAGCTGCGCGGGCCCCGTGAAGGTCAGGTCGAAGCCGAACTGCCCCGCCGCCTGCAGCCAGCTTGCGCACACGTTGTTGCCATCGCCCGACCAGAGCACCTTGCGCCCCGCGATGGGACCGCGATGCTCCTCGTAGGTCATCACGTCCGCCATGATCTGGCAGGGGTGGGTCCGGTCGGTCAGGCCGTTGATCACGGGGATGTCGGCATGCTCGGCCATCTCGTGCAGCACCGCCTCGTCGAAGGTGCGGATCATCACCAGGTCGACATAGCGGCTGAGCACGCGCGCGGTGTCGGCGATGGTCTCGCCATGGCCAAGCTGCATGTCCGCACCTGACAGCACCATGGTCTGCCCACCCATCTGCCGCACGCCCACGTCGAAGCTGACGCGCGTCCGGGTCGAGGGCTTCTCGAAGATCAGCGCGACCATGCGGCCGGCAAGCGGCTGCTCGTCGTCGGGTGCGCCCCTGGGGAGGTCGCGGCGCGCGGCCTTCATCCGGCGTGCCGCGTCGATCATCGCGCGCAGGTCGGCCGGGTCGGTGGTGTGGATGTCGAGGAAATGCGTCATGGCGTGGTGCCCGTTGCTGGCGGGGCATGGGGGCGCTGCCCCCGTCGGCTGCGCCGACTCCCCCGGGGTATTTCTGGCAAGAGGAAG
>NZ_JBKHAQ010000137.1:0-6650 GCF_046542825.1 Rhodosalinus sp. | reverse complement strand
GGCCTGCATCACATGGTCTACGAGGTCGTGGACAACGGCATCGACGAGGCGCTGGCCGGTCATGCCGACCATGTGCGCGTGAAGATCCACGCCGACGGCTCGGTCTCGGTCACCGACAACGGGCGCGGAATCCCGGTGGAGATCCACAAGGAAGAGGGCGTGAGCGCGGCAGAGGTCATCATGACCCAGCTGCACGCCGGCGGGAAGTTCGACCAGAACTCCTACAAGGTGTCGGGCGGTCTGCACGGTGTGGGCGTGTCGGTGGTCAACGCGCTTTCCGACTGGCTGGAATTGCGGGTCTGGCGGAACGGCAAGGCGTATTTCGCCCGCTTCGAGCGCGGCGAGACGGTCGAGCACCTGCGCGAGGTGGGCGACGCGCAGGGTCAGCAGGGCACCGAGGTGCGCTTTCTCGCCTCGCTCGATACCTTCTCGAACCTCGACTATTCCTTCGAGACGCTGGAGCGGCGGCTGCGCGAGCTGGCCTTCCTCAATTCCGGCGTCCGCATCATCCTCGAGGACGAGCGCCCGGCAGAGCCGGTGCGCACCGAACTCTTCTACGAGGGCGGCGTGCGGGAGTTCGTGAAATACCTCGACCGGCACAAGCATCCGCTGATGCCGGAACCCATCTACATGACGGGCGAGCGGGACGGCATCGGCGTGGAAATCGCGATGTGGTGGAACGACAGCTATCACGAGACGGTGCTGCCCTTCACCAACAACATCCCGCAGCGCGACGGCGGCACGCATCTGGCGGGCTTTCGCGGGGCGCTGACGCGCACGCTGACGCGCTATGCCGCCGACAGCGGTATCGCCAAGCGCGAAAAGGTCACCTTCACCGGCGACGACGCGCGCGAGGGGCTGACCTGCGTGCTTTCGGTCAAGGTGCCGGACCCCAAGTTCTCCAGCCAGACCAAGGACAAGCTGGTCAGCTCCGAAGTGCGGCCGGCGGTCGAAAGCATGATGACCGAAAAGCTTGCCCTGTGGTTCGAGGAACACCCGGCCGAGGCCAAGACCGTCGTCGGCAAGATCGTCGAGGCGGCGCTGGCGCGCGAGGCGGCGCGCAAGGCGCGCGAACTGACCCGGCGCAAGACGGCGATGGACGTCAACTACCTTGCCGGCAAGCTCAAGGACTGTTCGGAAAGGGACCCGTCGAAGTCCGAGCTTTTCCTCGTCGAGGGCGACAGCGCGGGCGGTTCGGCGCAGACGGGGCGCGACCGGCGCACGCAGGCCGTCCTGCCGCTGAGGGGCAAGATCCTGAACGTCGAGCGCGCGCGCTTCGACCGTATGCTGTCCAGCCAGGAGATCGGCAACCTTGTCATGGCGCTGGGCACCGGCATCGGGCGCGACGAGTTCGACCTGGGCAAGCTGCGCTACCACAAGATCGTCATCATGACGGACGCGGACGTGGACGGCGCGCATATCCGCACGCTGCTGCTCACCTTCTTCTACAGGCAGATGCCGGAGCTGATCGAGCACGGGCACCTCTTCATCGCGCAGCCGCCGCTCTACAAGGTCGCGCGCGGCAAGTCCGAGGTGTATCTCAAGGACGAGGCCGCGCTGACCGACTACCTGATCGACCAGGGCACCGATGGTGCCGTGCTGCAGCTGGGCTCGGGCGAGGAGATCGCGGGCCCCGACCTGACCCGCGTGGTGCAGGAGGCGCGGCATGTGCGCCGCATCCTCGATGCATTCCCCACCCACTACCCGCGGCACATCCTCGAACAGGCCGCCATCGCCGGCGCCTTCGAGGAGGGCAAGGCCGATGCCGACCTGCAGGGCTTGGCCGACCGCGTGGCCGAGCGGCTGGACCTGATCGCGCCCGAATACGAGCGCGGCTGGCAGGGGCGCCCGACGCAGGACAAGGGTCTGCGCCTCACCCGCGTGGTCCGTGGCGTCGAGGAGGTGCGCGTGATCGACGGGCAGGCGCTCCGCTCGGGCGAGGCACGCAAGCTCGGCGGCATGACCCGGCCCCTGCAGGACGTCTATCGCGCGCCTGCGCGGCTTGTCCGCAAGGAGCGGTTCACCGACATCCACGGCCCGCTGGGCCTGTTGCAGGCGATCCTCGAAGAGGGCGAAAAGGGTCTGTCGCTGCAACGCTACAAGGGGCTGGGCGAGATGAACCCCGACCAGCTGTGGGAGACGACGCTGGACCCCGAGGCGCGCACGCTGCTGCAGGTGCGGATCGAGGACATGGCCGAGGCGGACGACCTGTTCACCAAGCTGATGGGCGACGTGGTCGAACCCCGCCGCGAATTCATCCAGGAAAACGCACTGAGCGTCGCGAATCTCGATTTCTGACGCTGTGTAGGGACGCGGATATCGTTGCGCGGCGCGCGTAAAGATTCGTCAGCCCTTGTGCGCGCAGACGGATATTTGTCATGTTTTGGAGTATCTTAGGCGCATCCTTACGCGAACGTGTCACTGCTGTCCTGAAGCGTGATCGTTAGCCGGCTTCGATGGCAAGAGGAGAGGACGTGTCTCATGTCCGTTCCCTTTCCGCCCATTGCCCATGACGATCATTGTGCATGCTGCGCGCCCCTTGTCGCGAGAGACCGAAAATCGACGTCGAGGCCATTGCTCGGGACGCTCCTTGCCATCGTCTCGACAACCAGGGTGGACTACTGTCTTCCGCCGCAGATCAGAGCAATGGCCGCCAAGCGGGCAATTGGTGACACGAGCATGCTGCAGCTCGTCAGTCACACACCAGCCCGCCGTCGACCACCAGCGTCTGGCCGGTCACCGCGCCCGACCAGGGCGAGGCGAAAAACAGCACCGCGTCGGCCAGATCCTCGGGCGTGGTGACCCGGCCGAGGGGCGTCAGCCCGGCGATCATGTCGAACACCGCCTCGGGCGTCGCGGCACTGGCGTCGGTGGTGCGCAGCAGCCCGCCCGCAACCATGTTGACCCGCACCCCCAGCGGACCGAGGTCCTTCGAGGCGGTGCGCGTGAACGCCATGAGCGCGGCCTTGGCAGCCGTGTAGTCATGATAGGGCACCACGGGGTTCTGCACGAGGTTGGTGCCGACGGTCACGACGCTGCCGCCACCGGCCGCTTCGAAATGGGGGCGCATTGCCTGGATCGCGTGCAAGGCGCCGCCCACGGCAACCTCGGCCTGCCGCGCGATGTCGGACCATCGCAGCCTGTCGAGCTTGGCCCGGTCGTCCCCGTTGAACGAAAAATCCGCCAGTGCATTATGCACCAGTGTCGTGGGCGGGGCGAGCCGGTCAGCCACCTCCGCCACCATTGCGGCGACGGCCCCGGCATCCGTGACATCCGCCGCGAAAGCCATGGCGCGTGGACCAAGTTCTTCGGCCAAGGCCCGGGCCTCGGCCGCGCTGTTGCGGTAATTGATCGCAACGCGCGCGCCTTCGCGGGCAAATGCGCGGGCGATGGCGGCCCCAAGGCCGCGCCCCGCGCCGGTGATCAGGACGGTCTGGTCATCGAGTGCACGAACCATGGTCAGGACGCCTCCGGAAAAACTGCGTGGAAATGATGGACAGGGCCATGGCCCGACCCGACGGACAGATCGCCGGATCGCGCGATGGCCTCGGCGAGGTAGGATTTCGCCCGCGATGTGGCCTGGTTCAGGGGCAGGCCGCGGCCCAACTGCGTCGCCAGCGCCGAGGACAGGGTGCAGCCGGTGCCATGCGTGTTGCGCGAAGCATGGCGTGCGCCCTCGATCCATTGGGTTTCGGCCGCGCTCAGCACCAGATCGGGGCTGTCGCCGCCTGCAAGATGCCCACCTTTCAGCAGAACCGCCTGCGGCCCGAGGGCCAGCAACGCCTGTGCTTGCGCCTCCATCCCGGGGCGGTCTGTCGCCATCTCGGTGTCCAGCAGGTCGGCGGCCTCGGGCAGGTTCGGGGTGATGACCGAGGCACGCGGCAAAAGCCTGTCACGCAAGGTGGCCACGGCCTCGGCAGCCAACAGGCGGTCGCCGCCCTTGGCCACCATGACCGGGTCCAGAACGACGGGCGCGGTCAGCCCCGAGAGCGCCTCGGCCACCGCCTCGATGATCGCGGCGCTGCCCAGCATTCCGATCTTCACGGCGTCGATGCGGATGTCGTCGCGGATCGCTCCGATTTGCGCCACAACCATCTCGGGCGCGACCAGCGTCACCGCGCGCACCCCTTGGGTGTTCTGCGCCGTCAGAGCCGTGATCACGGCCATGCCATAGCCGCCATTGGCCGAGATCGCCTTGAGATCGGCCTGGATACCGGCGCCGCCCGACGGGTCGGAGCCTGCGATGGACAGGATATTGGGGATCATGCGGTCCTCCATGCGTCGACGAGGGCGCGTGTCGCCGCCTCGGGGTTCGGGACGCGGGTCACGGCCGAGACGACGGCCATGCCGGACGCCCCCGCCTGTTTCAGGGTTGCGATATCGCGCAGGGTCAGCCCGCCGATCGCGATGGTCGGCACCGGCGCGGCTGCAACGATCCGGGCAAGCCCCGCGGCCCCGATGGGCGCGGCGGCGTCGGGCTTGGTTGGCGTGGCGCGAAAGGGGCCCGCGCCGATATAGTCCACGCCGTCGGGGATGCGCCCACATTGCGCCACGGTCTCGACGGACAGCCCCAGCAGGGCGTCCGGCGCGATCCGGTCGCGGGCGCGCAGCGGGTCGCCATCGCCTTGCCCGATATGCAGGTCGGCGCCAGTGGCGCGCGCCACCTCGACCCGGTCGTTGACGAAGACGCGCACGCCCAGGGGCACAAGCGTTTCGATCAGCGCCTCGGCGAGACGGGCGACCTCGGCGTCGGCGGAGACCTTGTCGCGGATCTGCACGGCCCAAGCGCCGCCACGCGCGGCGGCCATGGCCTGATCGCGCACGGCAAGCGGCGCGTCGGGATCGGTCACGACGTAGACGGGACCGATCATGCCAGCCTCTCGATGCGGGCCGCGGCATCCAGCGCCTCAGGCGTCAGGTGATAGAGCGCATCGAGGAACGCCACCTGAAAGCTGCCCGGCCCTTGCGCCGTCCGGCCCGCGACCTCGCCCGCGATACCAAAGGCCGCCAGCGCCGCAACGGTGGCATCGAAACGCGGTTGTCCTGCGCAGAAGGCCGCGATGACCCCGTTGAGCGAGCAGCCCATGACGGTGATCCGGGCCATCATCGGATGGCCGTTTGCCACCCGCGCGGCGCGTGTGCCATCGGTGACGAAATCCACCGGGCCGGACACGGCGACCACGCCGCCGGTGCGCGATGCCAAGGCGCGCGCAGCCTCCTCGGCTGCGTCCACGCTGTCGCCGGCATCCACCCCGCGCGCGGCCCCGCCTAGGCCCGCCAGCGTCAGGATTTCCGAGGCGTTGCCGCGCACCACCGACGGCTTCAGGTCAAGCAGTCCGGCGGACAGATCCTGCCGAAACCGCGTGGCGGCCACGCCCACGGGGTCGAAGACCCAAGGGCGACCGGCCTCGACCATGACGGCGGCCGCATCGGACATCGCGGCGCCCCAGTCGGGATCGGCCGTACCGATATTGACGGTCAGGGCATGGGCCAGCGCGGCGAACTCGGCCGCTTCTTGGCGCGCATGCACCATGGCGGGCGATGCGCCGATGGCCAGAAGGACATTCGCCATCACGTTCATGGCGACGAAATTGGTGATGTTGTGAACGAGCGGCGTCTCTGCGCGCATGGCCGTCAGGGACGATCCTGGAGCCTGCATTGTGCCTCCTTTCCGACGGAGGCACCGCGGTAGGAATCCTCATCGGACCCGTCCCCGCAACTTCCTCCGCCGGCATGATCCGGGTCAGGTTCGAAGGGTGCTTCTCAGCCCGCGCATGACGGACGCCCCTGTTGCGAGGACAAAGCTTGCACAGGTCAGACTGGAACACAAGACAAGCCGACGTTCGCTGCCCTGCCCATGAGTGGCTGGTTTGGGCAGTCCCTGCGAGACGGCCCGGCTACTCAGATCTCGACCGCTTCCGATATCGCCAAGGCGTCCTCGAGCCCGACGCCGGGGTAGCGGACGGTGCCGTCCATCTTTTGTATGGCCGAGCAGAAGTTTAAGCGCCTGCAGGTTTCAGGGTTTGCGGTAGATCCGTGCGACCTTGGTCCAGCGCATGGAATCGGTGCCATATGAGCTCGACCCGAGGCCGATCGAGCTCACCCAACCGCTCGCAAGCCAGGCTTACTGGCGAACGAGACTGCGCCCTTCACCGTTTTCTCGTCCATGGTGCCTCATGTCTCGCCTTCGGGGAATGGCCTGGCGTCTCCGGCGTTGCGGATATGACGACCGCGCTGCTCGACAGCCTCACGCACCACTGCAATATCGTGGAGACAGGCCGCGAAGGCTGGCGCTTCAACAAGCGAGCATGAGCGCGGTGTCCCGCATACCCGCGAATGCCGTGGAACGCCTGAACCGCGTGATCGCAAGGCGATCAGGACGCGTGGCTCCTTCCCGTCCGAGGAGGCCGCCGAGAAGCTCATCTATCTGGCGATCCGCGGCCACGAGAAAACGTTCAGGACGGTCAGAGGCTGGCTGACAGCGGTGAACCGGTTCGCCATGCTGTTCGAGGACCGGTTCTCGCCGATGCGCGGCTAAGGGCGGTCAGATGGGAACCGGGCCGGCGGCCAGATACACGGAGTTCCCGACACTCCCCATCGACAACGAATAACGGCTTGGCTGCGGCAAGTGCAGGCGCCGCCATGTCGGA
>NZ_JBKHAQ010000024.1:0-31261 GCF_046542825.1 Rhodosalinus sp. | reverse complement strand
CGCGCGGACCCATGGCGATCACGGTCAGCGCGTTGGGCATGTCCTTGGCGGTCAGTGTCGTGCCTTCCAGCGGGTCGAGCGCGATATCGACGGCGGGGCCGTTTCCGGTGCCCACCTTCTCGCCGATGAAGAGCATCGGCGCTTCGTCGCGCTCGCCCTCGCCGATCACGACGACACCCGCGATGTCGAGCTTGTTGAGCTGCTCGCGCATGGCGTTGACGGCGGCCTGGTCGGCGGCCTTCTCGTCGCCGCGCCCTACAAGCCGCGCGGAGGCGATGGCCGCCTGTTCGGCCACCCGCGCCAGCCCCAGCGAAAGCATCCTGTCGTCGAAATCGGGGCCGCTCATGCCACTGTCCTGCTCGTTTTCGGAATGCCGCGCCGGGTGTAGCCGCCGCCGTCCGTGCTGGCAAGCGATCGAGCGCTCCTCGGCCCCTTGCGGTGCCTCCTCGCGAGAAGCGCCCGGCAAGGGGCGCGGCGAGCGCCGCGCTCACATCATCGAAGGCAGGAACAGCACGAGGCCCGGCGCCGCCAGCAGGATCGCCAGCCGCACGATGTCCATCATCCAGAACGGCGTCACCCCGCGAAAGATCGTGCCGGTCGAGACGTCGCCCACCACGCCGCGCAGGATGAAGACGTTGAGGCCCACGGGCGGGGTGATCAGGCTGATCTCGACGACGACCACCACCACGATGCCGAACCACACCGGATCGAAGCCCAGGCTGGTCACCAGCGGGAAGAAGATCGGCACCGTGAGCAGCAGCATCGACAGGCTCTCGAAGACCATGCCCAGCAGGATGTAGATCGCGAGGATCATCGCCATCACCATCCAGGGCGTGAGCCCCAGGTCGGAGACGAAGCCGAGCAGCGCCCCCGGCAGTCCGGCGATGTTGACGAAGTTCGAGAAGATCCAGGCGCCGATCAGAACGGCGAAGAGCGAGGCGCTTGTCAGCGTCGTCTCGGTCAGCACCTCGCGGATGTCCTTGAACGACAGCCGCCCGCGGAAGACCGCGATCAGGAAGGCGCCCATCGCCCCCATGCCGGCCGCCTCGGTGGGCGAGAAGGTCAGGTAGATGGGCCAGACGTCGAGCACCCCGTAAAGCCCGCCGATCACCAGGAAGAAGAGCAGCAGAACCGCCCAGACGCCCTTCAGCGCGGCGATCCGCTCGGGCCAGTCGGTGCGCGGCCCCGCGGGGCCGGCCGCGGGATTGCGCCAGATCGACAGCCGCACCGCGACGAGGTAGAGCAGGATGCCCAGCAGCCCCGGAATGATCCCCGCGATGAAGAGCTGGCCGATCGAGGTCTCCGTCAGCAGCCCGTAGATCACCAGGATCACGGAGGGCGGGATCAGGATGCCCAGCGTGCCGCCCGAGGCGATGGAGGCAGTCGAGAGGCTGTCGGAATAGCCGTATTTCCGCATCTCCGGCATCGCCACCTTGGACATCGTGGCAGCCGTGGCCAGCGACGAGCCCGAGATCGCGGCAAAGCCGCCGCAGGCCACGATGGTCGCCATGGCGAGGCCGCCCTTGAGATGGCCCAGAAAGGCGTTCGAGACCGCGTAGAGCTCGCGGCTTATGCCGCCCTTGTTCACGAACAGTCCCATCAGGATGAAGAGCGGCACGATCGACAGGCCGTAGTCCTGCGCCGTGTCGATCACCAGCCTGCCGACCATGCTGATCGCCGCGCGATAGTTCGTCTCCAGCGCGAAGCCCACGAGGCCCACGAGGCCCATCGCGAAGGCGATGGGCATGCGCAGAAGCACCAGCACCATCACGGCGCCGAATCCGATGAGAGAGGCTGTCATGTGTTCGAGAACTCGGAAAGGAGCGAGGGACGGAAGAGCGTGACCAGTCCCCGCAGCACCATCACGGCGGCGGCGGCGAAAGTCATGATCGCGATGAACCAGGCGACGTAGAAGGTCGGGATGGCCAGATATTCGGTCAGGTCGCCGAAATCGCGGGCGCGTTCGGCCAGGGCCACGATGCGGTCGGCCGGGAAGTAGAGGATCGCACCGCAGACGATCTGGATCACGCCGTCCCGGATGCGCGCGATCCGCAGGCGGTTGAACACCCCGTCCAGCAGATCGACCGAGATGTGCTCGTCCCGCCAGCCCAGCATCGGCAGGGCGGAGAAGACGATGATCGCCATCGCGATGCGGATGAGCTCGGTCGCCGCCTCGATCGGTGCATCGAGGGCCGACCGCATCACCACATCGGCGAAGGACAGCACCATCAGGCCGAACAGTGCCGCGGACGCGAGGACCACGGGAATCCAGAGCGCCTGCCGGAAGATCTGAAGAATCGTTACCATGGAAGGACAGTCCCCGCCCCGAAAGGTCGCGCGGGCCGCAACCGGCCCGCGCCCATCTCTCCCGCCCCCTGGGGGGCGGGCCGCGTCAGTTGGTGACGGCGGCGTCCATTTCCTGCTGGACCATTTCGTGGGCCGCCTGCGCGTCCACGCCCGCCTCTTCGAGCTCGGCCAGCACATTGCCGATCACCATCTCGGCGATCTCTGCGAAGCGCGCCTGATCCTCTTCCGAGGCGGTGACGATCTCGTTGTCCTCGGCGGCCATGGTCGCTTCGGTCGCGCGCGCGTCCGACGCGTCCCAGGCCTCGCCCATCATGCGGGAGGCCGGTTCGCCGAAGACATTTTCCTCGAGCGCGCTCTGCACGTCCTGGGGCAGGCTGTCGAACCGCTCCTGGCTCATGATGACGGCGAAGGAGCCGCGATAGAAACCGCCGGGCATCTCGAAGACGGTCTTGGCCACCTCGTCGAGCTTGAAGCCGATGCGCTCGCCCATGTTCATGGTCACGGCGTCGGCCGCGCCGGCATCGAGCGTCTCGTAGACCTTGGGCGCGGGCACCTGGATGCCGACCATGCCAAGCTCTTCGGCCACGTCGGTTGCCACGCCGCCGGGCAGGCGCGTCTTGAGCCCGTCGAGATCATCGAGGCTGCCGACATCCTGATTCGAATGCACCTGCGCGGGCCCGTGGGTTGTCAGAGCGATCAGCTTGACGCCGCGGTGCTCGTCGAGCGCCTCGAGGTGCTCCTTGAAGACGCGCCAGTAGGCCACGCTGGCCGCTTCGGCGTCGCCCTCGTAGCCCGGAAGCTCGATCAGCTTGGTGCCGACGAAGCGGCCGGGCTGGTAGCCGTGGAAGATGATCGCCATGTCGGCCGCGCCATCCATGACCAGATCCATCTGCGCCGGCGGCGGGGCAAGGCCCATCACCAGTTCGCCCGTGACCTGGCCGTCGGTGGCCTCTTCCATCATCTCGACGAGGCCGCCGAACATGTCGACGTTGATCGGGTGGTTGGGCGGCAGCCAGGTGGAGATATTCAGCGTCTCCTGCGCCTGTGCCGCCGTGGCAAGGGCAAGGCTCATCGCCGTGCCGGTCAGTATCTGCCTCAGTGTCATCGCGTCGTGCCTCCCTACACGCTGCCGGGCGTCCGGTTCCTCTTGCGCCCGGCCAGTATATGAAATCTCATATATTCACAGAATCGCTCTCGTGTGAACCGGATTCCGGCAAAATCGACCACATGGTCGGTTTTGTTGTCAAGGGTGCATCGGGCTGACATGCTGAGCATCCAGTCTGTGGCGAGGGAGGAGCGATCCATGACCGACACCAGCGATCTCGCGCCGGACGCGGCGCAGACGGCCCGGATGGCGCGGGATTTCGACCTTGCGAACCCGCCCGACGGCTTCGTCGAAAACCCGTTCCCCATCTATGCCGCGCTGCTCGCGCACGCCCCGCTGCTGCCACAGCCGGACGGCTCGGTGCTGCTGTCGCGCTATGCCGATCTCGATCGCGTCTATCGCGACACGACGCGCTTCTCCTCGGACAAGCACGAGGCCTTCGCGCCGAAATTCGGCCGCGAGAGCCCGCTTTACGAGCATCACACGACTTCGCTGGTGTTCTCCGACCCGCCGCTGCACACCCGCGTGCGCAAGATCATGACCTCCGCGCTCACGCCTCGCGCGATCCGACGGATGGAGCCTGGGCTGATCGGGACGGTCGAACGCCTGCTCGACCGGATGGCCGAAAAGGAGCGCGCCGGCGGGACCGTGGACCTGATCGAGGACTACGCCAGCACCATCCCGATCCAGATCATCGGCAACCTGCTCGACGTGCCGATGGTGGAACGCGGGCCGCTGCGCGACTGGTCGCTTGCGATCCTCGGCGCGCTGGAGCCGGTACTGTCGGAAGCGGAGCTCGCCCGCGGCAACCGCGCGGTCGAGGAATTCAGGACCTACCTAGAGGATCTCGTCGCGCGCCGCCGCGCGCAGCCGGGCGACCCGGAGACCGACGTGCTGACCCGCCTCATCCGGGGCGAGGGGGCCGATGCGCAACTCTCCGAGACCGAGCTGCTGCAGAACTGCATCTTCATCCTGAACGCGGGCCACGAGACGACGACCAACCTGATCGGCAACGGCCTCGCCGCGCTGAACGACTTTCCGCAGGTGCGGGCGCAGCTACTGGAACGCCCCGAGCTGATCCAGCCGGCCGTCGAGGAAATCCTGCGCTTCTACTCGCCCAACCAGCTGGGCAACCGCGAGACGACGGAAGAGGTGAGCTTCGACGGTGTGACCGTGCCGGCGGGGACCAACCTGCATCTTTGCATCGGGGCGGCGAATCGCGACCCGGCGCAGTTTCCCGACCCCGGCCGCTTCGACATCGCGCGCAGGCCCAACAAGCACCTGGCCTTCGCCGGTGGTCCACACGTCTGCGTGGGCCTGACGCTCGCCCGGCTGGAGGGACGAATTGCCATCGGCCGGTTGCTCGCACGCTTCCCGCGCTACGAGATTCTGCCGGGCCGGGAATCGGGCGGGCGGATGCGCTTTCGCGGCTACGCGAAGCTGCCCGTGCGGCTGATGCCCTGAGCGCGGGACGAAAATTCTTCGATCGAAGAATTTTCTGCGGGTCCCGCGACGCGTCGGATCGGCGGCGGGAGGAGATTTTTCGACCGAAAAATCTCTGGGTGTCGGCGCGACTACTCCTGCGCTGCACCCAACTCCGAGATCAGCGTCGCGAGTGCCTGCTTGATCCGCGCGGCGTCCCCGCCTTCGAGCTTCGCCAGAAGCGCCGCCTCGTGCGTGCGTGCATCCGCCACCAGCCGTTCGGCCAGCGCGCGGCCCTCCGCGCTGAGGTAGACGCGCACGCGCCGCCGGTCGCGCGCATCGCCGCGGCGCGTCACCCAGCCCTTGGCGTCCATCTGCGCGATGATCTTGGTGAGCCGCGACTGCTCGATCAGCGCGTAGCCGGCAAGCCGCGTCACCATCTCGCCGTCCCGGTCGGCGAGGCAGGCGAGCACGCGCCATTCCGGCACCCGGACGCCCTGTGCGCGGACATGGGCGTGAAACTGCGCGCTTGCCGCCTCGCTCGCCGCGGCCAGCAGGTAGAGCAGGTAGTTCGGCACGAAGCCGTCCTGCGCCGTCTCGCGCAGCCGCGCCTCGGGTTGTCCGTCCATGCCTGTCCCCCGCGAAAAAACTTCTTGACCGCAAATATATGAAATTTCATCTTTATGGTAAAGGGAGATTGCCCGTGACGATCCACCGCCTGCGACTCGAGGCCAGGACAGCGCTCACCGACCGGATCGCCGAATTCACGCTCGCGCCGGCCGGGGGTGGCGCGCTGCCCGCATGGCAGCCCGGCGCGCACCTGCGGGTCTCGCTGCCTGGCGGCGGCGACCGCGCCTATTCGCTGGTGACCTTCGGCCCGGTTCCAGAGGCCCCGCAGCACTACACCATCGCCGTGCAGCGCGAGGACGACGGGCAGGGCGGCTCGCGCTTCATGCATGGGCTGACCGAGGGCGACGAGGTCGAGGCCACCACGCCAAAGTGCGATTTCCCCGTCGAGGCAGGCAAGCCCGCGCTGCTGCTGGCGGGCGGCATCGGCATCACCCCGATGGTGTCCATGGCGCATGCGCTGAAGGCGGCCGGCACGCCCTTCGCGCTGCACTATGCCGGCCGCGCGCGCGAGCAGATGGCCTACCGCGACGCGTTGGCAGAAAGTCTTGGCGACGCGCTGCATTGCCATTTCGACGAGGAGGCCGGCGGGCTGCTGGACCTTGCCGGACTGATCGGCGGCATGGGCGGCGAGCAGCACCTCTACGTCTGCGGACCACGCCCGATGATCGACGCGGCGCTGGCGCAGGCCGAGGCCTGCGGCATCCCGCGCGACAGCGTCCATGTCGAGTTGTTCGACAACGCCTCGGCGGGCGCGGAGGAAGGCGACGACAGCTTCGAGGTCGAGGTCGCCTCGACCGGCGAGGTGGTGACCGTACCGCCAGGAAAGAGCATCATCGAGGCGCTGGAAGAGGCAGGCCATGACCTGATCTACGACTGCCAGCGTGGCGATTGCGGCATCTGCCAGACCGACGTGCTGGAAGGTGTGCCGGACCACCGCGACGTGGTGCTCTCGGAGGCCGAACGGGCGGAGGGCAAGGTGATGCAGATCTGCGTCAGCCGGGCGAAGACGCCGCGGCTGAAGCTCGACCTGTGACGCGCGCGCCCAAGGCGTTTGCAAACGCCTTGGGCGACGCGGTTTGGAAACCGCGTGGAAGCCGCTTCCAAGCGGCTTCCCGGACCCCGAAGGGAGGTGCCTGATGGGACGCTACACCGACAACCCCGAGGCCGTCGCAGGCCTTTTCCGCGGCGGCGAGGTCCACCGCGACGTCTACATCGACGCCGAGGTGTTCCGGCTGGAGATGAAGCATCTCTTCCGCAACACCTGGGTCTTCGTGGGCCACGACAGCCAGACGCCGAACAAGGGAGACTATTTCACAACCCAGGTCGCGGATCAGCCGGTGATCATGGTCCGGCACACGGACGGCGAGATCAAGGTTCTCTACAACCGCTGCCCGCACAAGGGCACCAGGATCGCCATCGACCGGCAGGGCAACACCGGCAAGTTCTTCCGCTGCCCCTATCATGCCTGGTCGTTCAGGACCGACGGCTGCCTGCTCGCGATCCCGCTCAAGAAGGGCTACCAGGACACGGGCTTCGACAGGACCGAGGGCGCGAAGGGCATGACCGCCGTGGGCGCGGTGCACAACCACCGCGGCTTCGTCTTCGCCCGGCTCGCGGAAGAGGGCATCTCCTTCGAGGAGTTCTTCGGCGAGAGCCTCAGCTCGCTCGACAACATGATCGACCGCTCGCCCGAGGGCCAGCTGGAGGTCGTGGGCCCACCCTTGCGCTACATGCACAAGTGCAACTGGAAGATGCTGGTGGAGAACCAGACCGACACCTGCCACCCGATGGTGGCGCATGAATCCTCGGCCGGCACCGCGGTGCAGATCTGGAAGGAGCTGGGCTATACCGAGGACGACCCCAAGCCGCCCGCGATGGAGATCATCGCGCCCTTCATGAGCCCTTACGAGTTCTTCGAGGAAATGGGCATCCGCACCTGGCCCAACGGGCACGGGCACACGGGCGTGACGCAGTCGATCCACTCGAAATACACGCAGATCCCCGGCTATTGGGAGGCGATGGTCGAGGGCCACGGCGCGGAGAAGGCCGCGCAGATCCTGGGCGAGAACCGGCACAACACGGTCTATTTCCCCAACATCATGATCAAGGGGCCGATCCAGCAGCTGCGCGTCTTCATCCCGCTGGCCGCGGACAGGACCCTGGTGGAAAGCTACATCTATCGCCCCGTCGGCGCGCCGGACGAGCTGGTGGCGCGCAACGCGATGTACAACCGCATGATCAACGCGCCGACCTCGATCGTGGGGCATGACGACCTCGAGATGTACGAGCGCGCGCAGGAGGGGCTGCACGCGGACGGCAACGAATGGGTCAACGTCCAGCGCCTCTACACCGGGGACGAGGACTACGACCAGGAGCAGGTCGAGAACGGCACCACCGAGCGGCAGATGCGCAACCAGTTCCACGCCTGGGTGAAGTTCATGACCCGGGACATGGGCGCCGGCGCGCCGCTGCGGGAGGCCGCGGAATGAGCGTGACGCGCGACGACCTGATCGACTTCGTCTACGACGAGGCGCGGATGCTGGACGAGGGCCGCTGGGACGAGTGGCTCGACCTCTGGTTGCCGGACGGGCACTACTGGATGCCGCTGGACTGGAAGCAGGAGGATCCCGTCCACGTCACCTCGCTGATGTACGAGGACATCTTCATGCTGAAGCTGCGGGTGCAGCGGCTGACCGGCGCGCGCACCTTCAGCCAGAAGCCCAAAAGCCGCTGCCACCATGTCCTCTCGCGCCCCTACATCGACAGGATGGACGGAGAGGCGGGCGAATACGTGGTGACCACGCCCATGCATTACGTCGAGACGCGGCTCGACGAGCAGCAACTCCTCGCCCTCACCGCCCGGCACGAGCTTCGGCAGGTGGAGGGGCGCTTGCGGATCGCCAACAAGCGCGTCGATCTGCTGAACTGCGACGCGGCCTTCGGCAACATCCAGTTGCTGCCGTGATCGCCGCCGATACGCCCACCGTCTTCGCCGCCTTCGAGGACAGCGCGAGGCGCTGGCCCGACCGTCCCTTTCTTCAGGTGCTGCCGGAGACGGCGCAGGTCTACGGCATCGAGGCGGGCGAGATCGCCTACGCTGCCGCCCTGCAAGAGGTCGAGGCGCTGGCCGCGCGGCTTGAGGCGGCGGGCTACGGCGCGGGCCATCGCGTCATGGTCCTGCTGGGGAACCGGCCGGCCTTTTTCCTGTGGTTCCTCGCGCTCAACCGCATCGGCGCCTCCATCGTGCCGCTCAACCCGGACCTTCGCACCGCCGAGCAGGCCTACATGATGGGCAACGCCGAGCCGGTGCTCGTGGTCTCGGTCCCCGACCGGGTCGAGGACCTGCGCGGCGCCGCGCGCGAGGCGGACGTGGAGCTTGCCGTCATCGCGCCCGGCGACCCGCTGCCCGCGCCGCGCGAGGGCGGCCGCATCGCGCTGCGCGACGGCCCGCCGCAGGAGGCCGAGGCGGCGCTGCTCTACACCTCGGGCACCACCGGACAGCCCAAGGGCTGCGTGCTGAACAACACCTACTACCTGCAGTGCGGCCGCTGGTACGAGGAGGCGGGCGGGCTCTGCGCGCTCGGCCACGAGGGCGAGCGGATGCTGACGCCGCTGCCGGTCTTTCACATGAACGCGATGGCCGCCTCCTTCATGGCGATGGTCGCGGTGGGCGGCTGCCTGATCGTGCTGGACCGCTTCCACCCGCGAAGCTGGTGGGCCTCGGTCCGCGAAAGCCGGGCGACCTGCCTGCACTACCTGGGCGTGATCCCATCGATCCTGATGCAGGCCGAGCCGTCCCCGGCCGACCGCGACCATCAGGTGCGCTTCGGCTTCGGCGCGGGGGTGGACCCCAAGCTGCACGCCCCCTTCGAGGAACGCTTCGGCTTTCCGCTGGTCGAGGGCTGGGCGATGACCGAGACGGGCTGCGCCGCGGGCCTCACCAACAACCGCGAGCCGCGCCGCGTGGGCGAAAGCTGCCTCGGCCGCCCCGAGCCCTACATGGAACTGCGCATCGTGGACGATGCAGGGACTGACGCGGCCACCGGCCAGCCCGGGGAACTGCTGGTGCGCCGCGCGGGCGCGGACCCGCGCTTCGGCTTCTTCACCGAGTACTTCAGGAACCCGCAGGCCACGGCCGAGGTCTGGGAGGGCGGCTGGTTCCACACCGGCGACGTCGTGCGGCAGGAGGCGGATGGCAGCGTCTTCTTCGTGGACCGCAAGAAGAACGTGATCCGCCGCTCGGGCGAGAACATCGCCGCCGTCGAGGTGGAAAGCGCGCTGATGCGCCATCCGGCGATCAGGGCCGCGGGCGTGGCCGCCGTGCCGGACGAGTTGCGCGGCGACGAGGTTCTTGCCATGCTGGTGGTCGAGGGGCAGGGCGACGCGTCGCTCGCGCGCGAGATCACCGAATGGTGCCTGACACGCCTCGCCTACTACAAGGCGCCAGGCTACATCGCCTTCGTGGACGCCCTGCCGCTGACCGCCACACAGAAGATCCAGCGCGGCGCCCTCAAGACGCAGGCGGCCGAACTGCTCTCCGATCCCGCCACCCACGACCTGCGCCCGCTCAAGAAACGGACCGCGGCATGAGGCGCGCGCCCTACGACGGCGTGGTGCTGACCGCGCCCGTCACGGTGCCTTACGTCCGCTACAGCCAGGAGACCGCGCACTGGTGGATCGCGCGAGGGCTGAAGGCGGCGCTGGACGCGGCGGGACTGCGGAAAGAGGAGGTGGACGGGCTGTCCGTCTCGTCCTTCACGCTCTTTCCCGACACGCCGGTGGGGCTGGCGCAGCATCTGGGCTTCACCGTCCGATGGCTCGACACGATCCCGATGGGCGGGGCGAGCGGTGTCGTGGCCGCGCGCCGCGCCGCGCGCGCGGTGCAGGCCGGCGACGCCGATATCGTGGCCTGTGTCGCGGGCGACATGAACCGAATCGACAGCTTCCGGCGGCTGCTCTCGTCCTTCTCGCGCTTCAGCCAGGACGCGGCCTATCCCTACGGCTACGGCGGGCCGAACGCGATCTTCGCGCTCATCATGGATGCCTACATGGCCGAATACGGCGCCACGCGCGCGGACTTCGGCCGTATCGCCGTGGCGCAGCGCGAGAATGCCCTGAGGAACCCCGACGCGCTGATGAAGTCGCCCCTGACCCTCGACGCCTATCTGAACGCGCGCCCCATCGCCGAGCCCATCGCGCTCTTCGACTGCGTGATGCCCTGTGCGGGGGCCGAGGCCTTTCTCGTCCTGCGGGCGGAGGAGGCGGCGCGGCGCGGGCTTCCTTTCGCGCGCCTGCGCTCCACCATCGAGCGCCACAATGCCTTCCCCGAGGACCCGATCCAGTTGCGCGGCGGCTGGGCGGTGGACGTGAACGAGTTCTGGGAGATGGCGGGGCTGGGACCCGAGGACATGGACCTGCTCCAGACCTACGACGACTACCCCGTGATCTCGATGATGCAGGTCGAGGACCTGGGCTTCTGCGACAAGGGCGCGGGCGCCGCGTTCGTGCGGTCCCGCGACCTGACCGTCGCGGGCGATTTCCCGCACAACACCTCCGGCGGGCAGCTCTCGGTGGGGCAGGCGGGCGCCGCAGGCGGCTACCTCGGCCTTGTCGAGGCGCTGCGGCAGGTGACGGGGCAGGCCGGGCCGACCCAGGTGGCGGGCGCGCGCCGCGCCTGCGTGTCGGGCTTCGGGATGGTGAACTACGACCGCGGCGTCTGTTCCGCCGCCGCGGTGCTGGAGGGCGCATGACAGAGCCGCTCCCGAAACCGCGCAAGAAGGACCCGCAGCAGCGCAGCCGCGTGCCCACGCTGCCGCCGCTGCCGCGGTCGCGCGCCACGCTGAGCCTCGCGGTCGCCGCCGCCGAGGGGCGCTTCGTGCTTCAGCACTGCGCCGCCTGCGGGTCGGTACAGTATCCCCCCCGCGATGCCTGCCACGCCTGCCTGTCCGTGCGGCTGGAGTGGCGTGACACGGATCCGGCTGCGCAAATCCTTGCCGAGACGCGCATCCACGCCTCGCCCGATCCCTATTTCCGCGAACGCATGCCCTGGCGCACCGGCACCGCGAAGCTCGACGCGGGGCCGGTGGCCGCGGTGCACCTGCATGGCGAGGTCGGGCGCGGCGACCGCGTGCGCCTGTCGCTCCGCCTCGACCGGGCGGGGCAGGGGGTGCTGGTGGCCCTGCCGGAACGGGGGAGCGCAGCGATGGAGGACGACCCGATGACCCGCGCCATGGGCACCCATGTGAAGCACCGCCGCGTGCTGGTGACAGACGCTCGGTCAGAGGTGGCCGCGCCGCTGGTCGAGGCGCTGCTGGCCGCCGGCGCCGCGCACGTCTTCCTGGGCGAGCCGGAATCCTGGCGGCGCTGGCCGGGCCGTGCGCGTTTCGAGGGGCACGAGGACGTGACCCTGATGAAGCTCGACGTCACCGATCCCGACAGTCTGAAGACGGCGGCGGGCGAGATCGGCGGCAAGACCGACATCCTGATCAATACCGCCCGCTTCCTGCGTCCCGGCGGCATCCTGGGACAGGACACGATCCACGCCCGAGAGGCGATGGATGTGAACACGCTGGGCCTGATGCGGCTGGCGCAGGCCTTTGGGCCGGTCATGGCTGCGCGCACGGCGGACGGGATCAATTCCGCCGCCGCCTTCGTCACGCTGCTCTCGGCCTACGCGCTCACGCCCGACCCGCGCTTCGGCGCCTTCTGCGCCAGCCAGGCGGCGGCGCGCTCGGTGGCGCAGACGCTCCGGGCCGAAGTCGCGGAGGCGGGCCTGCGGGTGATCTGCGTCTATTCGGGGCACACGGAGGACGACTGGCACCAGGGTCTGCCGCCGCCCAAGGTCGCGCCGAAGGCGCTGGCGCGCAGCGTGGTGGACGGCCTCGAGCGCGGGCTGGAGGAGGTCTTCTGCGGCGACGTGGCGAAGGATATCGCGGAACGCTGGCGCCGCGACCCTGCCGTGCTGGACCGCGAGATCAGGGGGGAAGGGGCATGAGCACCTTGCGCGCGACGCTCGGCGCGCCCTTGCGGGCGCTTCTCGCGAAGAGGCCCGCGAGGGCCGATGAGCGCCACGGCACCCCGCGGAGGCTGGCATGAGCGTTCTCGATCAGCTCGCCGCCGCCCTCGCCACCGGCGCGGTGGAGGTGGTGGACCTGACCCATCGGCTCGACCCGGATTTCCCGGTCATCGTGCTGCCGCCCGAGTTCGGCCAATGCGGCCGCTTCCGGATGGAGGAGGTCTCGGCCTACGACCATCGCGGCCCGGCGTGGAAGTGGCACCATATCTCGATGAACGAGCACACCGGCACCCATTTCGACGCGCCGGTGCACTGGGTCTCGGGGCGCGACATTCCCCACGGCCATGTGGACGAGATCCCGCCCGAGGCGCTGATCGGTCCCGTGGTTGTGATCGACTGTTCCGAGGGCGCGGCGCAGGACGACAACTTCGAGCTCACGCGTGAGATCATCGAGGCCTGGGAGGCGGCGCATGGCCCCATCCCGTCCGGCGCATGGGTGCTGATGCGCACCGACTGGTCGAAGCGCTCGGGCGCCGACTACCTCAACCTGCGCGAGGACGGGGCGCATTCCCCCGGCCCCACGCCCGAGGCGGTCAAGACGCTCGTCGCGCGCGACATCCGCGGCTTCGGGGTCGAGACGGTGGGCACCGACGCAGGCCAGGGGGCGCATTACGACCCGCCCTTCCCGGCGCATTTCTACCTTCACGGGGCGGGCAAATACGGTCTGCAATGCCTTTGCAACCTCGACCGGCTGCCGCCCACGGGTGCCATGCTCATCGCGCCGCCGCTCAAGATCAGGGGCGGCACCGGCAGCCCGCTGCGCGTGCTGGCCCTTATCCCGAAGGAGGCGGCATGACCGATTACACCGCGCTCATCACCGGCGGCTCGAAGGGGATCGGCGCCGATCTGGCGCACGCGCTGCTCGACCGGGGTTATCGGGTCGTCTCCATGGCCCGCCACAGGGGCGACTGGACCCACGAGCGGCTGGAACAGGTCGAGGTGGACCTCCTCGACCCCAAGGCGGTGAAGGAGGCGGCTGGCGAGGTGACCGCGCGCCACGAGATCACGCACCTCGTCCACAACGCTGGCCTCATCTGGCCGAACCTCGTGGAGGAGGCGACGCCCGAGGACATCGCGGGGCTGGCGCAACTCCACCTCGGCGCGGCGCTCACGCTCCTGCAGGCCGCGCTTCCCGCGATGAAGGCGCGCGGCTTCGGGCGGGTGCTCTTCAACGGCTCGCGCGCGGCGCTGGGCGTGCCCACGCGCACCGCCTATTCCGCGACCAAGGCGGGGATGGTGGGCATGGCCCGCACCTGGGCGCTGGAGCTTGCGCCGTACGGCATCACCGTCAACGTCGTGGCCCCCGGCCCGATTCGGACCGACAACTTCTGGGGCATCGTCGAGAAGGGATCCGAGCGCGAGGCGAAGCTCGCGCAGGCGATCCCCGTGGGGCGCCTCGGCCAGCCCGCCGACGTGACGAACGCCTTCCTGTTCTTCTGCGATCCGGCCTCCGGCTTCGTGACGGGCCAGGTGCTTTACGTCTGCGGCGGGGCGAGCGTGGGCACGATCACGCTCTGAGCCTGTCGGGGCCGGTCACGGCCTCCTGTCCGGTCCGCGACGCCGAAGGCCGACATGATCTGCCCCGGCTCGAACTGCTTGGCATGCACGCCGGTGATCCGCTCGCGCAGCGCGTCGCGCGCGATCTGGTGGTGAAACCGCGGAATGAAGCGGGTGTTGGATGCGGCTGCGCGTCCCGTCACTCTGGCCGACGCTGCACGGCAGGGCCTCACGGGCTTCGTCTGTGGGTTCACGGTGCCGGGTAAGAGGACAGGGGACCGCGTGCCCAGCCGGATCTCAACGCATGGCATACGCCTCGCCGCGCTGCCCGGCTGCATCCGGGCCGCGGCCTGCACCCCGGCCGCGCGCTCGCGCAGGCCGAACGGCGCGCTCACATGGTCGGTTTCCCGCCCCGGTCGGGCCGGAACAGCCATGTCCTGAGGATGCGCCATGCGCTTCACCGACCCTTGGCAAGCGCGGACCGAGCGCGCACAAGGGGGCGCGAAGCAGGAGGGCGCGCAATGAGCGAACGGATGCAGGCCGTGATGTGGAACCCCGCGAAGGGCGGTTACGAGGCCGCCGAGGCCCCGGTGCCGGAGCCCGGGCCGCGCGACCTGCTGATCCGGGTCAAGGCCTCTGCGCTCAACCCGGTGGACGCCAAGATGCGCGGCCGGATCCCGGCCGACGCGCCGCCCCGCCCGCTTGGCTTCGACGCCTGCGGCGAGGTGCTGTCCAAGGGCGGCGAGGTCGCGGGCTTCGCCCATGGCGAGCGGGTCTGGTACGCCGGTGCCGCCGACCGGCCCGGCAGCTTCGCCACGCACCAGCTTGTCGATCACCGGATCGCCGCGAAGGCGCCCGCGTCGCTCGACTCCGCCGATGCCGCGGCCCTGCCGCTGACCGCGATCACCGCCTGGGAGGCGCTCTTCGACCGCCTGGGATACGCGGCCCTGTCGGAGACGCCGCAGCCGCAGCGCCTGCTCGTCATCAACGGCGCAGGCGGGGTGGGCTCGGTCGCGCTGCAACTTGCACGGCTGTCGGGCATCCGGGCGACCGCCACCGCCTCGCGCGCCGAAAGCCGCGACTGGTGCACCCGGATGGGGGCCGCGGACGTGGTGGATCACGCCGCGCTGGAGGAGATGGCCGAGTCCGGCTTCGACCGCATCCTCTGCGCCCACGACACCGACCGCTACTTTCCGCTCATGGCGCGCCTCGTGGCGCCGCAGGGCCGCATCGTCTCGATCGTGGGCACACAGGAAAAGCACGACCTCGCGCCGCTCTTCCAGAAAAGCGCGAGCTTCGGCTGGGAATACATGTTCACAAGGCCGGTGAGGCAGACGCCGGACATGACCCGGCAGGGCGACATCCTGGCGCAGGTCGCCCGGCTCTGCGACGCGGGAAAGATCCTGCCCACGCGGACCGAAACCTTCCGCGGCCTGTCGGTCGAGACGATCGAGGCCGCGCAGGCCCGCCTCGCCGAGGGCCGCCAGATCGGCAAGATCGCCTTCGTCTGGTGACGCGCGGCGGGTGACGGCCCGTGCCCGGTGCCGTCGGCGTCGGCGTCAGCGTCGTGCGCCGGATCCCGCCCCGCGTCGCGCGCTGGGATCGCCTCTCCGCGCCGGGCTGCCACGCAGTGGCGCTCGGTCCATGCCCTGCGTATACTGTGGCCACGCCTTCACGAGAAGCGAGCGCGCGCATGGTCTTCAGTTTCCTCTCCGGCCAGTTCATCGACGTCATCGAATGGACGAACGAGACCCGCGACACGCTGGTCTGGCGGTTCGAGCGCCACGGGCACGAGATCAAGTACGGCGCCAAGCTGACGGTGCGCGAGGGGCAGGCGGCGGTCTTCGTCCACGAGGGGCAGCTCGCGGACGTCTTCACCCCCGGTCTCTACATGCTCGAGACCAACAACATGCCGATCCTGACGACGCTGCAGCACTGGGATCACGGCTTCCGCTCGCCCTTCAAGTCCGAGGTCTACTTCGTCTCCACCACGCGCTTTGCGAACCTCAAGTGGGGCACCAAGAACCCGGTGATCGCCCGCGACCCGGAGTTCGGCCCCGTCCGGCTGCGCGCCTTCGGCACTTACGCGATCCGCGTCGCCGACCCCGCCCGCTTCCTGCAGGAGATCGTGGGCACCGACGGCGAATTCACGATGGACGAGATCAGCTTCCAGATCCGCAACGTGATCGTGCAGGAGGTGAGCCGCGCGCTGGCGGCCTCGGGCATCCCGGTGCTGGACATGGCGGCCAACACCGCCGATCTCGGCAAGCTGGTGGCACGCGAGATCGCGCCGGTGATGGCCGACTACGGGTTGCAGATCCCCGAGCTCTACATCGAGAACATCTCGCTGCCGCAGGCGGTGGAGGCCGCGCTCGACAAGCGCACCTCGATGGGGCTGGTGGGCGATCTCGACCGCTTCGCGCAGTATTCCGCCGCCGAGGCGATGAGCCGCGCGGCCGACAATCCCGCAGGCGGCGGCATGGCCGCGGGGCTGGGCGCGGGCATGGGCATGGCGATGGGCGCGCAGATGGCCCGCCAGGGGCCCTGGGGCGCGCAGCCTGCGCAACCCGCCCCGCCGCCCCCGCCGGTCGAGCACGTCTGGCACATCGCGGAGAACGGGCAGACGAAGGGCCCCTTTTCCAAGGCCGCGCTGGGCCGGATGGCGGCCTCCGGCGAGCTCACGCGCGACACCTTCGTCTGGACCGCCGGGCAGGACGGCTGGAAACGGGCCGAGGACGTGGCCGAACTCGCGCAGCTCTTCACCGTGATGCCCCCACCGCCCCCCCCTTCTCCCGGGGACTGACGCCCGGTCCTTCCTCTTGCCAGAAATACCCCCGCCGGAGGCGTATCCTTCCGTATCACAGGGTCCCACGGGAGCCCAGCCTGCCTTGATCCTGGTTTAAAGTCAGCGGGTTAGGGCCTCCCGGCCGCTCGGGAGTGTCCGGGCGGTCGCAGCACGGAACGTGGATTGGAAGAAGGATACGGAACGGTCAGATCGAACAACTCACGGATCGCCCGGCTCAGCCCCTGAACCGGCAGGCCGAACACTACATGTTCAGGAAAGACCCTCGGGGCGCCTTCACCCGCTTCCTCGACGATGGCCGGATCTGCCTCACGAACAACGCGGCCGAACGCGCGCTCCGTGGCGTGGCCCTCGGCCGGAAGTCCTGGCTCTTCGCCGGCTCGGAGCGCGGCGGCGACCGCTCCGCCTTCATGTATTCCCTGATCGTCACCGCGAAGATGAACGACGTCGATCCTCAGGCCTGAGCCCCCGGCCTTCAGCCGCGGTCGGGCAGCATCTGCTGCGCGATGCCTGCAAAGAGCAGGTAGATCGACGAGAGGCTCAGCGCCCAGGTCACTGCGGCGCTTGCCTCGAACTCGTGCCATGCCGCCCAGAACACCAGCGCCGACCACAGCACCGCCACGGGCAGCGACAGCGTGCGCCAGCGTCTGGTGCGCACCGGATGGATGAAGCGCAGCGGCAGGAACATCGCGACGGCCAGCGACGCCACCAGCCCGAAGATCAGCCAGAAGGCGGGCTCGACCACGAAAAGCACCGGCACCACCATGTTCCAGCAGCCCGGAAAGCCGTTGAACGACTTGTCACCCGTCTTCATCCGCGTGTCGGCGAAATAGAGCGCCGAGGCGAAGGTGATCAGGATGATCGCCACCCAGCCGGTCCAGCCCGGCAGCAGCCCCGACTCGAAGAGCGCGAAGGCGGGAATGAAGACGTAGGTCAGATAGTCGATGATCAGGTCCAGAAGGTCGCCGTCGAAACGCGCGCCATGCGTGCGCACATGGAAGCGCCGTGCCAGCGGACCGTCCACCCCGTCCACCGCGAAGGCGACGATCAGCCAGAGCACCATCATCGGCCAGTCGCCCCCGGCCGCCGCCAGCATCGCCAGCATCGCGAAGACCGCGCCCGTGGCGGTGAAGAGATGGACGAGGATCGCCTGCACGGTCGGAGACATGGCGCCCCTCATGGCGGAAAGCGCGGACCGGTTCAACCGCCGTGGCGTGCCCGCCGTGCGCTGGCACGCCTCGTGTCCATCCGGAAAACATGTCCGTCCGGAAGCGGCAGAGGCCGCGCCCCCAGTCCTTCCTCTTGCCCGAAATACCCCGGGGGTGAGGCCCGCAAGGGCCGAGGGGGCAGCGCCCCCTGTCGGCGGCCGGTTCCGGCACGGACTTCAGCCGCCGGCGCCCCGCGCCTTGGGGTGGGCGGCCTCGTAGACCTCGATCAGCCGCGCGGTGTCCACCGCGGTATAGCCCTGCGTCGTGGAGAGCGAGGCATGCCCCAGCAGTTCCTGGATCACGCGCAGGTCGCCGCCCGCGGCCAGCAGATGGGTGGCGAAGCTGTGGCGCAGGGCGTGCGGCGTGGCCGAGGCCGGCAGGCCCAACTGCGCGCGCGCCTGCGCGGTCGCCTTCTGCACGAGGCGGGGGTTCAGCTCGCCGCCGCGAGCCCCGCGAAAGAGAGGCGCATCGCGTTCCAGGGCGAAGGGACAGAGCCGCAGATACGCTCCCACCGCCTCCCGCGCGGCCGGGATGAGCGGCACCAGCCGCGTCCGTCCCCCCTTGCCGGTGATGCGCAGGCTCTCGCCGAAGGGCCAGTCGCGGCCCTTCAGCGACAGCGCCTCCGCGATCCGCAGGCCGCAGCCGTAAAGCAGCGTCACAACCGCCGCATCGCGCGCGGCGATCCAGGCTTCCGCGTGCTGCAGACCCACGGTGTCCAGCAGCTCGCGTGCCGCCTCCTCTGCAAGCGGGCGGGGCAGGCCGCGCGGGTACTTCGGCGCGCGCGCGGCAAGGATCGCGGAGGCGTCGAAGCCGTCCGTCTCGGCCAGCCAGCGGTAGAAGCTCTTGAGCGCCGAAAGTCGCCGGGCAAGCGTGCGTGGTCCCGCGCCCCCCGCGCGCCCCCGTGCAAGCCAGGCGCGCACGTCGCCAAGCCCCGCGCGCGCCAGCGCCGCGCGGCCCTGCGGCCCGCCGTGATGCTCGGCCAGAAAGCCCATGAAATCCGCGACATCGGCGCGATAGGCCGCCTCCGTGTTGGGCGCGCCGCCGCGAAGCGCCCGGCGCGCGGCCAGCCACCCCTCCAGCGCCTCCGCGGCCCCCTTCGAGATCACGCCAGCCAGCGCCGCATCGTGCGCTCGAAGACGCCGCCGAAGAAGGCCAGCAGGTCGGTGCCGTGCTGCGGGCTGAACTGGTGCGGATCCTCGGATCCCATCAGCAGGTAGCCGGGCAGCCGGCCCTCGCCCAGGTCCAGCCGGATCACGGCCTCGGATCGAAGCTCTGCCGCCGCATCCCCGTAGAGCCGGCGCGCGCCGCCGTCGATCTGGCGGAGCGTCACGGGGCGGGGCACCGGGCCCTCCGCACCAAGGTAGCGCGGGCCGAACCCGGGCTCGGTCACGCGCAGCACGCCGCCCAGCCGTGACAGCACCGGGTCGACCTGACCCTGCGCGGACTCAAGAACCAGCCGCAGCGCCTCGACCCGAAGGATCGCCGCGACCTCGCCCTCGAGATCGGCAAGGAATGCCGCGAAATCCGCGGGATCGAGCATCCGCAGGATCGCGCGATGCACCTGGTTGGTGCCGGCGAGGTTGTCGTAGGCCGCGGCGATGACGCTGCGGTGCGTCTCTTCCAGCCGGTCGAGCCGCGCTTCCAGCCGCTCCATGGCGATGCCGCGCATGTCGACGATGTTGGCGCCCATCGTGCGCTCGTTCGCCGCGACCAGCGCGCGCATCACTTCGGCGTCTTCGAGGATGGTTTCCGGCGACGCGATCAGGCGCGCCCGCAGGGACGGGTCGATCAGGGCTGTAGTGCTGCTCATGCCTCGTGCCTCTGGTTTTTCAGACACACTAGCACGCGCTCAGAGGATTTTCTGCCCCGTTTTTTCCCAGTCGGCGAGGAAGGCGGCAAGCCCCTTGTCGGTCAGCGGGTGGGCGGCCATCGCCTTGATCACCGCGGGAGGCGCGGTGGCCACGTCGGCGCCGATCCTGGCGCATTCGGTCATGTGGTTGACCGAACGGATCGAGGCGGCCAGCACCTCTGTCTCGTAGCCGTGCGCGTCATAGATCTCGCGGATGTCGGCAATGAGCTGCAGCCCGTCGAGGTTGATGTCGTCGAGCCGCCCGATGAAGGGCGAGATGAAGCTGGCGCCCGCCTTGGCGGCCAGCAGGGCCTGCGCGGCGGAGAAGCAGAGCGTGACATTGACCATGCGCCCCTCGTCCGAAAGCGTCTTGCAGGCCTTAAGCCCCTCCCAGGTGAGCGGCACCTTGATCGCGATGTTGTCCGCGATCTTCGCAAGCTCGCGCCCCTCGGCCACCATGCCGTCGGCGTCCGGCGCGACGGTCTCGGCGCTCACGGGGCCGTCCACAAGGGCGCAGATCTCGGCGGTGACCTCGCGGATGTCGCGGCCCGACTTCATGATCAGCGAGGGGTTGGTGGTGACGCCGTCCACGACGCCAAGTTCGTGGAGTTCGCGGATGGCCGCGATGTCGGCGGTGTCGACGAAGAATTTCATGGGTCTCTCTTTCGGTGAACGCGGTTGCGGCTTGGCCTCTGTCGCCGTCGCGTTTACTCCGGTTGCGGCCATGAGCAAAGCCCCGACCCCGCGTTCCGATCCGTCCGCCTTCTACCCCGAAGGCGCGCGGATCGCCGTTCTGACGACGCAGCCGCTGGGCCGGCCCTTCGACTATCGCGCGCCCGAAGGCGGCGTGCGCGCGGGCGCCTTCGTCGAGGCGCCGCTGGGGCCGCGCCGCGTCCTGGGCGTGGTCTGGGGGCCGGGCAGCGGCGAGGTGCCGGAGGCGAAGCTGCGGCCGTTGCTGCGCGTGCTCGACGCGGCCCCGATGCGCGCCGAGCTGCGCGGGTTTCTCGAACGCGCGGCGGACTACACGCTGACGCCGCTGCCCGCGATGCTGCGGCTGGCGACGCGCGCGCCGGGGCTGGGCGATCCGCCGTCGATGCAGCGGCTCTACCGCCTGGGGGACGCGGCGCCCACGCGCATGACCGAGGCGCGCGAACGCGTGCTGGAGGTGCTGGAGGCGGCCGAATCCGGTCTGACTCTGCGCGAACTGACCGACGAGGCGGGTGTCTCGTCCTCGGTCGTCAAGGGCCTTGTCGCGCAGGGCGCGGTGGCCGAGATCGAGACGCCGCGCGACGCGCCCTTTCCCCGGCTCGACCCGCAGGTGCGCGGCAAGTCGCTGAGCGAGGATCAGGCGCCGGCGGCCGCCCGGCTGCGCGCGGCGCTGGCGCCGGGCGGCTACGGCACCACGCTGCTCAAGGGCGTCACCGGCTCGGGCAAGACCGAGGTCTATCTCGAGGCGGTGGCAGAATGCCTTGCGCAGGGCCGGCAGGCGCTGGTCCTCTTGCCCGAGATCGCGCTGACAGCCGAATTCCTCGCCCGGGTCGAGGCGCGCTTCGGCGCGCGGCCGGCCGAATGGCACTCGGGCCTCACGATGACCGAACGGCGCCGCGTCTGGCGCATGGCGGGCGAGGGCGGCGCGCAGATGGTGGTGGGCGCGCGCTCTGCGCTCTTCCTGCCCTTCGCCGATCTGGGCCTGATCGTCGTGGATGAAGAGCACGACAGCTCCTACAAGCAGGAGGACGGGGTGCTCTACAACGCGCGAGACATGGCCGTGCTGCGCGCCTCGCTGGCCCGGGCGCAGGTGGTGCTGGCCTCGGCCACGCCCTCGCTGGAAAGCTGGGCCAATGCAGAGGCCGGCAAATACGCGCGGCTCGAACTGCCCGCGCGCTTCGGCGCGGTCCTGCCCGAGATGCGGGCCATCGACATGCGCGCAGAGGGGCTGCCCGCCGGCCGCTGGATATCCGGGACGCTGGCGCGCGCGGTCGAGACGCGGATCGAGGCGGGCGAGCAGGCGATGCTCTTCATCAACCGGCGCGGCTATGCCCCGGTCACGCTCTGCCGCGCCTGCGGGCATCAGATCGGGTGCCCGCACTGCGACGCGCGGCTGGTCGAACACCGCTTTCTCAGGCGTCTCGTCTGCCACCAGTGCGGCGAGTCGATCCCGACGCCGGCCGCCTGTCCCGAGTGCGGCAAGGAGGACAGCCTCGCCGCGATCGGTCCCGGCGTCGAGCGGCTGGCCGAGGAGGCGGCGGCGCGCTTTCCGGGCGCGCGGCTTGCGGTGCTCAGTTCCGACCTCTTCGCCTCGGCCCGCGCGCTCAAGGCCGAGATCGCCGCCATCGCGGAAGGCGGCGCCGACATCGTGATCGGCACGCAGCTCGTCGCCAAGGGTCACAACTTCCCTCTGCTCACGCTGGTGGGGGTGATCGACGCCGACCTCGCTTTGCACGGCTCGGACCTGCGGGCGGCGGAGCGCACCTTCCAGCTCATGCGGCAGGTGGCAGGGCGCGCGGGGCGGGCCGAAAAGCCCGGCGTGGCGCTGCTGCAGACCCACCAGCCCGAGCATCCGGTGATCCGCGCCATCCTCGCCGGCGACGAGGAGGGCTTCTGGCGCGCCGAGGCCGCGGCGCGGCAGGCGGCAGGGATGCCGCCCTACGGCCGGTTGGCGGGGATCATACTGTCGGGCCCCGAACCGCAGCCGGTCTTCGAGCTGGCGCAGGCGCTTGCCCGCGCCGATGCGCCGCTCAGACGCATCGGCGCGCAGGTCTGGGGCCCGGCGCCCGCGCCCATCGCCCGGATCCGCGGCCGCCACCGCGTGCGCCTGCTGGTCAAGGCGGCGAAAGGTGCCCCGTTGCAGGGCGCGCTTTCGGACTGGATCGCGCAGGTCGAGGTGAAACCGCCCCTGCGCCTTGCCGTGGACATCGACCCGCAGAGCTTCTTCTAGATCCTTCAATGGTCCGGAAATACCCAGGCCCGTGCCCAGCCGCGGGCCCGGCGTCGCAGCGGCGCGCGGAATGGGTATTTTCAGACCATTGAAAGACGGCGCTCACGCCGCCTGCGCCGCGGCCCGCTGATCGACCAGGACATCCGTCACGATTGCACCCAGCCACATGCAGAAGAGCGCCATCAGGGCCGTGCCCGCGAAGATCGAGCCGCCGGTGACGCCCGCCCCGATCGCGCAGCCCCCCGCAAGCATGCCCCCGAAGCCCATCATCGCCGCGCCGACCATCGCCTTGCGCATGCTGATCTCGCTCTCGAAGCCCTGGAACTTCAGCTCCCGGCCCCACCATGCCGCAAGGAACGCGCCGAGGAAGACGCCCGGCACGAGACCGATGTCGAAGTCGAGGATCGCCGCCCGGTCGAGGGTGAACATCAGCGTGCTGGCAGAGGGGCCAGTGAAGGTGATGCTTTCGATGGTCACCGGGTCGAAGGCCACCTGAGCGAGCGAAAAGGTCAGCCAGTAGCCCACGGCCACCGAGAAGCCGACGCCCGAGGCGAAGACCAGCCGCGCGGGGCCGATCCGGTTGCGCCGGGAAAGCTCGAGCGCGACCGCCGCGATGGCAAGCCCAAGCGCAAGCCCGCCCCACTGCGGCAGGCCCGCCCAGGTCAGCAGGTTCAGGTTCTGACCGCCTTCCGTGATCCAGAGCCCCGCCAGACGGTCGCGCGCCGGCGTGAGCCAGCCGGCGAGCGCCATCTGCGCCACCACCGCGAAGATCAGGCCGGAGACCACCGAGCGCAGGTTGCCCGTCGCCGCCAGCACCAGCAGCCGCCCCGAGCAGCCGCGCGCCAGCACCATGCCCGCGCCGAACATCAGCCCGCCGATGATCGCGCCGGACCAGCTGCCCGGCACCGCCATCATGCGCGCGTCGTCGGGGCGCAACAGCCCTGTCAGCGCCGCCGCCTGCACCCAGACCAGCGCGGTCGAGAAGGTCAGCAGCCAGACCGCCACCTTGTCGCCCAGCCGGCCACGCGCGAATTCGACCGTCGCCGCGCGCAGGCAGAAGCGCGACCGCTGCGCCGCCACGCCGAAGATCAGGCCGGTCAGCACCCCGAAGAGCGCCGCCGCGGGCGCCTCGCCGATCCGCTCGAGCAGGGGGATTATGTCCATGTCGCCGCCTCCGTCGCACAGGGCCGGACAGGGCGGTTCGTGCCATGTCCGGGAGGTCGCCGCCTTGATGCAGATCACGTTGCGCGAAAATGACCGCCGGCCCGGTGCCTGGGGTCCGGCGTCCGGGGCTCTGCGGGTGGCAGCCTATGTCGCCCTTCGAAGGTGTGCCGGCCACCGGTTGCGAACGCCGCGCTGTCTGTGGTGCAGCGCCGATGGGTGCCGCGCCCGCGACCTGAGATGCGGGACTTCGGCGGTTGCGGACCGGCTGGCGCAGCCCGCATGACTTGCGCCGGAACGCCCGGGCGCCGCGGCAGGCGTCGATGTATCGCGCAGGGCGAGCGCCCCGCTTGACGTTGGTCACCGTCGCTGCCACGAGCCTCCAGCCCCCCCTAGCGGAGATCATCCATGCCCACCTATACCGCGCTGACCACTCTCTCGGGCCGCGATGCCGCCGAGGCACTGGGCGAGGCGCTGGAGGCGCTGGAGCCCGCGCCCACCGGGGTCGGCGTCTTCGAGATCGAGGATGGCTCGGGCCTGTGGGAGGTGGGGGCCTATTTCGACGCGGCACCGGATGAGGTGGCGCTGGCGCTGCTGGCCGCGGCACATGGCGCGGCGCGCTTCACGGTCTCGGTGTTGCCGGAGACCGACTGGGTCGCGCATGTCCGGCGCGAACTTGCGCCGGTGGTGGCGGGCCGGTTCTTCGTGCACGGATCGCACGACGCCGACGGTGTGCCGGAAGATGCCGAGCCGCTGCTGATCGAGGCGAGCATGGCCTTCGGCACCGGGCACCACGGCACGACACAGGGCTGCCTGCGGGCGCTGGACGCCCTGTCCGACGCACCGCCGCCCGCGCGGGTCGCGGATATCGGCTGCGGCACCGCGGTGTTGGCGATGGCGGCGGCGCGGCTCTGGCCGGAGGCGCGGGTGATCGCCTCGGACATGGACCCGGTCGCGGTGGAGGTCGCCGAGGCCAATCTTGCGGCAAACGGGCTCGCGGGCCGCGTTGCCTGCCGCGTGGCAGAGGGGTTCCGGCATCCCGACCTGGCGGCGGCGGCGCCCTTCGACCTGATTGTCGCGAATATCCTGAAAGCGCCCCTCATCGCGCTGGCGCCGGACATGGCGGCGCATTGTTCGCCCCGCGGGCGACTGATTCTCTCGGGACTTCTCACCGAACAAGGCGACGATGTGGCGGCGCATTATGCACGCCACGGCTTCAGTCTCGAGAAGAGTGAAAGAATTGTAGATTGGATTACCCTGCAGTTCCGAAAGATGTCATAATTCACCCGCAATCTTCTGGGCAATTGACACGTTTGCCCCATTCTTGCCACATTTTCGGCCGACATGAGGAGCATACCGGTGGGGGCCGGTATCGGAGGCTGCCATGGCCCAAATCGAATTCGACGAGCGCCTGCGGCGTATTCAGCGCAGAAACCGCCGTCTGTCGCGCGGCGCGGTGCCCTACATCGACAGCACCGGCCTGGTCACGTTCCGCCCGAAGCGCCGGGGGCTGAGGCTGCCGCTGCGCGGCCTGTTGCTTGTCGCGGCCGGGTTCGTCGTGTTCAAGGGGCTGGTTCTGGCCCACCTCGGGCAGGAACTCTACGAGGACCGTCTCGCCCTGCTGCGTTCGGGCACCGTCATCGAACAGGGCGGCGCCTGGGCGATGGAGATCGACCCGGCGACCGAATGGGTCGCCGCGCAACTCTGGCCGTTCCTGAACTGACATCCATCGTCCGGCGCGATTCTTCCGGTGCGTCACTGTCCCGGACAAGCGAAAGCCCAGCCGATCCGGCCGGGCCTCGCGCGTGTCGTCCTGTCACCGCCGGCGCGCGCACCGGCGTTGAATCAGCCGATCCGGTCGATTTCCCCGCGGGTCAGGCCGATATCCTCGAGTTCCCGGTCGCTGAGCTTCGAGAGAGCCTTGCGGGTGACGCGTGCGTCGTTCCATGCCGCCAGCGCCCCCAGCATTCCGGGGAATCCGAACGACATGCGGCCGGGCACGGCCGGCTTGCCGTAGGTTGTACGGGCGGTGTCGAATGCAGCCATTTCCAGCCTCCTGTGCCTGCGCGGAGCCTGCGTGCTCCTGTGTCTGACAGGACGCAGTTAGGCGGGCCGGCGCGACCGCACAATGAGCATTTTTTGCATGGGTCACATGCAGCGGCGACATGCCTCTTGACACGATGCAATACTCTGAATTCCCGGCAAAAATCCGCTTTATTCCTGTCGTCTCCGGGCCTCGGCGTGTCGCTTTCGGACGGCCGGTGTCCCAAGCGCGACACCGGCGTCGCAAACAGGCCACGGCCGCTTTCCCCATTGGCGGGCGTTCGCGTTTCGTGCTAGTGCGTCGGAAAAGCAACAGGCAGGGGCGTACATGCGGGTTCTGGGGATCGATCCGGGCTTGCGCACCCTCGGGTGGGGGGTGATCGAGGCCGAGGGTGGGCGCCTTTCGCACCTTGGCAACGGGCACTGCCTCTCGGGCGAGGGCGATCTGGCGGCACGCCTGCTTGCGCTGCACACGCAGCTTGCCGATATCGTCGCGCGCTTCGCCCCCGATTGCGCCGCGGTCGAGCAGACCTTCGTCAACAAGGACGCGGCCGGCACCCTGAAGCTGGGACAGGCGCGCGGCATCGCGCTGCTGGTGCCGGCGCAGGCAGGGCTCCCCGTGGACGAATACGCGCCCAACCAGGTGAAGAAGACCGTCGTGGGCGTGGGTCATGCGGCGAAGGAGCAGGTCCAGCACATGGTGCGGATGCAATTGCCCGGCGTGCGGCTTGCGGGGCCTGATGCCGCGGATGCGCTGGCGGTGGCGATCTGCCATGCCCATCACGCGCGGGGCCGTCGGCTGCACGCGCTGGCGGGGGCGGCGCGATGATCGGGCGGCTTGCCGGGCGGATCGAGTATCGCGCGGAGGATCACGTGCTGATCGATGTGCGCGGCGTGGGCTATGTGGTGCACTGCTCGGAGCGCACCCTGGGCGCGCTGCCGGGACCGGGCGAGGCGGTGGCGCTCTGGACCGATCTGCTGGTGCGCGAGGACCTGCTGCAGCTCTACGGCTTTCTCACGCTGGGCGAACGGGAATGGCACCGCCTGCTGATGCGGGTGCAGGGGGTGGGGGCCAAGGCCTCGCTGGCGATCCTGGGCGCGCTGGGCGCGGACGGGGTGAGCCGTGCGGTGGCGCTGGGCGACTGGTCCGCGATCAAGGCGGCGAAGGGGATCGGTCCCAAGACGGCGCAGCGCGTGGTCAACGAACTGCGCGACAAGGCGCCGGGGGTCATGGCGCTGGATCACGCGGGGGTCTCCGAACCGACAGCGCCTGTTGCAGCCGACGCGGCGGGGCCTGCGGTTGCACCTGCGACGCGCCCCGTCACCTCGGCGCCCGCGCGGGCAGAGGCGCTGTCGGCGCTGGGCAATCTGGGCTACGCCCCCGGCGAGGCGGCGGCCGCCGTCGCCGAGGCGCAGCACGAGACGCCGGAGGCCGACACCGCCGCGCTGATCCGCGCCGCGCTCGGGCGGCTGGCGCCGAAGGGATAGGAGAGATGCGCGCTCATCGGTCCCTCACGGGTCCTCTTCGCGATGACAGCCCGCACGGGCTGGAAGAGCGATGACGGCGGGCCCCGATCCCACCCTGCGCCCCGAACCTCAGGCGGGCGATGCGGACCGTGCGCTGCGGCCGCTCGCGCTGTCGGAGTTCATCGGTCAGGCGGAGGCGCGGGCGAACCTGCGCGTCTTTCTCGACTCCGCCCGCCAGCGCGGCGAGGCGATGGATCACACGCTGTTCTTCGGTCCGCCGGGCCTTGGCAAGACCACCCTCGCGCAGATCGTCGCGCGCGAACTGGGTGTCAACTTCCGCATGACGAGCGGGCCGGTGCTGGCCAGGGCCGGCGATCTGGCCGCGATTCTCACCAATCTCGAGGCGCGCGACGTCCTTTTCATCGACGAGATTCACCGGCTGAACCCGGTGGTCGAGGAGATCCTCTACCCGGCGATGGAGGATTTCGAGCTCGATCTCGTGATCGGCGAGGGGCCGGCGGCGCGCACCGTGCGGATCGAGCTGCAGCCCTTCACGCTGGTAGGGGCGACCACGCGGCTGGGGCTGTTGACCACGCCGCTGCGCGATCGCTTCGGCATCCCCGTGCGGCTGGAATTCTATGCCGCCGAAGAGCTGACCGAGATCGTCGCCCGCAACGCCGTGAAGCTGGGCGTTCCGGCCGACCGGGCCGGCGCGGAGGAGATCGCGCGCCGCGCGCGCGGCACCCCGCGCATCGCCGGGCGGCTCTTGCGCCGGGTGGTGGATTTCGCCGTGGTCGAGGGCGACGGGCGGGTGACCCGCGCGCTTGCCGACGGCGCACTGACACGGTTGGGGGTGGACGGGCTGGGCCTCGATTCGGCCGATCGCCGCTACCTGCGGCTGATCGCGGAGAGCTACATGGGCGGCCCTGTGGGGATCGAGACGATCTCGGCCGCGCTGTCGGAAAGCCGCGACGCGCTCGAGGAGGTGATCGAGCCCTACCTGCTGCAGCAGGGGCTGATCCAGCGCACGCCGCGCGGGCGGATGCTGGCGCAGCGCGGCTGGACGCACCTGGGCCTCGCGCCGCCTGCGCCGCCGGGCCAGCCCGGGCTTTTCGAGGATTGAGCGGGAAAGGGACGGCGGGCTGCCCCCGCTCTGCCGCTCGCGCGGCATTCTCCGCCCCAGAGTATTTCTCCGCCCCAGAGTATTCCGGTCCGGGAAGACGGACGCGCCCGTGGCGGAGTAGATCACCGAAAGCGGCGCGCCGTCGCGGTCTTCGACACGGATCCCGACGATGAATTGGCTCGCCTCCGGCTGCGTGTCGTAGCCCATGCGCGTCCCCGTCAAGCGACATCTGGTAGCGCGCCGGGCGGCGCCGGACCGGGCGTTCTTCGTCAGGAATGACGAGTTTGGCATATCGATCTGCGTGACGCCCAGTCGTCGTCGCGCAATCTGCTGGCGACACTTGCGCCCGATGGAACAGATGGCGGGCATGTCGCCGCCAGTGGGCCCTGCCGGCGCTTGGCAGGCGGGGGCACCGGCACGTCCGGGCCACAACGGGGCGGCCGTTGCGGGGCGGCCTTGCTGGCAACAAAAACGGGCCGCCGAAGTGCCGAACCGACCGTCCTTCCATGGGCCGAAGCACCGGAGCGAACGCGCGGGCCTGTGGAGCCAAGGGCAGCCGCCCGCGCGCCGCGTCTTGTTGAACGCCACGGTCCTTCATCCGACCGGGGGCCCTATGCGGCGGCCGGCCGCGCCGCATCGCCGACCGCGTCACGGGCAAGGCCGCGTCGGCGCTCCGCCGCGCCGCCATCGCCCGATCGCGGGTCTAGCTCTCGCGCGGGATCGCCGGGGCAGCACTCGTGCGCCAGCCAGAGTCGCCGCGGACAAAGGCGAAACCCGCGTCGCGGCGAAAACGACCCTGATCCGCGAGCATCCGCGTCACGCCGATCTGCCCGCCGTCCAGCGTGATCACGGCGAAATCGTTGCCCTGTCCGCGGTGCCGGGTCGAGATACCCGTCCCGACATGCACCTGCAGAACGCGGGTGCCGCCCTTGCGCTCGACGAAGGGTTCCGCGAGCCAGCGGTGGAGATGTCCCGACAGCACGAGGTGTGCGTCGCAGTCGGCAAGCGTCTCGAGCGTACGGCGCGCGTTGCGCATAAGTTTCTTGCCGCTGCCGGGCGACTGGCCGAAGGGATGGTGCGCGAGGAGCACGTTCAGCCGCCCCGAGCCGGGAAACGCGCGGCAGGCGCGCCTCAGGTGCCGCCGGCGCACGCGCCCGCGCTGCCAGGCCAAGGGGTCAGCGGTGTTCAGACCCTGCACCATCAGCGCCGGATCCTGCCACACCGGCGCAAGATCGCGCGAAACATGGCGGCGATAGCGGGCGAAGGGCCGCAGGAGACGCAGGTCGGGCCGGTCGAGGGGGATGTCGTGGTTGCCCGGCACGCAGAGGACCGGCGCGGGCAGGGCGTCGAGAAAGTGCGCGGCGGCCTCGAACTGCGCGCGGCGCGCCCGCTGCGTCAGGTCGCCTGTCACCGCGACCAGGTCGGGTTCTGCCTCGCGGACGGCAGCGAGCAGGGGGGCCAGCAATTCCGGCGTCTCGCGGCCGAAGTGCAGGTCGGACAGATGAACGATGCGTCTCATCCAGCGTCTTCCTGCGGCACATGCACGTCCAGCGCCGATCGCGCGGGCGCCACGCGCAGGGGGGTCTGCATCCATTCGCGCTCGCCGTCGCGGGCGACCAGGCTGCGGGAACGCCCGGTACCGATGACCAGTCGTCGCGCGGTGCCAAGGGCGAAGTGATCGCCGCGCTCCGGCTTGCCGCGCGCAAGGGCGAGCGCGGCACGGGCCAGGTCGCGCCGCCGCGTGCCGCTCGCGGCAAAGACGGCAAGACCGCCCGCGCGCACGGCCTCGGCGCCCTCGAGATTGTAGGTCTCGAGCTGGAAGGCCGACCGCGCGACGAAGAGAAGTGGCGTGCGCAGCCGGCGGGTCCGCCCGTCGAGGGTCAGCGACAGGCGCATGGGCCGCTGCATTCCGGCCAGCGCCAGCACGACGGACCAGTAGGCCGCGATGCGGGAGCGGCCCCAGCGCGCATAGATCCCCTCCCGCCGCTCGAGAATGGACGGATAGAGGCCAAGGCTCATGTTGTTGAGAAACACCCTGCCGTTGACGCATCCCGGGTGGACTTCGCGCAGATGCCCGCCCGCAAGCACCGCGATCGCCCGATCCTCGTCGAGCGGCAGCCCGAGACCGCGGGCGAAGTAGTTGAACGTCCCCAGCGGGACGACCCCGAGCCGCGCGGGGCGGGGCGCGGCGACCAGCGCATCGGCCACGCCCGACACGGTCCCGTCGCCGCCCGCCGCCACCACGGTCGCAGCCCCGGACCGGACGGCGGCGCGCGCCGCCTCGCCCGGCGACCGGCCGCGGCCGGTGGGGTGGATATCGGCCTCGAGGCCCGCCTCCGCGAAGCGCCGGCGCAGCCGTTCCGTCCGGCCTTCGCGCCCGGCCGGCTCGCCGGAGGCGGGATTGACGACGACAGCGAAGGGGGCGGTCATTGGGCGGGTCTCCGGGCACGCGGCATATCCGTCAAACCCGCTCCCAAGGGCTTGCGTTCCCCCGATGAACACCCTGCCGGAACCGCGTTGACACCCCCCCGAGGCTGCACTAAACCCAGCCGGCGAGGCCGAGGTAGCTCAGTTGGTAGAGCAGACGACTGAAAATCGTCGTGTCGGCGGTTCGATTCCGTCCCTCGGCACCA